>VEPG01000078.1 GCA_012026975.1 Desulfuromonas sp. | reverse complement strand
TGGCTGGGGGGCAACGATAAGGCGAACATCGCTGCCCGATTGGCACCTGGACAAATTGGCCTCGTTGGACCGGCGGGCCCTCATCGTTTCCGGGATCGAAAACACGCACCAGTGGAACTATTTGTCGGAGAAGCTGTTCGACGCCTTCGCCGTGCTGGCGGTGCCGCTCTATTTTGCAAGCCCTTTTCACGGCGCCATGCGCCTTGTCGCCCCCGGATCATTCCTGAACCTGTACAACCTTCCGGTCGAACAGGCTCTACAGGAAATATCCACTTTTCAGCCCGACGACGATTTCATCGATCGCTACCTTGACACCCAGTCGGGCCTTGCCGGAATGTTCTCTCGGCCACAGGCTCTCATCGAGGAGCGAAGGCGGGTTGTCGCGGCCGTCACAGCTGAACTGGAGGCATGCTGCCTGAACTGATGTTGTGAAATCAGCCGGCACGGTCAAATAAAGATGAACCGATATCATCCGGACCATAAGGCACTCTCGGCGAGTGGCCTGTTTGCGGCAGACTGGTACCTTGCCCGCTACCCCGATGTCGCCGCGGCGGGAATCGATCCGCTGACCCACTATCTACAACACGGTGCCGATGAAGGGCGTGACCCCGGGCCGGGTTTCAGCACGAATGGGTATCGGGTCCGTTATCATGAAGAGCTTGCCATCTCCGGGTTGAACCCGCTCCTGCATTATCTGCAACTTGGCAGGGCCGACGGCTGCGACGCGAGCCCTCTGTTCAAGCGTAATTACCGGAACATGGCCGGGTATCTGAAATACGCCCTGCTCAACCCGCTTGTGCCCGCACCTTTTACCGGCGTGGAAAAGGAGTGCTTTGCCTTGATGGACAAGGTGGGTGAATGGCTGTGCCGGAAGCAGGCAGAAGCGCAACGGCCGCCGTTGATATCAGTCATCATGCCCGTGTATAACCGGGCTGGCGTCGTCGGTGCGGCGATCCAGTCTGTTCTGAACCAGAGCTACCGGCATTTCGAGCTGATCGTGGTCGACGATGGCAGCCTGGATGAAAGTGTCGAAGTCGTCAGATCCTTTGCCGATACCAGAATCCGGTTGCTGGAAATTGCTGAAAGAAAGGGTGTCTCCTTTGCGCGCAACCGCGGCTTGAGTGCTGCCCGGGGTGAGTTGATCGCCTACCTCGATTCGGACAACGATTGGCTGCCTGATTATCTGGGGGCGACGGCGGGGGCTTTCCAGGTGCTGCCGGATGCGGACGCGGCCTATTCCGGGCAGTATCTGTATCGGGGCGACGCCGGGGAGCCGTTTGCCGTGCGCTTCGGCTGCTGCAACCCAAGCCTGCTGGAGAACAACAACTACATCGACCTGAATTGCCTGGTCCATCGCAGGGGGATCCTGGATGCCATCGGCGGCGGATTCCGCGAGGAGATGAGGCGGTTGGAAGACTGGGAGCTGATACTGAGAATAGCCAGGCGCGGGACCATCTACTCCGTGCCGGTTCTCCAGTCGAGGTATCATTACGCGAAGGTCGCCAACACGGCAACCGCGACGGAAGACCTGGGCCTCGCCCGCAAGCAAATCGCTGCGCACCAGGTTCTTCTGAATGGAAATGACGCGGGCATCGACAAGCCGGCAACCAAGGTCGTCGTCTTCCGGGAGCAGCGCCGCGATGCCGGCGACGCAGGTCGGCATGATGGTGCTCCACGAAGCTTCCCGGCAGATGACGGCATCAGCTATGTGGCGGCCCTTTGCCCCCTTGCGGTCAACCGGGGCGTGTCGGAAGCGGATCCCGGGAGCGACATCCTGCTGCTGGCCGGCGGTTCGACGGCAACGCCCGACGCTATCCGCCGGCTCCAGGCGTGTGCCCATTCAAACGATGCCATTGCGATTGTCACCCCCGGGCAGGTTCTCCCGGGGGGAAACCAACTGATCAATGCACATATCCCCTATGCTAATGCGGATTTCCCCTGCGACATTGCCCTGTCCCGACTTTACGAGAATATTTTGCCGTTGCCGCTCTTTCATTGTGGCCGGTTGGTGGAACTCGATGCGGCACCCTCCGGTTGCGTTTACATCAAGCGCAGGGCATGGGATGCTTTCGGTGGATTTGCCGCCGGCCCCGAGGGGTTCCGAGGGAATATCCAAAAACTTTGCGAATTCATCGTGCATGTGCTGAAAATGAAGATAATCTATTCACCTGAAGCGGTTGTCCATTTACCAACAACATAAAGAGACCTATTCCAGTATGGCAACGAGAAAATGCATTATACATATCGGCATGCACAAAACCGGATCGACATCCATCCAGAATTATCTGGACAGCGTTAAAAACAGAAAATTCGTTTATGCAAAAATAGGGAAAAGTGCCAATCATAGTTTGGCCATCTACAGTATTTTTTCGTCCAATCCGGAAGGGCATCCCATTCACAAGGCCAGCAAAATCAGCGCTTCGGCATTGCAGGCCTACATTGCGGAGATGAAAGCGAATTTCGAGCAGGCAATCTCGTCGTCACGGAACCGTACGCTGCTGATCTCCGGAGAGGATATCAGTGTTATCTCGCCAGAAGCACTGAAGAGATTTTACGAGTATTTACAGATGCATTTCGACGTGATTGAAGTGGTCGGATACGTTCGCCCCCCCGCGGAGTTCATGGCGAGTGCTTTCCAGGAGCGGGTCAAGGGAGGGCTGGTCGCCGGCTTCAATCTCGACAGGGAATATTGCAATTACCAGAGCACATTCAAAAAGATCGACAACACGTTCGGCCGGCGCCACGTGCATCTGTGGAAATTCGATGCCGGAACTTTTCCCGACGGCTGCGTGGTCAAGGATTTCTGTTCGCGTTTGGGTGTCGCACTGCCGGCAAAAAAAACCGTTCGGTGGAATGAGTCGCTATCCCGTCAGGAGGTTGCCCTTCTTTATACCTATCGAAACCGGCTCGGGAAGAGGTACGCGTACAACCCGCTGCCAGCCCAGGAAGGAGAGCAGTTGGTCAAATTGCTTGCCGGCGTCCGCCATGACCGGTTCCGGTTCTCCCCTGATCTCCTGCGGCCGATCCTCGACAAGAACCGTGATGATATCGCCTGGATGGAAGATCGGCTGGGAGGCGCGTCTCTGCGCGAAAATCTTGAGGGCCACAGCCCTGGAGAGGTGCGGGACGAACAGGATTTATTGCAGCCTGATCCGGACGTAGTAAGGGCGATCCTGGCAAGGCTTGGAGACTCCGCTCCAACCGGGGTGCAAGGCAAGACGCCCGAAGGGGTTGCACTGCTGGTGCATGCCTTGCGAAAAGCCCGGGGAGGCGAAGGGTCGGGTGTCATGGACAAACAGGATTTCTACGTTGAGCAGATCGGCATCGCCAGGCTCCTCAAACAGATCAACGCGGCCAATCCGGAACTGATGGCAGGACTTCCCCGGGAGAGTGCCGAAATCCTGGTCCGGAGTGTTTTTCAGCAGATTAACGCGACCCTTGATGGTTGTGAGGAGAAGGTGGTCAAATATGCGGGGCTGGGGAAGTTTGTGGTGAGAGTCGTCGAAAAAGAGGTCGAAGGGACGTGGGCCGCCCGCACCCGGATCGTGTTCCGACACAACCTCAATGACTGACGGTTGGCGCCAAAGTACAGACGTCTGAGAAGCAGGCTGCCAATTGCACGCGACCAGAAAAATACCCATCACTCCACGAGCACTGTGTCAATCCACCCTTTTGTCAACGGCTGGCAAGTGGATTGTCACGGCGTTGCCCGCGCGACTGGAACTCTCGACAGGTGGCACGCCGATACCCGGCGGCTGGGTGTTGCTGCGCGGGAGACTCCGACGCTGGGGTCAGGATTTTTCGGCCAGTTTGATGGTGGAGACTGACGGTGCCGCCGGAGGGGACCTTTCCTTTCCCGTCCCTGTTTCCCGCAAGGGAACGATTCTGGAACTGCTCCGATTGCCGGACAACGTGACGCGGCTGCTCCTGGAACCGATGCGCTCGACCGGCAGCTTTGAATTGCAGGAACTGTCGCTGACCAGGGTCGGGGGCCTTGAGCGGACCGCCCGCATGTGGCGCCGGGTTGCCCCGCTGTTTTTCAGATATCCCCGGGTACGCCGCCACAGGGCAGGCTTCTACTTCCGGACGCCGCTGTTCAATCTGCAGGAAGCTTATCGCATTGCCGGCCGCTTCCGGGCAAATGCCCCGGAGCTTGACTATGAACAGTGGATCGAAAATTTCGACACGCTCACCAGCCGTGACCGGTGTTTGATCCGCAAGCAAATCGGCCGTTGGCGCAATCCCCCCTCCTTCAGGGTGATCGTCACCGTCGATAGCAACGATGCAGACGGACTGAGGCGGACGATCGATTCGGTGCAGCGGCAGTTTTATCGGAACGTCGGTGTTTTACTCCTTGTCGCTCCCCGGGCCGGCTTCGATCACGAGGTGCTGCCGTTTGACCGAGGCATCGAGGCCTTGATTGCCAGGAGTGACGCGGAACTGGTCGAGTTGGCCAACTCCGGAGTTCAAAACGGTAACAGTTCTGCCTGGGTCGTATGCATGCACCCCGGCGAGGTGCTGGCCGAACATGCGCTGTACTGGTTTGCTTACGAGGCCATTGATAATGAGGAGGCGGGTTTTATTTATGCGGACCATGATCACCTGCGGGAGAACGGTAAGCGGACCGCCCCGGTTTTCAAGCCGGATTGGTCGCCCGAACTCCTGCGGTCGACCAACTATATCGGGGCCTCGGCCGCGGTAAGGGCCGATCTGTTGGATCGTGCCGGTGGACTGACGGCGGGGGCTCTCACGGATCCGGACCGGCACGATCTGTATCTGCGGGTGACCGAACGGCTCGCCGGGAATGCCATCCGGCACATCCCCGCGGTACTTTGGCATCTGCCCGGTCAACTGGCCGGCATCACGGCGACGCCGGTTTCGACAGGGGGAAGTCCCGTTGCGGAACATCTGCAGCGGTTGGGTATCGCGGCTACCGTGGAGCGGAGCGCCGCCGGCCACTTCCGAGTGAATTATGCCCTCCCTGCGGAGCCGCCGACGGTCAGCATTATCGTGCCGACCCGTGATGCCCTGCCTCATCTCAGGGCCTGCATCGAAAGTGTCCTCGGCATGAGCAGTTACGCACGTTTCGAACTGCTCGTGGTCGATAACCAGAGCTGCGAGCCGGAAACGCTCGCCTATCTCGAAGAGCTTGCGCAAAAACCCCGGGTGCGGGTTCTGCACTACCCGCACCCGTTCAACTATTCGGCGATCAATAATTTCGCGGCGGAACATGCGACGGGGGACGTTCTTTGTC
>VEPG01000001.1 GCA_012026975.1 Desulfuromonas sp. | reverse complement strand
GGGCGAGGCGGGTGGGGCTGCCGGCTGCGCTGGTGGCCGTTGCGCGCGCGCCGTGCGTTGCTGATCTTCGGTATCTTCGCCAACCGGAGCGGTTTCCCGTGGGGCGATCCGGTTGTCCGGACCCAGCCGCTTGGCCGGCTGTTCGCGGCGCTGTGCCGGCGGCGGGGTTCGCGGCGGCTCCAGCTCGCGCGTGCGCGGGGGCGGCCGCTTGCGGGGCGGCACCACCTCGACGAACATCGGCTCCGGCTCCGCCGGCTTCTGGGTAAGCCGCGGCAACACGGTCAGCAGCCAGCCCAGCAGCAGGTGCAGCAGGATGGATATGATCAGGGCCCACAACAGCAGGGGCTCCCGTTGACGTACCAGTGACATCGGGTCCCTTCCGGAAAATTCCTCGAATTATACAGGAGCCGGTCAAGCGCAGGCCAGAGGCGAATTGACTCGCCCGGCAAAAGAATTTGACCAGTCAAGGGGCTTTGGGTATAACAGTAGCGTATATCAAACTTTGTTTTAGGAGGCTCCCCGATGCATTTGGTTGACCAGATCAAGGCCAAGGCCAGGCAGAAACTGCAGACCGTGGTGCTCCCCGAGGGGTACGATGACCGGATGATCCATGCGGCGGGCCAGATCGTCAAAGATGGACTGGCCAAAGTGGTGCTGCTCGGCAATTCTGACGCCCTCCAGGCCAAGGCTAAAGAGCTGCAGTGCTCACTGGCCGGCGTCGAACTGCTCGAGCCGAAACGTTCGCCGAAACTGGAAACCTATGTCGACCAGCTGTGCGAAATCCGCAAGAGCAAGGGGTTGTCCCGCGACGAGGCGCGTCAACTGCTGACCCAGGATGACAACCTTTTCTACGGGGCGATGATGGTCAAGACCGACGATGCCGGCGGCGCCGTGGCCGGCGCGTTCAACACCACCGGTGATGTGCTGCGCGCCGCCTTCCAGTGCATCGGTACCGCCCCCGGGATCAAGACGGTCTCCTCCGTCTTCCTGATGATCACCAAGAATCCCGAGTTTGGCGAGAACGGCATCCTCTGTTTCGCCGACTGCGCGGTCAACCCGAACCCCAACGCCCAGCAGTTGGCCGAGATTGCCGTGGCTACCGCCAGCAGCTGCAAGAGCTTCCTCGGCGTCGACGGCCGGGTGGCGATGCTCTCCTTCTCCACCAAGGGGAGCGCCAGCCACGAGGATGCCGACAAGGTGCTCAAGGCGCTGGAGATCGCCAAAGCGATCAAGCCCGATCTGCAGATTGACGGTGAACTGCAGGCCGATGCCGCTCTGCTCCCCAAGGTCGGTGCCAAGAAGGCCCCGGGCTCTCCCGTGGCCGGCAAGGCCAACGTCCTGATCTTCCCCGACCTCGATGCCGGCAACATCGCCTACAAGCTGGTCGAACGTGTCGCCGGGGCCGAGGCGGTCGGGCCGATCATCCAGGGGCTGGCCAAGCCGGTCAACGATCTGTCGCGCGGCTGCTCGGTCGACGACATTGTCGCGGTGGCGGCGATTACCGCCGTGCAGGCACAGGCTTGAAAAGCAACGGTTTCGTGACGCTTCTGGATAGTCCGTAACCCGGTTCCGATGATTTCAGGGCCGGCGGTGTTTTGCCGCCGGCCCTTGCTTCTGGTAGGCTTATCAAGGGGTGCCCGCGGGGTGCCGTTCGCGGCGGCGTGCGGGATTTGCCGAAGGGTATGGGGGTGAGCGATGGCGAGTGGCGGGGAGATTGCACGGCAGATCGGAGCGTTGGCCGAGGAGTTGGGCCAGACCCTGGCCGAAGCGCGGGATCGCATTGAGGTATTGACGGCGGAACTGGCCGAGGCCCGTGCCGGCGGCGCCGACATCCTGGCCGCCAAGCAGGGGGAGTTGGAGACCGCCGAGAAACGCATCGAATCGCTGGTGCAGAAACTCAAGGAGGCGCGCCAGGAAGCTGTCGATGCTCGGGAAGAAACCCGGCAGGAGCTGCAGCAGCAATTGGAGACCCTGGAAAAGACCGCGGAAAATGCGCGCGAAGAGCTCGACCAGGAGCGCAGCATCAGAAAGAGGCTGGAAAAGGGCGCGGCGGCGGACGAAAAGCGCCTGGCCGAATTGGAGAAGGCGGTTGCCGAGGGGAAGGCCGGCGAGCCGTCACCGACCGCCGGCAGGGAAACCACAGGCGTTGCGGGCAGCAGTCTGCAGGCCGAGCTGAGCGAAGCGCTCGAAGCGATCATGAAAGAGCGTCAGGCCAGGGAGGAGCTGGAGGAACAGCTTGCCGAGGCCCACAAGCTGATCGAGGCTCTGGAACAGGGGTTGAAGCGCGCCCAGGACGCCGCCAAGGTCGCTGCCGGCAGTGTGCCGGCGGACGAGACCCGGCGCCTGGAGGAAAAGCTCGGCGTTGCCGAGGCCCAACTCGAACAGGCACAACGGGACGGGGGAAAATACGCCGCGGCCTGCGCCCTGGCGGAAAAGCGCATTGCCGAACTGGAGCAGGCGTTGAAAGCCGGGAGCGGGGCGCGGGGGCAAACGGGGTCTTACGGCGAGGAAACCCCGGCCGCGCCCAAGCCGTCGACGGAAAAACCCCTGCCGCACGAATTGCACCCCGCGCCCAAGCCGGGGACACTGTTCCGGCCCGAGTGGGATCTCGAGGCGCTACCGTGCAAGTCCGCCGACCAGGTTCTGCAGGCCTGGGGGTCGGCCTTCAATGTGCAACTCTCCCTGGAGGGGTATCCCGCCCAGTACTGCACGGCCTTCCTGGTGGTGCTCAAGCAGGGGAAGCAGAAGCAGCTCTACATGGTTTTTAATCTGAAGAGCAGCAAGCACGTGCTGGTCTGCGTCCCGAGCAAGCCGCCGACAGACGAAGCCGCTCTGAACAAGCTGGTCGGCGAGGGTCAGAAATATCTGCAGATGAGCGGCTTCGAGCTCGAGAAAATCCCGCCGGCCGACATGGGCCACGTTCTCGAGGGGTATTTCCTGAAGAAATAGCGGACGGCGCCAATGCCGCGCAAAATGCGAAGGCCGGCGGTTTCCCGCCGGCCTTGCTTGCTTCTCGAGTCTTGAAGCTTATTTCCTCTGGAACGCCGGGGAGCAGAAGCTGTACTTGAAATGCATATGGTCGGTGTAGGTCCCTTCGAGGATTGCGACCACATCTTCGGTGAAGACCAGTTCCTCGTCGGTCGGGATGACAAAAACCTTGACCGGGGAATCCGGGGTGGTGATCACGCTTTCCCTCTTGCGGGTGGCGGTATTGCGGTTTTTCTCCTTGTCGAGAACGATCCCCATGAATTCCAGCCCTTCCAGGGTCTTTTCGCGCACCAGCGCGGCCATCTCGCCAACCCCGGCGGTAAAGACCACCGCATCGATCCCGCCGATGGCCGCCGCGTAGGAACCGATATATTTCTTCAGGCGGTAGGCTTCGACATCCAACGCCAGCTGGCAACGCGGACACCCGCCGTTCTCGGCGCCTTCGATGACATCACGGCGATCGGTGTACTGCCCGGTGATGCCGAGGATTCCCGCCTTTTTGTTGAGGATTGAATCGATCTCTTTGGCCGAGAGCCCTTCCTTCTGCTGAATGAACATCGGGATCGCCGGGTCGAGGTCGCCGCAGCGGGTCCCCATCACCGCGCCCTCCAGCGGGGTCAGTCCCATGGAGGTGTCGACCGACACGCCGTTCTTGATGGCTGAGTGGGAGACGCCGTTGCCGATGTGCATGGTGATGATGTTGCAGTCTTTCGGATCCTTGCCGAGCATGACCGCGGCCCGTTTGGAAACATACAGATGGCTGGTGCCGTGGAAGCCGTAGCGGCGAACACCGTGTTTTTCGTACCATTCGTAGGGAACGGCATAAGTATAGGCCGGTTTCGGCATGGTCTGGTGGAAGGCCGTGTCGAAGATGGCGATGTGCGGTACGTTGGGAAGGACCGCCTGGGCCGCTTCGATGCCGGCGATGTTCGGCGGATTGTGCAGCGGGGCCAGATGCTGCACTTCCTTGATGGCATCCAGCACGGTGTCGTCGATGCGCACCGAACAGGTGAACTTCTCGCCGCCGTGAACCACCCGGTGGCCGACCGCGGAGATCTGGTCCATGGTGGCGACCACGCCATGAGCCTTGTCGGAGAGGGTCTTGATGATCAGGTGAATGGCAACCTTATGATCGGGGCACTCGTATTCCTCCCGGTAGGTCTCGCGGCCGGGCACCTCGTGGATGATGAAGGAGTCGCCAATCGTTACGCGCTCGACCATCCCCTTGGCGATAACTTCGCGCTTTTTCCAGTCGTAAAGCTGATACTTGACCGAAGAACTGCCGCAGTTCAAGGCCAGAATATCCATGGTTGACTCCTCTCGCTTCCGATAATGTTGCGGGGCGGCGCCCCAATCAAAAAAACGTTTTAATGCTGTAAAAATTTATTATGAGTGAAAGATCTTTATTCAGGTTTTAAGAGGTTTTGGCAATGAAAACACGTTGTGGAAGATTACTGGAAGGGGTGGTGAATTGCAAGGGCTTTGTGCCGGGATGGCCCCCTGTTTCCTCTGGACAGACGAGCGGCGATGGTATAAACTCCGACCGGTTTCGAAGTACCGGACCATCCATTTCACACCCGATAGAGGAGGTAACACCATGGCTCACGTGATCAGTAACGACTGCACCAACTGCGGCGCCTGCGTCGACAGCTGCCCGGTCAACGCCATTGCCGAGGCTGGCGACAAGCACAAGATCGATGCCGACACCTGCATCGACTGCGGCGCCTGCGTCGACACCTGTCCGGTCAGCGCCATCAGCGCCGCCTGAGCAGAACCAGCAGTCACACGCAACGGAAAAGGCCGCATCCTCGGATGCGGCCTTTCTCTTTTGAAAAACCGGCGGTTGAGTTAATCAGGTCCCTCCCGGTTTCGAGTCCACCACCTCCACGTTGATGTTGGCCATCTCCTTGGGGATGTTACGGAAGACGATGGTGAAGTTGAGGACCTTCCCCGGGACGACGTTCATGTTCGAGAGGCTGTCGCCGAACTGGTTGTTCATGGCCTCCTCGATCTGCGCATATTTCATCGCCCGCAGTTTCTCTTCGTCAAGATAGTTGCCGCAGAAAATCGTCTGCTGCTGAAGCACCTTGCCGGCGGCATCGAGCAGCACTCCCTTGACCGAAATGGCCGTCCGGGTGGTGGTGAAATTGTTGGTTGCCGTTCCCTGGACAACCAGCAGCTGGCCGGCTTCCCGGTTGTTTACGTAACTGCTGCCGGTGATGTTCAGACCGATGCGCTGCTCGACCGGAGCCGACGGTGCTTCACCCTTGGCCTTCAGGAGCAGACTGTCGATGAACTGCTGGCCGTTGCCCATGAAGTAGA
>VEPG01000096.1 GCA_012026975.1 Desulfuromonas sp. | reverse complement strand
CCATCGTCGCCTTGGTAGGCCATTACCCTACCAACTAGCTAATGGGCCGCGGACTCATCCGATGACAGGAGCCGAAGCCCCCTTTTCCCACATCGTCCGAAGACGTCGTGAGCTTATCCGGTATTAGCACCCCTTTCGAAGTGTTATTCCAGATCATCGGGTAGATTATCCACGTGTTACTCACCCGTGCGCCACTTTACTCGCCCCCCGAAAGGGACTTTCACGTTCGACTTGCATGTGTTAAGCATGCCGCCAGCGTTCGTTCTGAGCCAGGATCAAACTCTCCAGTTGTAAACTGCGAAAGATTGATTCTGTTAAGGTTTGACTGTGTTGCCCACAAACCATCTCAAGCGTCTGCTATTTAGTTTTCAAAGACCCGGTTGTTGCTGCCCACCCCATCGGGCGGACTCTGAACTTAACAGTGCTGGCCAACCCTGTCAACAACTTTTTTGCGGCCAACCTGCTTTTTTCTTTCCGCTGCCCCTTCTCGGCTGCCTGGCAACGAGGGGCGTTTATACCCGAGCGTTTCCAAGGTGTCAAGCGCTTTTTTTCGCGCCTGCCGGCTCACCGAAACATCGGCAACGGAGGCGGAATGTATAAAATCGGGGGGCGCCTGTCAAGGAGAATTTTCACCACACCCGATCTTTTTTTCGCCGAGCCCGCAACTCCTTGTCAGGGCTGAAAAATAATCCGCACGAAGCGGCGCTTGCCAACCTGCAGAACAACCTCGCCGACAGGTTCCAGTTCGAGATCGGCGTTGGCCAGCTTCTCGCCGTTGAGCTTGACTCCCCCCTGCTGAATCAACCGCCGGGCCTCGCCATTCGACGACACCGTGCCGCTGGACGTCAGCAGAGCACAGATCCAAACCGGTTTGTCGGTTGCACAATGGTGGACGGGGATATCGTCAGGGAGCTCTTTCTGCCGGAACTGCTGCAGAAAGCCCTCCTCCGCTCTGACGGCCTCGGCGGCCCCATGGAAGCGCTCGACCATCTCGCGGGCCAATGCCCGCTTGGCCTCCATCGGGTGCATACCGTCCGGTTCACCGGCGACGCCACGCTGGACTCTCGCCAGCGTCGCCAGGTCGACATCGGAGAGCAATTCATAGTAGCGCACCATCAACGGGTCGGAGATGCTCATCAGCTTGCCGTAGATCTCTTTGGGAGGCTCGCTGATGCCGACGTAGTTGCCCATCGACTTGCTCATCTTGTTGACGCCGTCCAAGCCCTCGAGCAACGGCATGGTGAGCACCGACTGCGGGCGCTGACCGACCTGCTTCTGCAGCTCGCGGCCGACCAGCAGATTGAACTTCTGATCCGTTCCGCCCAGTTCCACATCCGCTTCAAGAGCCACGGAGTCCCACCCCTGCACCAGCGGGTAGAGGAATTCATGGACCGCGATCGGCTGCTGCCCAGTGAAGCGCTTATGGAAATCGTCGCGCTCCAGCATGCGGGCTACGGTATAGCGGGAAGCCAAGGCGATCAGCTCGGCCGCCGACATCGGCCCCATCCAGGAGCTGTTGAACACCACCTTGGTGCGCGCCGGGTCGAGGATCTTGAAGACCTGCTCCTTGTAGGTCTCGGCGTTGGCCAGGACCTCTTCCCTGGTCAGCTGCTTGCGGGTCTCGTTCTTGCCGGTCGGGTCGCCGATCATCCCGGTGAAGTCGCCGATCAGGAAGTTGACGTCGTGCCCCAGCTCCTGAAACTGCTTGAGCTTCTGGATCAGCACCGTGTGACCGAGGTGCAGGTCCGGGGCGGTCGGGTCAAACCCCGCCTTGATCCGCAAGGGTTTGCCGTTCTGCGCGGACTGGGCGAGTTTTTCCGCCAACTCGCTCTCTACCAGAATTTCAACCGCGCCGCGGCGGATGACATCCATCTGCTCCTTAACCGGCTTCATGACGCTCCTTCTCCCAAAGCAATCGGGCGCAGCACGCTGCGCCCCTACTCTTTATCAACGATCTGTATGCGCTCGATCCCCAGAGCCCGGCCGGTCGCTTCGTCGACCGTCACCACCACGCCGCACAGCATCGGTTCCTTCTTGGCGACCTCGAAGCGTACCGGCAGCTGGGTCAGGAAACGCTCAACGGAGAGTTCCTTGCGGATGCCGATCACCGAGTCGCGGCTGCCGGTCATGCCGACATCGCTGATGAACGCCGTCCCTCCCGGCAACAGATGTTCATCTGCCGTCGGCACATGGGTATGGGTGCCGAGCACGGCACTGACCCGTCCATCGAGATAGGTCCCCAGAGCACCCTTTTCGCTGGTCGTTTCGGCGTGAAAGTCGACCAGCACGATCGGCGGCATGCCGGGCAGGCCATCGAGGATGGCATCCGCGGCACGAAACGGGCAGTCAAGGTTGTTCATGAACACCCGCCCCTCAAGGTTGATCACCGCCACCGGCACGTCGGCGCTGGTGCGGAACACGCCCCAACCCTTACCGGGGAGTCCCGGCGGGTAGTTGGCCGGGCGCAGGAGCCGCTCCTCCTGTTCGAGGATAGGGAACGATTCCTTCTTGTCCCAGATATGATTACCGGTGGTCATGACATCGATGCCGGCATCGAATAACTCGGCAACCACGTCGGGGGTCACCCCGAATCCCGCTGCGGCGTTTTCGACATTGGCGACCACCAGATCGATCAGATGCCGGTCGACCAGCGACGCCAGATGGCGGGCAATCATCTGCCGCCCCGGACGGCCAACGATGTCACCGATGAAAAGAATCTTCAATGCAAGGCTCCCAAATCAAGTTCAATCCTTCAACGGCGCAGCCCTTCGGCAGTTCTGCTACTTGGCGTACTCGATAGCGCGCGTTTCGCGGATGACATTGACCTTGATCTGGCCGGGATAGGTCATTTCGCTTTCGATCCGCTTGGCAATGTCACGAGCCAGTACGTGCGAGTGTTCGTCGGAAACCTCGTCGCTGGAGACCATGACCCGGATCTCGCGGCCGGCCTGAATGGCGAAGCACGACGTGACCCCGCCGAAAGAGCTGCCGATCCTTTCGAGATCCTGCAGACGCTTGACGTAGGTTTCGAGCATCTCGCGCCGTGCTCCGGGGCGGGCCCCCGAAAGGGCGTCGGCCGCCTGCACCAGGTTGGCCAGAATACTGTCCGGCTTCTCTTCTTCATGATGCGCCGCAATGGCATGGACAATCTTGGCATTCTCGCCGTATTTGCGGGCCAGGTCGGCGCCGATCAGGGCATGCGAACCTTCGACTTCGTGATCGACGGCCTTGCCGAGATCGTGCAGCAGCCCCGCCCTCTTGGCCTGCTTGGCGTTGAGACCGAGTTCGTCGGCCATGATGCCGCAGAGGAAAGCGACCTCCAGGGAGTGCTGCAGGACGTTCTGCCCGTAGGAGGTCCGGTACTTTAAACGACCGATCAGCTTGACGATCTCGGGATGGATGCCGTGCACGCCGACATCGAAGGTCGCCTGCTCACCGGCCTCGCGGATCGCTTTTTCCACATCCTCCTCGGCCTTCTTGACGACCTCTTCGATGCGTGACGGATGAATGCGGCCGTCGGTGATCAGGCGCTCGAGCGACAGGCGCGCAACCTCGCGGCGCACCGGGTTGAATCCCGAGATGATCACGGCTTCCGGAGTGTCGTCGATGATCAGGTCGATGCCGGTCGCTGCCTCGATGGCGCGGATGTTGCGCCCTTCGCGGCCGATGATCCGTCCCTTCATCTCGTCGTTCGGCAGGGGAACGGCACTGACCGT
The DNA here is from genome assembly GCA_012026975.1 of Desulfuromonas sp. Classification (GTDB taxonomy): domain Bacteria; phylum Desulfobacterota; class Desulfuromonadia; order Desulfuromonadales; family BM103; genus VAUL01. Next base: position 22,092 of record VEPG01000096.1, on the reverse strand, counting down.
CTTTTCCGCGACGTAATCGCCAGCATACCGCTGGATAGCGAGAGAAAGGATGTTCTTGGCCTTCTTGTCGGCAATCTCGCGGGCTTCGTCCTCAATCTGCTTGATCCGCTTGGCGGCATCGTGACGGGCCTCACTCTCCATCGCCGCCATCAACTGCTGCTTGGCCTCTTCGGCCGACAGTCCCGCAATCTGCTCAAGCTTGCCGCGTTGCTCGGCAACCAGGCGATCGATCTCGGCGTTACGCTCCTGCAACACGCGATCGCGCTCGGTCAAAAGCTGGTCGCGTTTCTGCAACTCCTGTTCACGGGCCTCCGCCTGCTCGATTTTGCGGTCGAGATTCTCTTCCTTCTGCACCAGGCGTTTTTCCTGCCCCTGCAATTCGCGGCGCAGATCCCGGACTTCATTCTCCCATTCGGCCTTGGCCTGAAAAACCGCATCCTTCGCCTGGATTTCTGCTTCCTTGCGAATCGTTTCCGCTTCCTTGCGGGCGGTTTCCAACTGCCGTGCCGCGTCGCGTTCGGCGTTGGCCAAAGTCGACTCGGACGACTTGCGGCGCAACAGGGCGCCAACCAGGCCGCCACCAACCAGACAAACGATGGCAATCAACAAGACAACCGGTATATTCAACATCCTGCACCTCCTCGGGCGTGATGGTTAAGTCTCCGCCTGCACCCCTCAGGGGAAGCGGAGCGTACGCAACTCGGTCACCAACCGGGTGAGCCGACAGTCATGGGCCGCAGCGGGAAGCTGCTCGACCACCTGGAATTCATAGGCGAAACCGACCCGCTCCAGGCCCGGCAGACGGACGGCCAGAGCCCGATCGTAAAAACCCTTGCCATAGCCGAGCCGGTTGCCGACCAAATCGAAGGCAACGCCGGGGACGACCAGAAGGTCAAGCTCGGCGCAGGGGATCGACCGCTCTCCGGTCGGCTCAAGGATGCCGAAGGCACCCGGTGCCATCTGCACGGAGCCGAATACCTCCACAAAGCCGAGGGTCTCCCCTTCAACCCGCGGGTAGGCTAACCGTTTGCCATCGGCAAGACAGCGGCGGGCCACCAGTTCGGTCTGAACCTCATTCATGACCGGGCTGTACAGGCCGATACTTCCGGCTTGCCGATAAACGCTGCTGTCAAGGAAGCGTTCCTGAATCAGCAGGCTCAGATGCAAGCAGGTTTCCGCCGAACGGTGTCGGCGTTCGGCCAGAAGTTTTTCCCGGATGGGGCGTTTGGGCATAGAGACCCCACGAACCTGGGATCCCCGAACGGAGGATTTTCAGACAGAAGGCGGGCTAGCTGGAACCTGACCGGTTAAGGAATTTACCCGGCGCGTCAACTCCCGGCACCGACAGAAACGGATGATGAAATCGCCCCCAGCCGCGGGAACGCTCGATCATGCCGGTGGTAAATCATCTTCCGGGACAAGTTGACAAGCTCCATCTTTGAACAGTTGCAAAACACCCCCGAGGGTGCTGAAACCATCTGCCAATCTATCTTAAAAATCTCCACACAGAGATCCGTTGATGTCACATGCACTCCCAGAGCCGCCTCATCAGGCGGTTTCAGCAAGAGCCTGTTCGATACGCCCGACCATTTGCCGCAAACGTTCCGTCGCTTCCGGCGGCAGGCCTTCCGAGCCACTGCCCTGCAGATAACGCGCCGAGACATTGAGCAGGGCCAACACTGCCGCCTGCAGCGAGTCGGCGACGCGACCGGAAGCGGTAATCTCCTGGATCTGCCCTTCGACAAACTCGGCAATCCGCTGAACCTGCTCCGGGGGGGAATCGCTGCGCAGGAAAAACTGCTGCCCGAGTATCGTCACCTGCAGGCTTTGTTTCACGCCCCCCGTCCTTCCAGCCGATCAAGCTTGGCAAGCAGTTCGCCCAACTCGGCATAGACCCGGCTACGATCGGCGGTCAGTCGATTTCGCTCGTCGGTCAGCGACCGGTTCTTCCGCAGGAGTTCCGCTCGCTCGCTCAACAGGCGATCCACCAACTCTTCCAGGCGGATGATCAACTCCACGCTCACGAACGGTCCCCTTCCAACTATTGTTTGAAAAGTAATTCGAAAACCGGAAAAAAGTCAAGCAAGTTCACTCGTTCTGAAACAGGGCCGCGACAAACTCGGCGGCATTAAACGGTCGCAGGTCGGCAACCCCTTCACCAATGCCGACAAAACGTACGCCGATCCCCAGTTCGGCGCCGATCGCCACTACGATCCCGCCTTTGGCCGTCCCGTCAAGCTTGGTGAGGACCAGCCCGGTCGCTTCGACCGCCGCGCGGAAGGTGCGGGCCTTGGCCAAAGCATTCTGCCCGGTGGTGGCATCGAGCACCAGCCAGGTCTCGTGGGGGGCCCCGGGAATTTCGCGCGCCAGCACCCGCCGCACCTTTTTCAACTCTTCCATCAGGTTGACCTTGGTGTGCAGGCGACCCGCCGTGTCCAGCAACAGGATGTCCGCACCGCGCGCCACGGCCGCCCGGGCCGCATCGAAGGCCACGGCGCCGGGATCGGCTCCCTCGGCGTGACGGATCACCTCGGCACCGGCACGTTCACCCCAGACCTGAAGCTGTTCGCCGGCCGCCGCGCGGAAGGTATCGCCGGCACCGATAACCACCCGCTTCCCCTCGCCGACAAACTGAGCGGCCAGCTTGCCGATGGTCGTGGTTTTGCCGACGCCGTTAACGCCAACCAGCATGATGACGCAAGGGCGTTGGGCAGGCGGCTGCCAGGGCTGGGCGGACTGGAGCCGCGCGCCGATCTCCTCGGCCATGATCTCCCGCAGACGCCGAGGGTCGGGATCCCGCTCCGACTTCAGCCGCCGCCGCAAGGCGGCAATCAGGTCCTGAGTGACCGGCATGCCGAAATCGGCACCCAGCAGGATCTCTTCAAGCGCTTCGAGGAAGTCCTCATCGATCTTCGGGTGTCCCTGGAACAGGGCCTCAACCTTGCCAAACAAGGTTTCCCTGGTCTTGGCCAACCCTTCGCGCAACCGCCCAAACAGACCGACAGCCATGATTATCCCTCCTCTTTTCGCCCAGGCGGTGGTGCATCGCCAACATCTTCCCGAGTTGTCTGCCGGGTCCCGGCTGCGCGCCGGCGCAGATAGCAGGCGAGTACGGCGACCAGCACCAGTGTCAGGATGGAAAAGGCCATCGACAAGGTCACCAGTGACATGGGTCAGGCGATCTCCTTTTGCAGCGCCTGCGCACAGCGACGTCCTTCGAACAAGGCCCGACCGAGAGAGTCGGAACGGTCGAGGGTCAGCACCAGGAAATAATCGTTGGTCACCGGCAGCACCAGCGTCTGTGCCTGCGTTGTGGTGATGACGATCTCGCTCAACTGGTCGTCGCCAAGCCTCGCCACTACTTCGCGCATATTGTGCAGGATGACCCCCTTGTGCGCGCCGATGATCTTCAGGTCGTAATCGTCGATCGGGCCGGCCTGATCGACCGCCTCCCCTTCCCAGTCGGCAAGGATCGCACCCTGCGCGCCGGGGACGCTGGCCACCAGCTGGCCGAGAAGTTCCTTGAACGACATGGTCAGGCGACCTCGCTCATGCGCACGGAAACCAACTTGGAGACGCCGGGTTCCTCCATGGTAATGCCGTAAAGGGTGTCGGCGATCTCCATGGTCCGCTTGTTGTGGGTAATGATGATGAACTGCGACAGGGCGCTCATCTCCGCGACCAGTTCGTTGAAGCGCCCGATGTTGGCGTCGTCCAGCGGCGCATCGACCTCGTCGAGCAGGCAGAAAGGCGACGGCTTGATCAGAAAGATGGCAAAGATCAGCGCCACGGCCGTCAGCGCCTTCTCGCCCCCGGAGAAGAGCGACACGTTCTGCAGCTTCTTTCCCGGGGGCTGGGCAACGATATCGATGCCGGTTTCCAGCAGATCCTCTTCGTCGGTCAGCCGCAACTCCGCCTGGCCGCCGTTGAACAGCCGCGGGAAGACCTCCCGGAACCGGGCGTTGACCTGGTCGAAGGTTTCGCGGAAGCGGCGACGCGTGGTGCGGTTGATCTTGACAATGGCTGCCTGCAGACCATCGAGCGAGCGCTGCAGATCATCCTGCTGGGTGGCCAGAAAAGTATGGCGCTCCTCCATCTCGCGATATTCTTCAATGGCGGTCAGATTCACTTCGCCGATCTCGTCGATTTTCCGCTGCAGGGCCTCGCGACGCCCACCGGCCACCGTCGGGTCGAAATCCGGTTCGATGACCCCCCGCGATCCTTCATCATCGAGATCGATCCGGTAACGCTCCAGGAAGTTCTGCCGCAGGTGTTCGCGCTCCAGCTCCAGTTCACGGCTGGCCAACTGGCGGGCGGCAAGGTCCTCCCGGGCACGCGTCGCCCGGGCGCGCAGCTCCTTGAGCGCCGCTTCGCGCTGGTCGATCGCCTGGCGGGTTTCCTCGAAGCGCTCGCGCAGTTGAATAAGCGCCGCCTCCGCCTCGCGGTGTCCGGTCAAGCGCCGCTCGAGCTCCTGGCGCAGCCCCTGCACTTCGTCATGCAGTGCGGCCTGCCGCTCGCCGGCGGCGACAAATTCGCGGGACAACCCTTCACGACGGGCCGCCAGCTCTTCGGCCAGACGCTGCAGCCGTTCCGCATGAGTCCGGCTGTTCTCCTCGCGTTCCTGCAGACCGGCCAGAATCACCTTGCGGCTGGTGACCAGCTGGCGGACGGTTTCCATCTGGCCGCGCAGTTCCTGGGCCGCCGCCTGCAATTCAGCCAGACCGGCCTCCTGGACCGCCCGCTCGCTTTCGCCGGTCGTCCGGCCGACTTCAGCCTCTTGACGGGAACGCAGCAGGCTTTCTTCTTCTTCGTGCAGCTGGTCTTCCTCAAAGCTCAACACTTCCAGGCGTTCCTGCAGGCGCTGCAGTTCCTGCTGCAGCCCGGTCTGGTCCTTCTGGTGATCGAGCAGGCGGATTTCCTGCTGATGCAAGGCTCCCTCGGCACTGCGCAGTCCCTCTTCAGCCGTCAGCGCATCGCGACGCAACTGCTCGCGCCGGGCCTGCAGATCGCCGACCTCCTTGTCCAGCCGACGCACCTGCGCTGCCAGTTCCTTCATTTCACGCTTTTTGTGCAGCAGCCCCTGATCGAGGGTGCGCCTGCCCCCCCCTGTCAACTCGCCGAAATGCGTCAGCAGATCCCCTTCGACGGTGACCAGCGTCACCCCCGCCGGCAGGCCGGTCAGGAAATACGGCGAGAGATCATCGACCAGATAGACACTCCCCAGCAGGGCACGTACCAGATCGCCGTCTTCGGCGCGCGGCGTAACCAGCCCGGCCAGACTTGGACCGTCGGCAAAGGTCGGGGCCGGCGACTTCGGGAATTCCGGCAGCAGAAAGGTGCAGCGTCCCTCCCCCTGCCGCAGGAAATCGAGAGCGGTCCGGGCGGCTGCCGCCGAGCCGGCCAGCAGGGCTTGCAGCCGTTCCCCAAGCGCGGCCTCCACCGCCACCTCGTACTCGGCCGGAACCTCAAGAGCATCGGCAAGGAGCCCGCGAACCCGGCCGCGCTGAGCGGCATCGGCCAACAACGTCCGCACCCCGCGGCCGTATCCATCCAGATTGCGTTCCAGCTGTTCGAGCGACTCCAGGCGCGACCGATGGCGACTGAGCTCCTCCCGCCGCACCAACAGCAGATTCTCGGCCTCCTCGGTCTGACGGCGCAGGCGGGCCAGCTCCTCCTGGAGCCTGGTGCGTTCGCCCTGCAGATGGTCATGGCTCCCCTTGAGCCCGACAAGCTGCTCGGTCATTTCCAGGGAGCGGGCCTGGCTGCGTTCGAACTGATCGCGTACGGTAACCGCATCCTGGCGGTTACGCTGGGTCAGGTCGGCCAGCGCCTGCAGACGCCGCGCCGCCTCCTCCTGCTGGCCGGTCAGCCGGGTCAGGTGGGTGAGCAGGTGATAGAGCCGGTTGCGCGCTTCCTCGAGCTGCTGATTGACGGCCGCCTCTCTGGAGGCCAGTTCGGCCTGGCGCAATTCGGCCTCGGTCAGTTGGGCGGCTTCCCGCTCCAGATCGCGCAGACGATCGACCTTGCCAGCTTCGAGGGCAACCGCCTCCTGTTCGCCGGCAGCCAGCCGCACCGCCACATCCGCCTGCTCGGCGGTCAGGCGCTGGCGTTCCCGCTCCAGGGTTTCGATCTCGCGACCGACCAGCTCCAGTCGCCCCTCGAGTTTCTGAATGTCGCTCCCCAAATGAAAGACCTGCTCCTGGCCGGCCGCCGTCTGTTTCTCGCGCTCGACATGTTCGAGGCGCACCTGGTCGAGTTCGAGTTCTCCCCGGGAGACTTCGGCGTCGATGACAGCAGCTTCGCTTTCCTGGGAACGAAGAGACGCACCAAGCGCATCGGTGCGGGCGGCAAAGTCCGCATATTGCCGCAAGGCAAACTGGAGTTCGATGCCGCGCAGTTCCTCACGATGCTCGCGAAAGCGCTCGGCACGCTGGGCCTGGCGTTTGAGGCTGCTCATCTGCCGGCGAACCTCGGCAATGATATCACCCAGGCGCAGCAGATTCTGCCGGGTCGCCTCGATCTTGCGCAGAGCAGCCTTTTTGCGTGACTTGAACTTGGTGACGCCGGCGGCTTCCTCGATGATCGCCCGCCGCTCTTCCGGCTTGGAGTTAATGATCAGACCGATCTTCCCCTGCTCGATGATCGAGTAGGCCTTGGTGCCGACGCCGGTATCCATGAACAGCTCGGTGATATCGAGCAGCCGGCAGGGAGTGCGGTTGAGCAGGTATTCGCTGTCGCCGTTGCGGAACAGGCGGCGCGTCACCTGGATTTCGGCATAGTCGCGAAACGCCGCCGACGCCAGACCGGCGGTATTGTCGAGCACCAGGGAGACTTCCGCCATTCCCAGGGGGCGACGGCTCTCGCTGCCGCCGAAGATGATATCCTCCATCGCCCGGCCGCGCAGGTTGCGGGCGTTCTGCTCCCCCATCACCCAGCGAATCGCATCGACGACGTTGCTCTTGCCGCAGCCATTGGGGCCGACGATCCCGGACACACCGGCGTCGAACACCAGTGAAGTGCGGTCAAGGAACGACTTGAAGCCGGTAATTTCGATGCGCTTGAGTTTCATCAATCGCCAGTAGTTGAGTATATCTAAATATGTTTTAGCCGGATTGCCGCAGGCCGTTACAGAACGCCTGCCGGGGCAGATGACCGCGCATGATAGCAAGCCGGTCTGTCGACTGTAAAGATAGTTTGCTCGCAGTGAGATGCGATGGAAAAACTGTCGGAAATGATTGCCGATACCGCCGGGAGCGATTATCCTTGTTAACTATGTGGCAATGGCGGATTACCGAATTCGAGGGGGGGCGGCCGTTATTGGACGCCCTGGCGCTGCGCATCCCGGCGGCGCCGCGCGGCTATCTGCATCAGCTTGTCTGCAAGGGACGGGTTTGCGGTGACGGTCAGGCCCTCGCCGAGGAAACCGTCGTCACCAGCGGCATGCGGCTGACCCTCCCGGCCAGCGCCCGGCTGCTCGAACTGGCCGGGGCGGGCGGCATCCCCCCCTGGGCATTGCTTTACGAAGACCAGTCGGCCATGGTCATTGACAAACCGGCCGGGCTGGCGGTGCATCTGGCCGTCGGCCACGACGACAACCTGACCAGCCGGGCGGCGCGTTTCGTTGCGCTACGGCATGCTCCCTACCGGGTAGCACCGGTCCATCGTCTGGACATCGGCACTTCCGGCCCGGTTCTCTTCGCGAAAGGCCGACATGCCGCCGGACGCTTCGGACAGCTGCTGATGGATGGCCGGATCCGGAAAGACTATCTGGCGCTGGCAGGTGGCACGACGCCTCTCCATGGCGAACTGACGACCCCGGTTCCCGATGGCGAGGCGTTGAAGCCAGCCTTGACGCGTTACCGCCGCCTGAGAGCGACGGAACGCTTCACCCTGCTCACCCTCGAACTGCTGACCGGACGCCCCCACCAGATCCGCCGTCAACTGGCCGATGCCGGCTGGCCGCTGGTCGGCGACCGGCGTTACGGCGGCCCGGGCTGGCCGGAGCTGACGCATCCGTTTCTGCATTGTCACCGGCTCTGCTTTCCAGCCCTTGATACGGACGCAATCCGCCGGGTGGAGTGCCCCTTGCCGCCAGCTCTGGCGGTAATCCTCACCGATGCCGGGCTGGAACTGCCACCGGAATTTGCCATTGATGCTGAAAAATCTGCCGACTTCCGAGAGGAACGGTTATAATATTCACACCATGCTCGACAACCGCCCGCAATCCCGTCCCTGGCTGACCACCGCCTGCAAGGTGGCGGTGGTCTATATGATCATTGCTGGCCTCTGGATTGCCTTTTCCGACCGACTCCTGGAGCAGTTGATCAGTGACCCCGTAGAGCTGACCCAGTGGCAGACGGTCAAGGGGTGGCTGTTCGTCACCTTGACCGGGGGACTGCTGTTCGCCTACCTGCATCGCAGCCTGAGACAACAGCAGGAAGCTTTCGATGAACTGACCATCCTGTTCGATTCGGTACCCGCCGTCATTTACGTGGCCGATATGCAGAGCTACGAACTGCTTTATGTCAATGGTTTTGCCATCAAGCGTTTTGGTGACCAGTGGCAAAAAAAGACGTGCTACGAGTACCTCCAGCAGGGACAGCAGCAGCCCTGCGGCTTCTGCTCAAATCCGTTGCTGCTGCGGGAGGGACAACCAGGGCCGGCGGTGACCTGGGAATTCCGCAATACGCGGGACGGCCGCTGGTACCAGTGCCTGGACAAGGCCGTGCGCTGGCCCGACAAGCGGACGGTCCGCATGGAGATTGCCCTCGACATTACCGAACGCAAGGAAATGGAGCGAACCAAGGAGGAACTGCTGGCTACGGTCAGTCATGAGATGCGCACACCGCTGACCGCCATCACCGGTTTCACCGAACTGCTCCTCGATGAGCCGTCCCTCTCGCAACCGGCGCGTCACCATGTCGAGACGATCTTCCGCGAAGCGGAGAAGCTGCAGGACCTGATTCAGACTTTCCTTGAAGTCCGGCGGTTGAAAACCGACGGGGCCCGGATTGATTACGAAACGATTGCCGTGCGCAGTCTCCTGGAACAGGCAACCGCCAGCAACCGCGAATGTTCCGACAAACACTTGCTGAGCATCGATTGCCCGGAGGAACTGATGGTCTTCGGCAACCGCCGTGAATTGAAGCAGGTGTTCAGCCAACTGGCGGCCAATGCCTGCCGTTTCTCTCCTGAGGGCGGCACGGTCAGACTGCAGGGCCGCGACAGCGGCAAGGACATTCAGATCACCATTATCGACCAGGGGATCGGTATCCCGATCGAGGATCAGGAGCGCATCTTCGAACCGTTCCACCGCCTCGACATCGGCGACCGGCGCCGGGTTCGCGGCATCGGCCTCGGATTGGCCATGGTCCGCGAGATCGTCACCCTCCATGGCGGCTCCATCCGGGTGGAGAGTGCCCCGGGACAGGGGAGCCGGTTCCTGGTGACCCTACCGAAACCGACCTCGGGCAGATAGCGCATGAACCCTCTCAAGTCGTTGCGTCGTCACCCCTTCCTGGTGCTGACCGGTCTGGTTCTGACCGGGGCTGCCCTCTGGATCGGCTACTTTCTATCGACCTTCGATCTGAATCAATACCGCGACCACCTCGCCGAAACGGTCGGCGACCAACTGCAATTGCCGGTCCACCTGGGGGCGGCACACCTTGAATTGCGTGAAGCCGGGATTGCTTTCAGCTTCAGCGATCTGCATATCGGCACAGAGCAGACACCGGTCGAATTACAGGCCGAAAAGATCTGGCTGCAGCTTGCCTGGCGCGGGCTCCTGCTCAAAATGCCGATTATCAGCGAAATTTCCCTCAAAGCACCGCGACTGCGCATTACCCGACAGCCGAATCGTCCCGCAGACGACAACGTGCCGGATGAGCGTTTCACCCTTGACCTGCTGCAGGACCTGCAAATTCACAGAGTGGAGGCACGGCAAGGTTCACTGACCATCGACTGGTTCGACCGGGCAGGGCAGAGGCGGGAACTTGCAATTGACGATATCTCGGCCGAAATCGACGATTTCGGGTTGGCACGCACCGTAACCCTCGATGCCACGGCACACTTGCCCCGGCATTCCGGCCAGGCGCGTCTTGCCATCAACGGGAGCATTGCCCTGCCGGCCACTGGTGAACTGCATAATGCCAACGCAGATCTGGTCCTGGATGCGAGGTCGCTGGATGCCGCCCTGCTTGCCGAACTGTTCGCAGACCAGACGGGGGCCAGCGCCACGGGTGAAGCCGATCTTTCGATGCATCTCAAGGGAAATCCTGCCGGCAGCGTAACCGTCCAGGCTGACCTGAGCGGCAAGCGGCTGAATCTCATCACTGGAAACAAATCCGGCAAACCGTTCCCGATCAAGCACCTGCAGTTAGCCGGCACCTGGCAGAAGCAGGAAGATCGCCACTCCTTCCGGCAGGTGGAGATAAAGCTCGACGATCTGGGTCTGGCCGGCGAGTTTTCGGTCACGTCCGGCGACAACGGCCACCAAATCACGGGCCAGTTGAACAACAGCATCCTGCCACTTGATACCTTGCGCCAATGGGTACCCCCGGCTTTGGTGATGGCCAACCCCCTCCTTGCCCGACGACTGCCCGGCGGCCTGCCGGCACTGAATACGGTCAGATTCCATGCTGACATCCCCGAGGAACCCCAGAAATTTGTCAGCTTTTCCCTCGAAGAGTTTCATGGCGAAGCCAAGAACCTGGGCTGGGATCTTGGTGCGGAGCGCAAGGTTGAATTCAGCTCCCTGCTGATTCGCTTTGAAGACAACCGCTGGTCTCTTGAGCAAGGCACCGGAATGCTTGCCGGGCTCCCCGTCGTCCTGTCCGGCACGCTTGTCCCCACAGCGGATGGCCCGTCTAAAATCACCCTCGATGCGACTTTCAGCGGGACCGCCGAGCAACTCTCGGCCCTCGGCACCACCCTGCCTCCCGCCGATCTCGCTGTCGTCGGCCCCCTGATGGTTAAAGTACACCTGGACGGGACACCCCAGCAGTACAGCCTCGATGTGAGTCTGGATCTGTCCGGGCTGGACTTGCGTTACGGCAACGAGTTTCACCTGGCGCCGACACCGGGGGCGGTCTTCATCGCGCAAGCCCAGGGAAACGGCAATGCCTTGACGATCGAGCAATCTAGCCTGACGCTGCCCCCTTTTACCGGCAGTCTGACCGGAAACGTTGACTGGACCGAAGCCCCGCTGGCAAATCTCGCGGCAAGGATTGAACTCGCCGACCTGACCGCCGCCTATGATCTCGCCCCGGTCCTGAGCACCTTGAAATTGGCCGGCGGGGTGCTGCTCAATCTGACCATGACCGGGCCGCTGACCGCCCTTGATCGGCAGGCCAGCCTTGAACTGCGTGATGTCGGTGTTCCGGCCCACGGGATCGTCGCGGATATCACCCAGATTAACGGCCGGTTGCTGCTGGATGGCAAGGGGGTGCGCAGTGAAAAGTTGACCGCTCGTCTCGGCAAGTCGCCGGTCATCCTGCGGGCACGGGTGACCGACCTGGGCTCGCCCCGACTGGAACTTGGGGTCAAGGCGGCGGCCATCCGCGCCGACGAATTGATCTTCCGTTCCGACCGCAGCTTCCTTCGGGAGATTGACGGCCGGTTGATCTTTGATCGCGACGGCCTGCAGTTCGCGCCCGTGAAAGTACGCCTCGACGGCGGTACCCGAGCGACAGTCAGCGGTAGTGTCAAAAACTTCGCCAGCCCGCAGGTCGACCTCGACATTACCGGCGACTACGCCAACGTCGAGGAAATTATCGGCCTGTGGACCAACGAATCGCCGGCCGCCGAAAAAATCCGACTGGCCCACCACGCCGAGGTTCCACACGCGCCCCTCCCCCCCATCCGGATCAAGGTCGATGCCCGGGAGGGGGATCTCTACAGCATGAAGTTCGCCAAAGCCCGCGCACTCATCGTACCAACTTCGGAGCGACTGCTGATCCACCCGCTCGACTTCAACGTCGGCGACGGCTATTGCACGACCCAGGTTCTGGTTGACTACGCCGGCCAGCATCCGGTCCTGCGCGTATCCGGGCACGCGGAAAATGTCGATGCCTATGAAGTGGTCAATGAATTGCTTAACCGCAAGAGCATCATGCGCGGCAGCCTGCGCGGCGATTTTTACCTGCAGGGCGAGTTGGGCGAAGGGAGGTTTCTGCCAACCTCTTTTGGCAACATCAATGTGGCCGTCCGCGACGGGGTCATGCGCCATTCACCAGTACTGAGCACAGTCTTCTCACTGCTCAACGTGTCGCAACTCTTTTCGTTCAAACTGCCGGACGTCAACAGTGAAGGGGTACCGTTCACCCGACTGTCGGCCGAACTGGCCATCGACAAGGGGGTTCTCAGCTCAGATCTGATTGTGATCGACAGCGAGGCCATGAACATGTCCTACGTTGGAAAGTACGACATGGTAAGGGACCGGCTCGACCTGCTGGTGGTGGTAAAACCGCTGGGGACGATCGACAGGGTCGTAACCAGCCTGCCGATCGCCGGCTGGATTCTGGGCGGGGAGGAACACGCTCTGATTACGGCACAGTTCAGGGTGACCGGTCCTGGCGCTGACCCGGAAATTGAGGCGATCCCGATCAGCGCCCTGTCCAAAGGCGTACTGGGGATTTTTCAGCGTACTCTCAGCCTGCCGTTGAAACTGGTTGACGACCCGGCGATTCTCTGGGGCGGAGGAGGAGAGAAAAAATAGGGGCTAGCGGGGTTTCTCGCCGACGTAGACCACGGCGATGCCGCCAGTCAGATCGATATGGCGCAATGCGGTCAGACCGGCGTCGCTCATCATCTGGAGGAAGGTTTCGCGGTCAGGGAACCCCTGCACCGATTCCGGCAGGTACTGGTAGGCGCTGCGCCGCGACAGCAGTCCGCCGAGACGTGGCAGCAACTGGTGGAAATAGAAGAGGTAGACGGTCCGGAACAGCCGACTGCGGGGGGTGGCGAATTCCAGGACCACAACGCGGCCGCCCGGCTTGAGCACGCGGGTCATCTCGCGCAGACCACGCTCCCGGTCGACCACGTTGCGAATGCCGAAGGCGATGGTGGCGCCATCGAAGGTCCCATCGGGATGGGGGATCGCTTCGCAGGGAGCGTTGACCAATTCAATGCGCCCATTAAAGGGAGAGTCCGCGACCTTCTCCCGACCGCGCACCAGCATCCCCTGAGTGAAGTCGGCACCGACGATCCGCACCGACGGGTCGGTCTGCCGAGCAACTTCCAGGGCGACGTCGCCGGTGCCGGTAGCCACGTCGAGAACCCGGCCGTGTGGTGGAATTGCCAACTGGCGCACGGCAATCTTCCGCCAGCGGCGATCGATGCCGAAGGACAGCAGGCGGTTCAGCAGATCGTAGCGCGGTGCGATCTCGTCGAACATCTGGCGGATCGCCCGCCCCTTTTCAGTCAGTTTGGCCATGATTCTCCCCTGCCCGGCATCGCCCGGGCGCCGGGGTTTATGTAGCACGAGGGCAACCATGCTGTCAGCCAAAAAACTTGAGAACCGAATCTTGCCGGAGGCATCATGCAGCCGCTGATCGTGACAGCCGCCATCATCTTCCACGAGGGGCGGGTGCTGGTTACCCAGCGCCCCCCGGCAGCTCGTCACGGCGGATTGTGGGAATTCCCCGGGGGCAAGCTTGAGGCGGACGAAACCCCTGAGACTGCCCTGCGTCGGGAATTGCTTGAGGAACTTGACCTGCCGGTCGAAGTCGATCGGGTGTTCGATATTGTTTACTACCGCTACGAATGGGGACCAGTGCTGATTCTGGCCTATCTCTGCCACCCCGAACATACCCGGGTTCGCGACCTGGAGGTCGCCGCTCATCGCTGGCTGCTCCCCGAAGAATTGTCCGACCTGCCGTTTCTCCCCGCCGATCGGCCATTGATTGACCAGCTGCGTTATCGCAGTCACAAGGCCATGCGGCTGCTTGACGTCATCCGCCGGGAGCAGAGTCTCGACGGCCTGGCGGCCATCCATCGCGGGCTGTTCCCCGTCGCGCGCAACCTGCTCACTGAGACCCGCAGCGCCCCGGAGGTACTGACGGTTCTCACCCATATTCATCACGGCATCATGCGCCGGGTCTTTGAGTTATGCCTGGCGGCACGGATTGCCGGCGGCGCGCAGTTGCCCGAGGTGCGCTACTGTTTTCTGACCCTCGGCAGCGGCGGGCGGAAAGAGATGCTGCTCGCTCCGGACCAGGATCATGCCTTGCTCTACGAGGATATGCCAGCGTCGCGACTGGCCGAGGTCGAAGCCTTCTTTGCCCCGTTGGCCGGCGAGGTGGTCGAAGCACTGCAGCGGGTCGGCTACCCGACGTGCGACGGCCAGGTGATGGCCGACAACCCGCAATGGCGTGGCCGGCTGAGTGATTGGAGAAAACGTATCTGCGACTGGATTGCCAACGCTGATCCGCAGATGGTTCGCAACTCATCGATTTTTTTCGATTTCGCGCCACTGGCCGGGGACAGCGCACTGGCAACCGAATTGCACGGGATCGTCCAGGCGGAAGTAAGCGATCAGCCGGGCTTTCTCTATCAGATGATGGCCCTCGATCTGCGCGGCAAGGTGCCGCTCGGACTGTTCGGCGGCTTCACCCTCGACCGCGGCGGCGAACATGCGGGGAAACTGTCCCTGAAACTTGGCGGGCTTATCTATATCGTCGACTGCGTCAGAATTTTCGCCCTGGACAAAGGGATCCGGGAAACCAACACCCTGGGGCGGCTGCAGGCGTTGGTCGACGCTCACGTGTTTACGCCGGAAACGGCCGAACATATCAGCGCATCCTTCGAAGCGATGACGTTCCTGCGCCTGCGCCAGGAGATCTCCCTGCTCGAAGCCGGCCTTCCCCCCAGCCACCATGTCGATCCTGGCACCTTGAGCAAATCCGACCAGGATTTGCTGCGTGACGCCTTACAGGCGGTCAGCAAACTGCAGGAAGCGGCGAAACGGTACTTCTCGCGGACGCCTTTCTGAAAAGCAGCGAGGTCGCGAGGTAGAACGATGGACAACTTCACTACTTGCCATTTCGCTATCTCGCTCCCAGGTTCCGCAATGATTGTCGAAACGCCAGACACGTGGTAATTTAAGGCACTTCCGCGGGAGGCTGCAGTCAATGATGAAAATGATCTTCGGAACTCAGAACGACACGGCGGGGTTGCTCATGCGCCTAACCCTTGGCTGTGTCATGCTGCCGCACGGGCTGCAGAAAGTTTTCGGCATGTTCGGTGGAGCCGGCCTGCAGGCGACGATGAACGTCTTCACCACCAAAATGGGACTGCCGGCCCCGGTGGCTGTCCTGGTGATCCTGGCCGAATCGGCCGGGGCGCTTGGCTTGATCTTTGGCTTCTTCACCCGCCTGTGCGCCCTCGGCATCGCCATGGTCATGGGCGGGGCGATCTTCTTCGTGCATGCCCAGCACGGCTTTTTCATGAACTGGTCCGGCAGACAGTCCGGGGAAGGGTTTGAATACCACCTGCTCGCCATCGGCCTGGCTCTGGCCCTGATCATTCACGGCGCCGGCAAGTGGTCCCTCGATCAGAGGATTGCCCGATAAAAACGGGCACACCTCCACCCGCCGGTGTGCCCGTACCCGAACCCGACCTGGTTTAGCTCTCAGGCCATCGTATCGCCACGTGTCTCGGCGTCGAAAACAGTCATAATCGCCTTAGGCCCGAAGGGGAAAATTTCTTCGTGCATGGTGCCATCTTCGGCGACATGCTGCCAACGGATAACCTTCTCACCGTACCGTTGCCCCAGCGTCACCCGTTTCGGTTCACGGCGATGCAACTCTTCCCACATCTGCACGGCAGTCAACAACTCGAAACCGGCAAACTCATGATCAGGCTTGAGGTTGGCCAGAAACGTGTCGACCAGTTCATAATCCACAAAGTCATTTTCCTTGCGCCACCACTTGATGAAGCAGCGCCCCCCCTTCCCGGCATCGCGCATTTCCTTGAGGACTTCGTACCCTGTCATGGCGCACCTCCGTCTCGGTTTTTCAACAGGCTTACTTCTGTTGTTATTATATACCCCTCCTCCATACTGTGCACATCCCTCGGATAAATCGACATTATTGCTTTGTTGCCTGCCGGTCGGAAGATGGGCACTGTGACAGCGCAAATGATAAACCCCGCTTCCGGAAAAGCGGGGTTCGGTCATCGAGCCGCCTCGCTGGAGGCGACCGGGAGGTCCGTCAATGCCCGGTGAACTTGGGCGGGCGTTTTTCGACAAATGCCTGCAAACCTTCCCGGGCATCGGCGGTGGCAAAGCAGAGGGCGAACAGGTCGGCTTCGTAGCGGGCGGCCCGGGCGAAATCCATTTCCAGTCCATTTTCGATGGCATCCTTGGCCAACCGGATGGCCGTTGCGCTTTTGTTGATCATTGTTGTCGCCACCGCTTTCGCCTCGGCCATCAGCTGAGCCGCGGGCACCACCCGGTTGGCCAGACCAATCCGCCAGGCTTCGCGGGCATCGATCATCTCACCGGAAAAAATCAGCTCCTTCGCTCGCCCCTTGCCGACCAGCCGCGCCAATCGTTGGGTGCCGGCAAACCCGGGAATGATGCCAAGCTTGACTTCCGGTTGGCCAAAGCGCGCGGTTTCGGCAGCAATGCGCAGGTCACAGGCCATCGCCAATTCACAGCCACCGCCAAGCGCATAGCCGTTGACCACGGCGATCACCGGCTTAGGGAACGTTTCAATGCGATCGTATAGACGTTGGGCCTGGAGGGCAAAGGTGCGTGCTCCTTCGACGTCAAGACTGTCGAGGTAGCGGATATCGCCGCCAGCGACGAAGGCCTTTTCGCCGGCGCCGGTGAGAAGCACCACGCGCACGGCATTATCGATCTCCAGGCCGGCCAGCAACTCCTCGAGCGCCTGGAACATCGCCACGGTCAGGGCATTGAGCGCCTGAGGATTGTTGATCGTGATCAGGGCAATGCCGTCGCCCTTTTCCAACAGCAAAGTTCCTTCGGACATGACCTCCTCCTTCTCTTGGTTGGTGCTTCAGCATACCGCACTCAACGCCGGATTGCGACCAGCAGGATTAAAAAAGGCTCCCGCATTAGTGCGGAAGCCTCAACTTGCTGCGACTACCTCAGATCGATCAAAAAGCCCAGGTGCAAGGCACTTAAAACTGTTCCCCTTCCCACATCAGCGGGTCAAATTGGATGGCCCGGTTGCGACCGGTATCCTTGGCCTTGTAGAGGGCCACGTCCGCGTATTTGATGCACTGCCAGAATCCTTCGCTGTCCTTCGGGAACTCACTCACCCCGAGACTCAGGGTCTTTTTCAGAACACCACTCGGAATCTTGAACTTGTTTTCATCGAAGCTCTTGCGAATTTTTTCGGCGACAATAATGGTATCGCCCGGATTGATGTCGGTAAGCAGGATGAAGAATTCCTCGCCGCCGAAACGCAGAACGATATCGGCCTCGCGAACTCCCTTGAGGATCAGTTGGGCCGTATCCTTGAGGACAACGTCGCCGACATCGTGGCCATGCTGATCGTTGACCTGTTTGAAATAGTCGAGATCGCACATGATCATGCCAAGGCACTTCTTCCGGCGCAGCGTCCCTGAAATGATGTGATTGGCATGATCCTGCAGGAAGCGCCGGTTGTACAGGCCGGTGAGTGGATCCTTGAGCGCCGATTCGCGCAATGTGTTCATCAGGCGCTTGGCTTCGATCACCGACAGCGACTGTTTCAGATAGGCTTCGGCCTTGAAGATCTTCTGGCGAATCGCCTCGGCCTTGGCCTGATCCCCCTGCGGGTCGTCGAACAGGAACTGCACTACGCCGCCGGCACGGCCGGCAATCATCATGGGGATGCAGATATGCACTTTGCCGGTTTCCTGCTTGAACTGCTTGCAAACCTGGAGATAGGCCAGCGAGGAGATCTCATGGCCGGTCTTTTTTGCCCGACACAGCTCGCAGTGGGTAAGGATATCGGCACTGCAGGCCAGTTCCTTGGCATCAAGCGCCAGCGGATAGACCGGCGCCATGTCGCGTTGGTTTTCGCTGACCTCGTAGATCACGAAATTCTCAAGCCCCAGTTCACCTTGGAACACTTCACCAAGACGGGCATACACGTCCTCAAGATTTGTATCTTCCTCGATCACCTTTTTGAACATGGTCATCGAGTAAACCGTGTCCATCAGGCCGTTGAATTCCTGGGAGAGCTGGCCGATCTCGTCGCGCGAGGTGATCTGGATCTTGTTGGTCAGATCGACATCGCCCGTCCCCACCGAATGGATCTGTTCGATGATCTCACCGATCGGCTTGGCCAGCGCCTGGGAGATCCATCGCGTGAAAATCCCCAGCAGGATTATCGCCACCAACAGCACGGCAATGATGGTCAGCACGGTGAACCGGATGATCCTCGAAATCTTTTCCGCCGACTTGTGGTAGAGGTCCGAAAGCTTAGAGGAGAAGTTGCTGGAGAGTTGGCTGGCACTGTGAAGCTTCGTTTCCAGGTCGTCATACTTCCCGGCGAGAACCGCGCCATTTTCCGCCGCGCTGTCGAGCACCAGCAGTTTGTGTTGGGTAAAGTCGCTGTACGATTGGTCAATCTGATCGAGCAGCGTGTTAAGCTCACGCACATAGGCAACCCCTTCCGGGTTGCTGGTCAGCGAGGTAGTGCGCAGGGTTTCCAGCAGTTTGCCGGAATCGTGCGAATAGTCGTTGATTTCGCCCCCTACGGCAAGCGCCGTGCTGAATTCGCGCACATCACGCAGCCGCTTGGCCGAAAGATCCTGCAGGAGCGTTACCGTGACCTTCTCATTGGCCTTGACGATGTTGGAGGCATCGATGGTCATCGCCTGCAGGTTGCGGATGATTTTCTGCACCACCTTGTCCTGGGGGACGGCATGGTTGACGATCTGGTTGTAACGGGTGCTGATCCCCCACATGCCAACCACAGTCAATCCGGCCATCACCATGAACCAGAAGAGCACACCGATGCCGAACAGTCGGAACTTCTTCTTGATCGGCAGATCGATAAAGGTGATCAGGCGGATCAGACGACAAGTGATGGTTTTGCAATCATCCATGACGGCCTCGACGAAAAATGGGGATGAAACAAATCTTATAATTCTGGCAGATTTATCAGGGATATGATGCGGTTGTCAAGAAAAACGGCCTGTTCCAAAAAGGAACAGGCCGTCGAAACAGGCTGTCGCTGGCAATAATCAGAGCAAAGCCCTGACCGCCGCCAATGCCGCCGCATAGTCCGGTTCGCTGGTCACCTCGGGGACAAGTTGCATATAACTGATCCGGTCTTTGGCATCGATGACCAGCACGGCACGAGCCATCAGCTTCAACTCCTTGATCAGCAGACCGTAATTCAGCGCAAAGGAGCGGTCCTGGTAGTCGGAGAGGGTCTGCACCCGGTCGATGCCGGCATTACCGCACCAACGCTTCTGGGCAAACGGCAGATCGAGGCTGACGGTGTAGACCGCCACGTTGTCCGGTAGCTTCGCCGCATCCTGGTTGAATGTACGGGTCATGG
Source organism: Desulfuromonas sp. (assembly GCA_012026975.1). Classification (GTDB taxonomy): domain Bacteria; phylum Desulfobacterota; class Desulfuromonadia; order Desulfuromonadales; family BM103; genus VAUL01. The sequence goes on along the minus strand of VEPG01000096.1, from coordinate 2,572 downwards.
TGTCGCAGACCGGGGTGTCAAGGGACGGAACCGTGGTGATCAACCGGATCTTGCCGGCGCTGCTGGCCAGGGTCACTGGCTGGAGGGTGTTGTCGACCACACGGAAATCGGGGGCGGCCTCATCAGACTTGACCGGCTGTCCCACCAAGGTCATCGGATTTCCTTTGAACGTGACGGCACCTTGTCTTTCCTGGTTCATAAGTTCTTCTCCAAAAGGGGGTGATTGAGCGGCCGGGAGCACGCATTTGCGAGCGTTGCCAACCTTGCACTAGTCAACCATGGCGACCGGCATTGTCAAGTGATCCGGTTACCTTTCCGAGCAAGCCCTTGACGATCAACAGGCCACCCCGCAGCGCCGGCAGCCGGGACTGCAGACCAGCCCCGGCGTCGCGGTCAGAGCCTCCTGATACTCGCGCCAAAGATAATCCCGCCGCACTCCCTGGGTGATGATCTCCCAAGGGAACAGTTCCTGCTCCCCGCGCTCACGGGAAAGATAAAAAGTCGCATCGAGACCGATCTCCCGGCAGGCCGCCTTGAGATTCCCGCCGGCAGCGAGCAGCGGCAGGAGTTGCCCGCAACGACGGTCGCCCCGGGCCAGCAATCCCTGCAACTCGGCGCTGCGCAGCGACTCGCACTGCAGATCGACATTGGCTAGCGGGCGGATCATCTTCTGCAGCAGGCGATATTTCTTTTCGAGCCGGCTGACCGGCTCCATCGGTGCCCACTGCAGCGGCGTCCACGGTTTGGGGACGAACGGGTTGACCGACAGGACCAGCCGTCCAAGTCGGCCGCGCGCCCGCCCGACCGCTTCCCAGACCTGCCGGATCTTCCCGGCCAACTCGCCGATGGCCACCACATCAGCGTCTGTCTCCCCCGGCAACCCCACCATGAAGTAGAGCTTGAGGTTCGGCACGCCCGCGTCGGCAATCATACGGACTGCCTCCAGAATTTGCGCCTCGTCGATCCCCTTGTTGACCACGTCCCGCATGTGCTGGCTGCCAGCCTCGGGGGCCAGGGCCAGGGTTTTGTGCCCGGAGCGCACAAGCACTCCGATCTGCTCCGGCGTAATGGCGTCGATGCGCACACTGGAAACCGACACCTCTCCGCCGGCATCAAGAATGGCGGCACCGATCTTCGCGAGCCCGCCGTAGTCGCTGACTGCGGCGGCCACCAGACCGACCCTGCCCGGGCCCGTTTCGGCGGCGAGCAGTTGGCGGCGAAGATGATCGGCCCCGTGCTCGCGAAACGGCCGGTAGATGAACCCGGCGGCACAGAAGCGACAGGCGCGCGGACAACCGCGCGATACTTCGATCAGTTGCATGTCGCCGAACTCGGTTTCGGGCGTGGCCACGCAGGTCCGGGCCTGAAAATCGTCGAGCGCAGCCAGCCACTGCCGTTCGACCCGTGCCGGTGCCCCCGGCAGAGGTGTCATCGCCTGCAAGGACCCGTCACCGGCGTAATCGACCCGATACCGGGACGGGACATAGAACCCCGGCAGGGCAGCCAGCGCCGCGAGCAGTGTTGCCCTCTCCTGACTGTCCGCCTGATTCAGCGCGTCGACCAGCGGAGCAAGCAACACTTCGGCTTCACCCACGGCGAACAAATCCATGATCCCGGCCAACGGTTCAGGGTTGAGGAAGGCGCAGACTCCGCCGCACACCACCAGTGGATGGCGGGCATCACGTTCTTCCCGCCAGAGCGGTAACTGCCCAAGTTTGAAAAGGATTGGCAGGTTGAGGTAGTCGTTCTCGAAGGAGATGGAAAAGGCGACCAGGTCAAAGTCAGCCAGCGGGCGTTGGGTTTCCAGAGACACTAATGGGAAACCGGTGCGCCGGTGTTCGGCAAGGTCCTCCGGATCGGGGAGGAAAAACCGTTCGCAAAGCGTGTCAGCACGGCTGTTGAGCAACTGGTAGACGGCCTGCACGCCGAGATTGCTCATCCCCTGGTGGTAGCTGTTGGGGTAGACCAAAGCCACGCTCAGCCGCCCCCCCCAGGGGTTGGCGGCCAGGCCGGTTTCGGCAGCGAGACGTTGGCGGTATCTGTCGATCAGACGATGGGACATTTAGTTGATTATTATCATGATGAAGGCAATTGAAACAATCGACAAGAAGACAATAGACAGGAAGACGGGGAAATCCTCACCATAAATCACCATCAATAATTTCAGTATGTTGGCTTGAATTTTGCACATATTATCAGGCGCAATCCATTAAAACCATACTCAGCACATCGAGCCGGGCCAGTAAACACTTGCTGTCGGACGGGATTTCTTCGCAACGGCCGACCCGCGTTTGTGTTCCGCATTTTGGCTGAACCTGTACGCGATTTCACCTTTCCCCGGGGGGGGCGCAGGAGGTGCTAATGGCAGCGATTCGGGTTTTAAGCATCACGGTTCTTTTCCTTTTCCTGGCGTGCCTGACTCCCGGCGCCCTCTTGGCGGAAACCGCCGTTCACACCTTCGACTGCAAGAACTGCCATATCCCGAGCCTGTCGGTCGAACAGCTCGGGGGTGGCAACGTCTGCCTCTCCTGCCACGACAAGACCATGGGCGTTTTGCTTGGTGATGGCTCGA
>VEPG01000026.1 GCA_012026975.1 Desulfuromonas sp. | reverse complement strand
TGTACTCCACCGGGTAGTGGGCGTTGAGATACGCGGTCTGGTAGGCGATCAGCGCGTAGGCGGCCGAGTGCGACTTGTTGAAGCCGTACTCGGCGAACTTGGCCATCAGGTCGAAGATCCCCTCGGCCTTCTTCAGATCAAAACCCTTGGCTTTGGCGCCGGCCAGGAACGGCTCCTTCTCCTTGGCCATGACCTCCGCGCTCTTCTTCCCCATGGCGCGGCGCAGCAGGTCGGCGCGACCGAGGGTGTAGCCGGCCAGCACCTGGGCGATCTGCATGACCTGCTCCTGGTAGACGATGACCCCGTAGGTGTCCTTGAGGATCGGCTCCAGTTCCGGAAAGTCGTAGGTGATCGCCCGCCGCCCGTGCTTGCGCTGGATGAAGTCGTCAACCATCCCGCTTCCCAAGGGACCGGGGCGGTAAAGGGCGCAGACCGCGATGATATCCTCGAAGCAGGAGGGCTTGAGCTTGATCAGCAGTTCCTTCATCCCCGACGATTCAAGCTGGAAGACACCCGTGGTGTTGCCGGCCTGCAGCAGTTGGAAACTGGCCGGGTCGTCGTCGCGCAGGCGAGTGATATCGAAGGCCGGATCCTTGCCGGCATGAATCAGCCTGACCGCATTGTCGATGACGGTGAGGTTTTTCAGCCCAAGGAAGTCGAATTTGACCAGACCGATCTTCTCGACGTGCACCATGTCGAACTGGGTCACCTGCCCCTGCGACTTCGGATCGACGTAGAGCGGCAGATAATCGGTCAGCGGCTTCGGCGTGACCACCACCCCGGCGGCATGGGTGGAGGCGTGGCGGGTCAGTCCTTCCAGCGCCAGTGCCACTTCGAACAGTTGCCGGACCTTGGCATCCTTGTCGATCAGTTCCTTGAGCTTCGGCTCCTGCTTGACGGCATCGGTCAGCGTCACCTTCTTGCCGGTCGGGTTGGGGACCAGCTTGGCGATCTTGTCAACCTCGCCGTAAGGCATGCCCATGCCGCGGCCAACGTCGCGAATCACCGCCCGCGCCAGCATCGAGCCGAAGGTGATGATCTGGGCGACCTTGTCGCTGCCGTACTTCTCGCGCACGTACTGAATGACCCGTTCGCGCCCGTTGATGCAGAAGTCGACGTCGATATCGGGCATCGAGATGCGTTCGGGATTGAGGAAACGCTCGAACAGCAGGTGATAGGGGAGCGGGTCGATGTCGGTGATGCGGATGGCGTAGCAGACCAGGCTGCCAGCCGCCGAGCCGCGCCCGGGACCGACCGGGATGCTGTGATCCTTGGCCCAGTTGATGAAGTCGGCGACGATCAGCAGGTAGCCGGGAAAGCCCATCTGCTTGATGCAGGCGAGTTCGGTCTCAAGCCGCTCGCGGTAGCGCTGTTCGTCGGCCGCGCCGAAATCGGGACGCTGCTGGCGAATGACGGCGAGACGTTCCTCGAGCCCGGCCCGGGCCTGTTCATTGAGCAGTTGATCGAGACTCTTGTCGACCGGCTTCTCATACTGCGGGAAGTGGTAGGTCTTCAGATCGAGTTCGAGGTTGCAGCGCTCGGCAATGGCCACAGTGCTGGCCAACGCCGCCGGCACCGCCTTGATCAGTTCGGCCATCTCCGCCGGGCTCTTGACATAGAACTCGTTGTTGGCGAAGCGCATGCGCGACGGGTCGTCCATCGTCTTGCCGGTCTGGATACAGAGCAGAACCTCATGAGCGAGGGCATCCTCGCGGCGCAGGTAGTGGCAATCGTTGGTCGCAACCAGCGGCAGTCCCAGTTCATGGCTCAGCTCGATCAGTCCCTTGTTGACCGGGGTTTGTTCCGGAAGGAAGTTTTCCTGCAACTCGAGAAAGAGCCGGTCGCGATCGAAAACCCGCGCCATCTCGGCGACTCGCCTGCGGGCCTGCTCCATCCGGTTCTGGCCGATCAGGCTCGGGATTTCGCCGCCGAGACACGAGGTCAGAGCGATCAGGCCGTCGTTGTGTTCAGCGAGAAGCTCCCAGTCGATGCGCGGCTTGTAGTAAAACCCTTCCTGGTAGGCGGTGGAGACCAGCTTGCAGAGGTTGCGGTAGCCGATCGGGTTCTTGCAGAGGAGGATCAGGTGGCCGGAGGCCTCGCCTGAGCTGGCGGCCCCGCTCTTGTCGAGCCTGGATTTGGGGGCAACGTAAACTTCGCAGCCGATGATCGGCTTGACCCCGGCGGCCTGGGCCTTGAGGTAGAACTCGATGGCCCCAAACATGTTGCCGTGATCGGTGATGGCGATCGCCGGCATGCGGAATTCGCGGGCGCGTTCGATCAGGTCGGGAATGCGGATCGCCCCGTCGAGAAGACTGTACTGGGTATGAACGTGCAGATGGACGAAGGGGGCGTGGTGCATAAGGTCAGGGGCTCGTCAATTGACGGTTACTGGATCAGCAGAGAACGTCGACGTTAAACTGCTTGAGAATTTCGACGAGGCGGATCAGCGGCAGGCCGATCAGGGCGGTGTAGTCGCGCCCGTCCATCTTCTCCATCAAAGCAATCCCCAACCCCTCGATCTTGAAGGAGCCGGCACAGTCGATGGGGTTTTCCCTCCTGACGTAATTGCGGATTTGCTCTTCGGTCAATGGCCGCAGGGTGACATTGAAGGTTTCGCAGGTGGCAAAGTGGCTGCCGCTGGCACTGTCGAATACTGCCACGCCGGTGTAGAACGTGTGGGACTTCCCTTCCATCTCCATGAGCTGAACCACGGCCTGCGCGGCGGTCCCCGGTTTCCCCAGGATGCGGTGACGGGCATCGACTAACACCTGATCGGCGCCGATGTTCAGGGCATCCGGGTGGCGGTCAGCCAGGCTTTTCGCCTTGTGCAGCGCCTGATGGCGCACCAGCAACTCCGGCGAAACAGTCTGATCGAGCTGCTCCTGGAAGAGCGGCGCCGCCACATGGAAGCTCAACTCCAGTTGGCGCAGCAGTTTCAGTCGGTAAGGGCTGGTCGAGGCAAGGACAATGGTGCGCATCGAAACTCCGGGGGATGAAAACTGCTCCGTTTTACCCCACCCCCCCGCAAATTGCAACGACTGCCAAAGGACACCAGCAATTCAAGCGACATGCCGCTTCAGCCCTGCCTGCAGACCGGCGACGTACGCCGCGCGCAACTCCGGGGGCTCAAGCACTTCGACATGGTGGACAAAACCGAACAGCCAGGCGAGAATTTCGGTTTTCCCCCCGGCTTCCAGAGTGAGGGTTACGCTGCCGTCGGCGTTGATCTCACGGCGCTGGCTCGGGTGCCAGATGCGTTCGGCGACCAGATGGGCGACCTCCGCGGCAAACCGGGCCCGCACCTCCATCGGTTCTTCCCTGACCAGACCGAAGGCCCCACCGGTCAGTTGCTCGGCGGTGAAGTCCTCGGGCACCTCGAAGCGCTCCCTGGTCATCTCGACTTTCTGGACGCGATCGACCAGGAACAGTCTGAGGGCCTTGCGGTTGTGGGCATAACCGCCGAGATAGAGCGCCCCCTGGGTAAAGAGCAGGGTGTACGGATCGAACAGGTAGATTTCCGGTTCGCGTCGCGCCGGGGTGTAGTGCAGACGAATCCGGTATTGGAAAAGCAACGCTTCACGGAGAGAGCCGAGAATGTCGTGCTGCGGGCGATAGTCGTGCACCCCCTGGAAACGCGGTGCCACGGCTTCGGCAATGCGCTCGAGGTGCGCCACGCTGCGTGGCGGCAAGCTCGAGCGAATGCGCCCGAAGATGGCGTCAAGATCCTCCTGGAATGGTGTCCCCTGCAGGAAGCCAAGCTGGCCGCGGCACAGATAGAGGGTCATCAACTCGGGAAGTGAGAAGGTAATCGGCGGGAGATTTTTGAACCCGGTGATGAACCGGTACAGCACCCGGCCGTCGCTCTGGCGTTCGGGAACCAGCGGGTAGCCGGCGGCGGTGATGGCATCGAGATCGCGGTAGACGGTGCGCCGCGTGACCCCGCACTCCTCGGCCAGTTCGTCGACGGTCGCCCCATAGCGTGCCTCCAGGATCCGGATCACGTCGTGCAGCCGAGCGGCCTGACTGTATTTCTTGGCGGGTTTGCCGGGACGGCGGGGCGCGTTTGAACCGCTCATGGGAAAATTCCGAAGGATGTAACAACCTCTCACTAGTGGGGAGAGGTCCAGGGTGAGGATATGACCTATCTAGTGGTAGCGAATCTTATGCACACCGTCCAGCGTCGAAACTACGGACGTCAACTCGCGACCCATGCGGCGGCGGTGCTGGGTGAGAATGTACTCGAGGGTGATCTCATCGTGCTGCAGATCCACATGCGAGCGCACATCGGTGATCAGCAGCCCGCGTTCGGCAAAGAGCTTTTCCAGCTCATCCTGAAGTCCCGGCCGGTTGATTGCCGTCACTGCGAGATCGAGATAGCGGTCCTTCTTGATGACAGGTTCAAGCATTTTGAGGAAGATCAGACTCATCAACGCCAACACCGTGGCCATCGTCCCAGGGATGAACAACCCCATGCCGAAGGCCATCCCCAGCCCCGCCACCAGCCAGAGGCTGGCCGCGGTGGTCAGGCCACGCACGGTGATCCCTTCCTTGATGATCACCCCGGCGCCGAGAAAGCCGATGCCGGTAATGATCTGCGCGGCCGTACGCCCGGGATCGAGGCGGATCGAGGAGGTCGTATCGAACGCCGCATACTTGAGCTGGAACGCCTCGGAGACGACCATCATCAGACAGGCGCCAAGGGCCACCAGCAAATGGGTGCGCAGTCCGGCGGGACGGCCATGCTTCTCACGCTCGAGCCCGACCGCCCCGCCGGCGATGGCGGCGAGAACCAGCTTGACCAGAATCGCCAGCTCGTAACTGCCGTATATGGTATCGGCGAAGAACATGATATTAAGTCAACTCGTTACAGGGTTCCGGGAGACCGTCAGTTGGCCGCGAGAAGCCTGGGCGTGATGAAAACCAGCAGTTCGCGGCGGTCATCCCTTTTTGTCTTCGAGCTGAAAAGCCAGCCCAGATAAGGGATATCCATCAACAAGGGAACTCCCGAACGGCTTTCCAACTGGGTCGTAACGTAAATACCCCCGATGACAATTGTCTCCCCGGTTCTCACCAGAACCTTGGACTTGGCATTTTTCTTTTCTATCGAAGGGGTTTCGCCGTTTGAAGTCTGATAAACTTTACCTACCGTATCGTTGGAGACATTAAGATCAAGGATTATGCTGCCGTCCGGGTTGATTTCCGGAGTCACGTCAAGTTGTAACAGGGCGTCCTTGAATGAAATTGTTGTTTCGCCATTGTCATCTGTTGTCGGGTATGGAATTTGCGTCCCTTGCGAGATAGAAGCTTTTTGTCCATTGAGTGTCATGATCTTTGGTGTTGATACGATCTTGCCTTCTCCCGATTCCTGCAATGCGGAGATACGCATATCGACCGTAAGGCTTCCTTCCATGGCACCAAAAGTTATCCCCGACGCTAGCCCTGCGGCAGAAATTCCCCCGGCAGGGAGCGGAATTAGATATTCTCCACCCAAACCCAGTTGAGAATTTGTGATATCGCCATTTGCAGATGAATTGTTATCATTATAATCCGCTGCCCATTTGACGCCCAGCCTTTTTATATAGTCAGTAGTAGCCTCGATAATCCTCGCCTCGATATTGACCTGCCGTTCCGGCCGGTCAACCTGTGTAATCGCTTCCGCCAAGCTGTCGACATCCAGACTGTTGCCGCTTAAAATTACTTTTTTCGTGTTTTTATCGGCGTTTACAACAACATTTGCGTATGATTTCGCTAAATTGGTTACCGTATCCATATTCACATGATTGATCTCAAGCACCCTGCGCACACTTATCGCACCAGCCGCCTTGCTTTCTGCAACCTTCACGTCCAGTTCCGCCTGCTTCATTTCGGCGAAACCCTTCGCCGAATAAATCTGCATGACATTGCCATCTGTCACGGTCTTGAGCTGCATCGTATCCGAAACCAGTTTAAGGGCCTGATCCCAGGGCACGTCTATCAGTCTGAGCGTAATATCTCCCTTTACATCCGGGCCAGCCAGAATGTTGTATCCGCTGACATCACCGATCAGCTGCAGGATGCCACGGATATCGGCATTGTCGAACACCAGGGAAATCTTCTGGCCGACATATCGCGGCCGCCTTTTCTCCGACCCGGCGGTTTCTCCGGAGTCATAGTTTTCCACCGCAGGCGCAACATCTGTCATGATCTCCCGGCTTGACACCTCAGGCGGCGCCGCCTCGGCATAGGCACCGTCATCAACAACCAGTTTGACAACCTCGCCTTCATCCACCAGCGTAAACGGTGCATTGTCCTTGAGCTCGACAGCAATCCGGACAACCGGCTTGCCGCCATCCGTCAAAACGTACGGGGTGATCGAACTTATGGCGCTCGGGAAGGCCGAGGCAGCGATGGTGCGCCGCAGGGCACGGCGGATCGTGGCATTCCTGACCTCTAAACGAACCAGGTTGCCGTCCTGAACCGGTTGAGAGATATTAGCCGGAGCCGACAGCGTAACCACCACGTAACTGCGGCCGCCGCGATTCACAAAGTCGAGACCTTCCACGACAACCTGCCGATCGGCAGGCACCGGCTTCTTCGCAACTTTTGCCGAAGACTCATCCGCAACCGATACCATCGGAGCACCGGTGGCAGCAGCAGATTCGCCCTGCAGACCTGTTCCCCAGGCTACGATCAGACCCGCGCGCTGCTTCTCGACCGTAAGTTCCGGCAGAGACTTTCCGTCGGCATCAAAGACAAACCGGACCTTGTCGCCGTAAACCCCAACGCTTGCCTGCCTCATCCCGGCGGAGAGGTCAAACGTTCGCGGTTTAAATTCGGGACGCAGCCCATAGAGGTCAACGACCAGTCGAGGAGGGTTTTCTAGAGTGAAGTGCTCGAATCGGCCGATTTCGCCGGTGGTCGAAAGCAGCAACCGGCCCGGGGCAACTGTCACGTTGCTGATGGCATTGGCGGCTATACCGGGAGCGGTCGTTTTCTCGATTTTAGACACAATCGGCGATTTTTCGGCGAGCTTGGGAAAGACGATCCGGAAATTCCCGTCGTCCGTGACAACCTGGTACTCGGTACTGGCATCGAGCACGATTTCGACCCTGGCCAGACGGCCGGAAGCCAACTCGAAGCTGGTTGTGCGCAACTCCCTGAGCGGTGCCGGGCCAGCTTGAACTTTGCCGGCAACGCTGTTTGTCTCCATTCCCGGCAGATCCACGACGACGCGGACCGGATCGAAGGACTCGTAAACCGTATACCGATAGCCGATCGCCTCGGCAGCCTGGATAAGCACTGTCGGGGAGGCGGCACCTTCCTCCATCTTCACCGCCAGCAGCCGGTTGGGCGCCTGCGCGCTCAAGGCACTTCCCGCCGCGAGCAGCACACCGGCAGCCCAAAACAGGGCCAACCCAAGAACCACCCGCAAAGATCCACTCCCGCGCAATCCGCCTGCCGTCGTCTTCCCCCTGGTCATCACCCAGACTCCTTATCACCCGGAAACAGGAATTCCCGGGTATTGGTGTAGACTACTCCCACTCAATCGTAGCCGGCGGTTTTGAACTGATATCGTACACTACCCGATTGATGCCGCGAACCTCATTGATGATGCGATTGGAGATGCGCGCAAGGTCTTCGTAGGGGAGCGGATACCAGCCGGCGGTCATGAAATCCTTGGTTTCGACGGCGCGCAGGGCAACCACGTATTCGTAGGTGCGGCCGTCACCCATGACGCCGACGCTTTTCACCGGCAGAAAGACGGCGAAGGCCTGGCTGATTCTGTCGTAATGGCCGCTCTGGTAGAGTTCGTCGATATAGATGGCATCGGCGTGGCGGAGAATGTCGCAGTACTCCTTTTTTACCTCGCCGAGGATGCGCACACCCAGTCCCGGGCCCGGGAACGGGTGGCGCCAGACCATGCGGTGCGGCAGCCCCAACTCCTCGCCGATGGCGCGCACCTCGTCTTTGAACAGCTCACGCAGCGGCTCGAGGAGTTTGAGCTTCATGTAGTCCGGCAGGCCGCCGACGTTGTGGTGGCTCTTGATGTTGTGGGCCTTGCCGGTCTTGGCCCCGGCCGATTCGATGACATCCGGGTAGATCGTCCCCTGTGCCAGCCAGTTGGCATTGACCAGTTTTTTCGACTCTTCTTCGAAGATGTCGACGAAGAGGTTGCCGATGATCTTGCGCTTCTTCTCCGGGTCGGTCTCGCCGGCCAGCTTATCAAGAAAGCGCTTTTCGGCGTCGACCCGGATCACCCTGACGCCGAGGTTCTCGGCAAAAGTCGCCATCACCTGGTCGCCCTCACCGAGGCGCAACAGGCCGTTGTCGACGAACACGCAAGTGAGCTGGTCACCGATGGCCCGATGGATCAGCGCCGCCGCCACCGAGGAATCGACTCCGCCGGAAAGACCAAGGATCACCTGATCGCCGCCAACCTGGGCACGGATGCGCGCCACGGCATCGTCGATGATGTGCCCAGGGGTCCACTGCCCGGTGCAGCGGCAGATCTTGCGGACGAAGGTGTCAATCAGCTGTTCGCCGCGCGGGGTGTGGTTGACCTCGGGATGGAACTGCACGCCGTAAAGGTTGCGGCTCACATCCTGGATGGCGCAGACCGGCGCATTGGCCGTTGCTGCGGCGATCTGGAACCCAGGCGGCACTACCTCGACGTGGTCGCCATGGCTCATCCACACCGGGCTGTGTCCTTCGACGAAAAAGCCGTCGAACAGCGACCCCGGAGTCCCTTGCGCCAACAGGTCGGCATGACCGAATTCACGCTTGCCGGCGGGGACCACTTTGCCGCCGAAATGGCGGCTCATCAGCTGCATGCCGTAGCAGATTCCCAGCACCGGCACCCCAAGCTCGAACAACTCTTCGGCAACCGCCGGCGCCCCCTCGTCATAGACCGACTTCGGCCCGCCGGAGAGAATGATCCCGGAAGGCTTGAAGGCGCGGATCGCCTCCAGACCCATGTCGAAGGGGTGCAGCTCGCAGTAGACGTGGGCCTCGCGCACCCTTCGTGCAATGAGTTGGGTATACTGCGAGCCAAAGTCCAGAATCAGGATTTTTTCCGAATGGATATCCATGAAATGCCCTTAGGGGGCCACTGAAAAGGGCCCATCTGCGTTGTTGCCCTCGGCCTCGTCGCTGCGACGTACCCAAGGGTACGCCTCACTCCTCGCCCTTCGGGCGCCTAGCACCTGGGCCCTTTTGAGCGGCCAGGGTTGCAAGAGGTTCCCCTCTCCCCCGGGGAGAAGGTGGCCGCAGGTCGGGTGAGGGAGAAGCCAGCAACCGTCAGTTGCCGTTTCTTTCTACCCTATAGTTTGGCGCCTCATGCGTGATCGCCACATCGTGCACATGCGACTCGCGCAGGCCGGCATTGGTGATGCGCACGAAGCTGGCCTTTTCCTGGAGTTCCTTCAGGGTGCGGCAGCCGGTATACCCCATTCCCGAGCGCAGCCCGCCCATCAACTGGTGGATGCTGGACGAAAGCGGGCCGCGGTATGGTACGCGCCCCTCGATCCCTTCGGGAACCAGTTTGACTTCGCTCTCCACGTCGCCCTGAAAGTAGCGGTCCTTGCTCCCCTGCTTCATGGCGCCGAGGCTGCCCATGCCGCGGTAGCTCTTGTAGGTGCGCCCCTGGTAGAGGATCGTCTCCCCCGGCGACTCGTCGGTGCCGGCAAAAAGCGATCCGATCATGATCACATCGGCCCCGGCGGCAATCGCCTTGGGGAGTTCGCCGGAATACTTGATGCCGCCGTCGGCGATCAGCGGGATCCCCTTTTTGCGCGTGATGCGAGCGACATCGGCGATCGCCGAGATCTGTGGTACGCCGACGCCGGCAACAATGCGGGTCGTACAGATGGAACCGGGACCGATGCCGACCTTCACCGCATTGGCACCGGCCTTGATCAACATCTCGGCCGCATCGGCGGTAGCGATGTTGCCGGCCACCAGTTCGATGTTCGGGAAGGTCGAGCGCAGCCGCTTGACCCCGTCGATGACCCCCTGCGAGTGGCCGTGCGCGGTATCGATGATGATGACGTCGGCGCCGGCCCTGAGCAGCGCATCAGCACGTTCTTCCATGTCGTCGGTCGGACCGACGGCCGCGCCGACCCGCAGGCGACCGAGGCTGTCCTTGCAGGCGTTCGGGTACTTTTTGACCTTCTCGATATCCTTGATGGTGATCAACCCTTTCAGGTTACGGTCATTGTCGACCACCAAAAGTTTCTCGACGCGGGTGTGTTTGAGATGTTCGCGGGCTTCCTCCAGGGTGGTGCCGACCGGCACGGTCACCAGGTTACGCTTGGTCATACGCTCGGAGATCGGAATATCGAAATCGGTCTCGAAGCGCAGGTCGCGGTTGGTCAGGATGCCGACCAGCTTCCCTTTGGCATCGGTGATCGGTACCCCGGAGATCCGGTACTTTTCCATGCTTTCGAGCGCTTCGCGAATCTTCTGGGTCGGGCGCATGGTGATCGGGTCGACGATCATCCCCGACTCGCTCTTTTTCACCTTGTCGACTTCCGAGGCCTGTTCGGCGATGGTCAGATTCTTGTGGATGATCCCCATCCCCCCCTCGCGAGCCAGGCAAATGGCGGTACGGGCCTCGGTGACCGTATCCATGGCAGCCGACAGCAGCGGGATATTGAGGCGGACGCTGGGAGTGATCCAGGTGGAAAGATCGGTTTCCTTGGGGAGAATCGTCGAGTGAGCGGGGAGCAGCAGGACGTCGTCGAACGTCAGCCCTTCACGAAGTTCTTTATCCAACATGAGCAGTACCTCCGGTATGGAAAAGGCGGGGAAGATTTAATCGATGACTTTATGTCAGTGGACGGTGACAGTCAAGGAGAAACGGCACTGCGAACTTCTCGAAAAACAAGGTTAACCCATTGCTATCAAACGTTTTTTTGAAAGTGTACGGGATAGTCGACGGCCATCAGGCATAAGCCGTGAGGGGGAGCGGTGGCGCCTGTGCGAACCCCCTGACTTCTGGCCAGGAGAAGGTCGATGTCGGCAGCCGGACGTTTCCCCTGGCCGATTTCGACTAGCGTGCCCACCAGCTTGCGCACCATATTCTTGAGAAACCCGCTGCCACGGACATCGATGTGCAAAAAAGTTTCGTCCTCTACCAGATCGATGCTGTCGATACGACGCACGGTGGTCTTCGCCGCGCAGCCGCTGGTACGAAAGGCGGCGAAGTCGTGCTCGCCGATCAACCTCGAGGCCGCTTCCCGCATGGCAGCCAGATCAAGCACGGCGCGCACCTGCCAGGAGCGACGGCCGCTGAGCGGCGAACGGACCGTGCGCCGGTCGATGGTATAGCGATACCACTTTCCCCGCGCGCTGAAGCGCGCATGAAACGTCTCCGGCATCTCATAGGCTTCGTAAATGGCAACATCGACAGGCAACAGACGATTGAGCCCATCGCGAAAGGCCCGCAGCGGCAGATCTCTTGCGGTGGTGAAATGTGCCGGCATGACGCTGGCGTGTACGCCGGCATCGGTACGCCCGGCCGAGTGCAGCCGCACCGGTTCGCCGAGCAGCGATGCCAGTGCCGTTTCGACCACTTCCTGCACACTGCGCCCGTTCGGCTGCAGCTGCCAGCCGGCAAAGTCGGTGCCGTCGTATTCGACCAGCAACAAGATGGTACGCATCATCGATCCCCACCGCCCGGAGCACCGGGAAAGATAAGCTGTTTCTTGACAAATCCTAATCTCTTGACCATAGTATCGCGGGTTTCAGCTCCTGATACCACACAAAGCGCTCGGCGCACATCCTATCTTGTTCGAGGAGGTTTTATGAAGAAGTTTGCTGCTCTGTTGACCCTGCTGCTCACCGCCCTGCTCTGCGGCAATGCCCTGGCCTCGGAACCCGCCGCCAAGGAACATGCCGCCCATGCGGGCAGCCATGAACCGGCCGCCAAAATCACCCCGGAACAGGCTCTTCAGAAATTGGCGGACGGCAACCAGCGCTACGTCCAGCAGCAGATGACCGGTACGAAGCTGTGCGCCCTCAGCGAACGGCAGAAACTCGCCGGCAGCCAGGCCCCCTACGCCATCATCCTCTCCTGCTCCGACTCCCGCGTACCGCCCGAACTGATCTTCGATGAAGGGTTGGGCGAGATCTTCGTGGTGCGCGTGGCCGGCAATGTGGTCGACCCGATCATCCTCGGCAGCATCGAGTACGCCGCCGAGCATCTTGGATCACCGCTGGTCATGGTCCTCGGCCACGAGCGCTGCGGCGCGGTCAAGGCCACCGTTGAAACCAACGGCAAGGCTGAAGGCAATATCGGCAGCATCGTCAGCGCCATCGCCCCGGCCCTCAAGGCCTCGCCGAAGAACGACGACAAGGCCCTGTTCGTGGAAGGAGTCGTCAATGAGAACATCAAGCTGGTCAAAAACAGCCTGACCGCCAAATCAAAGGTCCTTGCCGAACTGGCCAAGGAAGGCAAGCTCAAGATCGTCACCGCCAAGTACGACCTCGACGACGGCAAGGTAACTGTTATCGACGGGCTGAAGTAATTCTTGTACATCACTGCTTAACAAGAAAGCGGGGGCCATCCGGCCCCCGCTTTCTTGTTTCTCGTTTCTCGCTTCCCTTATTTTTCGGCCAGGATCCGCACCATCCGTCGCAGTGGCTCGGCGGCTCCCCACAGCAACTGATCCCCGCAGGTGAACGCCTGGACGAACTCAGGCCCCATCTTCATCTTGCGTACGCGGCCGACCGGCACGGTCAGGGTGCCGGAAACAGCGGCCGGGGTGAGTTGGGACAGAGTGTCGGCCTTGGTGTTGGGCACCAGCTTGACCCACTGGTTGTCGTTGGCGATCAGCTGCTCGATATCGGCCAGGGGCAGGTTCTTGTTGAGCTTGATGGTAATGGCCTGGCTGTGGCAGCGCATGGCGCCAACCCGGACGCAGATGCCGTCGACCGGAATCGGGGTCGTGGTGCCGAGAATCTTGTTGGTCTCGGCAAAGCCTTTCCACTCCTCGCGACTCTGGCCGTCTTCCACTTCGCGGTCGATCCAGGGGAGCACGTTGCCGGCCAGGGGAAAGCCGAACTCCTTCTTGGGCAGAGCGTCGCCGCGCAGCACCGTGGTCACTTCCCGGTCGATATCCAGGATGGCCGAAGAAGGATCTTTCAGCAGATGGGCCACCGAGCCGTGCAACACCCCTTTCTGAGCGAGCAACTCGCGCATGTTCGGCGCGCCGGCGCCCGAAGCCGCCTGGTAGGTCATCGATGAGAGCCATTCGACCAGGTTGGCCCGGAACAGACCACCCAGCCCCATCAGCATCAGGCTGACCGTGCAGTTACCGCCGATGAAGTCCTTTTGGCCGTTCTTCAGGGCCGCATCGATAACGTTGCGGTTCACCGGGTCGAGAATGATGACCGCGTCCTTCTCCATGCGCAGGGTGGAGGCGGCGTCGATCCAGTACCCCTGCCACCCCTGCTTGCGCAGTTCGGGGTGGACAGCCTTGGTGTAGTCGCCCCCCTGGCAGGTAAGGATGACGTCGAGCTTCTTCAGCGCATCGAGGTCATCGGCGCTGATCAGCTTGCCGGCGCCCATCGGGGCATCCTGCCCCGCCTGAGAGGTGGAAAAGAAGACCGGCTCGATGCCGGCGAAATCGTTTTCTTCCTGCATGCGCTGCATGAGGACCGAACCGACCATGCCGCGCCAACCGACGATACCGACTTTCATATGCTGAGTTCCTTTTCAAATTGGATGATTGTGCCTGTTCAGCAATGGTGATTATCACCGATAACGCATTTTTTTTGCAAGTTCACGGGGCGTCGCGGAACAGCCGTGTTCTACAGGTTGGCAATAATCGCGTCGCCCATCTCTTTCGTATTCACTACTCGTTCACCCGGCTTGTTCTGATAAATGTCGCGGGTGCGCAGCCCCTGGTCGAGCACCTTCGCCACGGCATTGTCGATGGCGTCGGCCGCCTCGAGCATGCCGAAGGAGAACTTGAGCATCATCCCGGTCGAGAGGATCTGGGCGATGGGGTTGGCGATCCCCTGGCCGGCGATGTCCGGGGCGCTGCCGCCCGACGGCTCGTACATGCCGAAGGTCCCTTCGGCCAGCGACGCCGAGGGGAGCATCCCCAACGAACCGGTCAGCATCGCCGCTTCGTCGGAGAGGATATCGCCGAACATGTTCTCACAGAGGATCACGTCGAACTGCTTCGGCCACTTGACCAGCTGCATCGCCGCGTTGTCGACGTACATGTGCGACAGAGCGACATCCGGATACTCCTTGGCAATGCCAGTGACGATCTCGCGCCACAGCACCGAGGAGGAAAGGACGTTGGCCTTGTCGATGGAACAGACCTTTTTGCCGCGCTTGCGGGCCGCCTGGAAGGCCACATGGGTGATGCGCTCGATCTCCGGCACGCTGTAACGCATGGTGTCGAAGCCGACCCGCTCGCGCCCCTGCCCTTCGATCCCCTTCGGCTGGGCGAAGTAGATGCCGCCGGTCAGCTCACGGATCACCAGCACGTTGAAGCCCCCGGCGATGACTTCTTCCTTGAGGCTGGAGGCACCGGTCAGCGACGGGAAGATGATGGCCGGGCGCAGATTGGCGTAGAGGCCGAAAATTTTGCGCAGCGGCAGCAGGGCGCCACGCTCGGGCTGCTCGTCGGGCGGCAGGCTTTCCCATTTCGGACCACCGACCGAACCGAACAGGATGGCCTCGGACGCCTTGCAGATATCGATGGTAGTCTGCGGCAGAGCCTTCCCTTCGAGATCGATGCCGGCGCCGCCGACGTTGGCGTGGGTGCGCTCGAACTTGACCCCGTATTTGCCCTCGACGGCATCCAGCACCTTGAGCGCCTCGGCCATCACCTCGGGGCCGATGCCGTCACCCGGCAGGACCGCTACCTTGAAAGTTTTCGACATGGCTACATCTCCAGAAGTAAAGGTTATTCATCAGAAAAACAGCGTGTAACTATAGGATCGACCCCACCCGATGTCAATTGGCTTTTCGTGACGGAGATAGCAGCCGATTTGCGCAATCATGACGGGGGGATATACTGGCCGGCAAAGGAGTTCCCGGCATGAGAAAACTCTTGTTGCCCCTGATTATCTTCGTTCTCGGCCTGGTTGTCTCGGATTACTTCTTCGGGCTTGACGTCCCGGAACTCTTCAGGGGGTTCGGCAGTATCCTTGCCGGCCTGTTCAGTGCAGCAAACAACTAGTGCCCTGTGCGGCTAATTCCATCCTGTCAAATTCCCAGGTAGGCGCTTTTCACCTCTTCATTCCCCAACAGCTTTTCTGCCGTGTCATTCAGCACCGTCCTGCCGTTTTCCAGCACATAGCCGCGATGGGCGAGTTTGAGTGCCTGGTTGGCGTTCTGCTCGACCAGAAAGACCGTCGTACCTTCCGCGTTGATGCGGCGGATGATCGTAAAGATCTGCCGGATCACCAGCGGTGCCAACCCCAGGCTGGGCTCGTCGAGCAGCAGCAATTTCGGCCGGGCCAACAGCGCCCGCGAGATCGCCAGCATCTGCTGTTCCCCGCCGGAAAGCGTTCCCCCCGGTTGGTGCCGGCGTTCGGCAAGGATTGGAAAGAGCTTCATGACGTATTCCAGGTCGCGACGGATGCCGGCCGGGTCGCGACGCAGATAAGCGCCCATCTCCAGATTCTCGCGCACGCTCATCCGTGGGAAGATCCGTCGCCCCTCCGGCACCTGGACGATGCCACGCCCGACGATGGCGTCCGGGCTCAGCCCCCGCAGCGATTCCCCCTCGAACAGGATCTCGCCGGCCTGCGCGGCAACCACCCCGCAGATGGTCATCAGCGTGGTGCTCTTGCCGGCCCCGTTGGCACCGATCAGGGTGACGATCTCCCCGGCCCCGACGCTGAGCGACACCTCGCGCAACGCCTGGATGCGCCCGTAGCCGGCCTGAACCCCGCGCAGTTCAAGCATGGCATTCCTCGCCGAGGTAGGCCTCGATCACTTTCGGATCGTTGCGGATTGCCAGGGGAGTACCGCTGGCGATCAACTTGCCGTATTCCAGCACATGGATGCGCTCGGAGATGTTCATAACCAGGCGCATATCGTGCTCGATGAGCAGAATCGCCACTTGCTGCTCGTCGCGGATACGCACGATCAGGTCGTCCAGTTCCCTGGTTTCCTGCGGATTCATTCCGGCGGCCGGCTCATCGAGCAGCAGCAGGGACGGCGTGGTCGCCAGCGCACGGGCAATTTCCAGGCGACGCTGGGCACCGTAAGGAAGGTTGCCGGCCACCTCATCGGCATATTGTGCCAAGCCGACGCCCTCCAGCAGGGCAAAACTTGCAGCAATGGTTTCCTGCTCCTGGCGGCGGGCGGCCGGTCCGGGCACAATGGCGCCGAACAGACCGGTAGTGGTGCGGCAATGCCGGCCGAGCATGACGTTTTCCAAAGCAGTCATGCCATTGAAGAGACGGATGTTCTGAAAGGTGCGGGCCAGGCCGAGGGTCGTGATGCGATGTGGCGGCAGGCCGTCGATGCGCCGGCCGGACTGCTTTGGCGGGTTGACCCGGATTTCGCCGCCCGTTGGCCGATAGACTCCGGTGATGCAATTGAACAGGGTGGTTTTGCCGGCGCCGTTGGGTCCGATCAGCGCGACGATTTCACCGGGGAAAAGCTGCAGGGAAACCCCGTCGACCGCGCGCAGACCGCCGAAGTCCATGGTCAGGCCACGGATGTCGAGCAGCGCGTCCGTCATGCCGCCGCCCCGGCCCGATAGCGTTTGCGCCGGGCGATGATCAGCCCCTGCGGCCGCAGGATCATCATCAGCACCATGACCGCGCCGAAGACCAGCATACGGTACTCGGCCACCGCCCGCAGGTACTCGGGGAGCAGGACCAGCACCAGGGCGGCCAGTACCACACCGACGAGCGACCCCATGCCGCCGAGCACGACGATGGAGAGGACCAGTGCCGATTCCGTGAAGGTGAAGCTGTTGGGGTTGATATAGGTATTGCGGGCGGCAAAGATCACCCCCACCAGTCCGGCCCAGAAGGCGCCGAAGGCATAGGCCGACAGCTTGGTGCGGGCAACATCCACGCCCATCGCCGCGCAGGCGATTTCGTCCTCGCGCAGCGCCACCCACGCCCGGCCGATGCGCGAATGCTGCAAGCGCCGGGTGGCAAACACTGTGACCGCCACCAGGAGGAGCAGCAGGTAGTACAGGTAGATGGTCACACCTTCCAGCCCCATCTCCAGGCCGAACAATCCGGGGCGGGCCACGCCGGCGATCCCCTGAGCGCCCCCGGTGACTTCTTCCCAGTTTTCAAAGACGATCCTCGCGATGGAACCGAAACCGAGAGTGACGATCGCCAGATAGTCGCCGCGCAGGCGCAGGATCGGGAAACCGAGCAAGAGACCGCAGGCGGCACCGGCCAGACCGCCCAGGGGAAGGCACGGCCAGAAACCGAGGCCAAAACGGACATTGAGCAGCGCATAGCAGTAAGCACCGACGGCGAAGAAGGCGATGTAGCCGAGATCGAGCAACCCCGCCAAACCGACAGTGATGTTCAATCCCAGCCCGAGCACCACGAAGATCAGTGCCAGCCCGACGATGCTGCTCTGATAGGTATCAACCAGCCAGGGAAAGATCAGGGCCGAGACCAGCACGGTGGCAAGTGCCGGCCGGTAGAGGTGCGGTTCGTCAAGCAGCCGCCCGAGCGTCAGGGCCAGCGGCCCGGGCTCCAAGGTCGGACGCTGCCGCCATGCGGCCAAGCCGCGCCACAGCAGGGCCAGGACGAACGTTCCCACGCCGACCCACATCAGGTGTCCCCAACGCCACTCCACCACGTTGTGCAGGGTATCGACCCGTACCGCCAGCAGCGGCAGGGCGAGGAGCATGAACCAGAGGGCGAGCCCCCCGGCGTGCAGCAGATGTCGGGTCAGGGTCTGCATTGCAAAAATCCGGTTCCGGTTGATGATTTATGCCGTGCCGCGGCGCATCTGCTTCCAGGCATTGATCAGCCCGTTGGTCGAGGCATCGTGGGCAGTGACCGGCTCATCGGTGCGCAGCTCCGGTAGGATTCTGCCGGCCAGCTGCTTGCCGAGTTCCACCCCCCACTGGTCGAAGCTGTAAATGTTCCAGATGACCCCCTGAACGAAGATCTTGTGCTCGTACATGGCGATCAGGCTGCCGAGGGTGCGCGGGGTGATCCGTTTGACGAGGATCGAATTGGTCGGCCGGTTGCCGGCGAACACCTTGTAGGGGAGCAGCCGCCGGATGTCATCCTCGCTGCTCCCCGCCGCCCGCAATTCCGCTTCGGCTTCCGCGGCGGTTTTGCCATTCATCAGCGCCTCGGTCTGGGCGAAGAAGTTGGCCAGCAGCAGGGTATGATGCTCCCCTTCCGGGTTGTGCGAAAGCGCCGGGGCGATGAAGTCGCACGGGACGAGTTTGGTCCCCTGGTGGATCAGCTGGTAGAAGGCGTGCTGGCCGTTGGTCCCCGGCTCTCCCCAGATGATCGGGCCGGACTGGTAGCCGACGGGCTTCCCGGCGCGATCCATCGATTTGCCGTTGCTCTCCATGTCCCCCTGCTGGAAGTAGGCGGCGAAGCGGTGCAGGTACTGGTCGTAGGGGAGAATCGCGTGGCTCTGCGCATCGAAGAAGTTGTTGTACCAGATGCCGAGCAGGGCGAGGATGACCGGGATGTTCCGCTCCGACGGCGCGTGCCGGAAGTGGAGATCCATGGCGTGTGCGCCTTCCAGCAGTTCACGGAAGCGGTCGAAGCCGATGGTGCAGGCGATGGAGAGGCCGATGGCCGAACAGAGCGAATAACGCCCCCCCACCCAGTCCCAGAAGCGGAACATGTTCTCCGGATCGATGCCGAACGCCTTCACCGCCGCCTCGTTGGTGGACATGGCGGCGAAATGGCGGGCGATGTGCGCCTCGTCGCCGGCACTGGCCAGGAACCAGCGCCGCGCCGTCGCCGCGTTGGCCATGGTTTCCTGGGTAGTGAAAGTCTTGGAAGCGATCAGGAAGAGGGTCTGCTCCGGATTGAGATCCCGCAGCGTCTCGGCAATGTGGGTGCCGTCCACGTTCGAGACGAAATGCGCCCGGATGTGCGGCTGGCGGTAGGCTTTGAGCGCCTCGGTCACCATGACCGGACCGAGGTCGGAGCCGCCGATGCCGATATTGACGATGTCGGTCACCGGCTGGCCGGTGTAGCCGCGCCACTCCCCGGAGACGATCAGCTCACTGAAGCACCGCATCTGCTCAAGGACGGCGTTGACCTCGGGCATCACATCGATGCCGTCGACCATGACGGGAGTGTTCGAGCGGTTGCGCAGCGCGGTGTGCAGCACCGCCCGCCCTTCCGTGGCATTGATCTTTTCGCCGGAGAACATCTGTTCGATGGCGTCGGGAAGCGCGGTCTCCTCGGCCAGGGCGAGGAGCAGCCGCATGGTCTCCGCGGTGATCCGGTTTTTCGAGTAATCAACCAGCATCTCCTCGAAACGCAAAGACATGGTCTCGAACCGCGCGGGATTGTCCCGGAACAGTTCGCACATGGTGACCTCGCGCATCTCCTGGTGATGCCCGGCGAGCTGCCGCCAGGCGACGGTCTTGGTCGGATCGATGGATTTGAGCATGGTCAACCCCCTGTCATACCTTCTCCCGTATCGCCCGGCCGAGCAGGCCGGACGGCCGCAGGATGAGAATCAGTACCAGCACGCCGAAGGCGAAGACATCCTCGTAGGCGCTGGAGACATAGCCCGCGGCCAGCGCCTCCGTCAACCCCAGCACCAACCCGCCGAGCACCGCGCCTGGAATGCTGCCGATACCGCCGAGCACCGCGGCAGTGAAGGCTTTGATCCCGGCCATGAAACCGATGGCAAAATTGATCTGGCCAAGATAGGAACCGACCAGTACGCCACCGACCGCCGCCAGCACCGAGCCGACGACGAAGGTGAAGGAGATCACCCGGTCGACGTCGATGCCGACCAGGCGCGCCATCGCCATGTCCTGCTGGGTGGCGCGCATCGCCTTGCCGATCCGGGTGTACTTGATCAGCACGGTCAGGCCGGTCATCAGCACGGCGCTGGTCAGCAGGATCACCACTTCCGCCGAACCGATGATGTGGGCGACCGGTTCCATGAAGGCGAATTCCGGGATCAGCGTCGGGAACGGCAGGAAATCCGGGGTCTGCGCCAGCATCACGTAGTTCTGCAGGAAGAGCGACTTGCCGATGGCGCTGATCAGCGGGGAAAGCCGGGGAGCGGTGCGCAGGGGGCGGTAGGCGATCTTTTCCAGGGTATAGCCGTAGGCTGCGGCGTAGACGGCAGCCACCAGCCCCGCCAGGAGCAGGATCGCCCACCCGGAGAAGCCGTAAATGGTCAGCGCGCCGGCGACGATCAGGGCGATGAAGGCGCCGAGCATGTAGATCTCGCCGTGCGCGAAATTGATCAGCTGAATGATCCCATAGACCATCGTGTTGCCCAGGGCGATCAGGGCGTAGATGCTGCCGCGGGTCAGACCGCTGCCGACGAGTTCGAGAAAGTACCTCAGCTTACTTCACCTCGACGAATTTGCCGCCGCGCACCTGGTAGACGGCAAAGCCCACCCCTTCGGCATCGCCCTTGGCATTGAACTTGATTTTGCCGACGCTGGTTTCGACCGGATTGGTCTTCAGCGCCTTTTCCAGTGCCGCATAGTCGGTGCCGCCGGCCTTCTGGATCGCCGCCACCAGCGCCTGCCATGCCGCGGCGCCCTGGTCGAAGAACATCCCCGGCTCGCGCCCGTATTTCTTCTGATAAACGGCGCGAGTCTGCTGATTCAGGGGATACCGGGCGACATCCATCGGCCCGGTGGCGTAAACCCCTTCGGCATTGGCCCCGGCAATGGTGAGCAGTCCGCTCCCCATCAGGCCGTCCGGGCCGATAAAGGGGATGTCGACACGCTTCTTCTTCATTTGCGCGACCAGCTTCGAGGCTTCCGGATGATAACCGCCATAGATGACCGCATCGGCTTCGGCATGACGGATCTTCTGGATCACTGCCGAATAGTCCATGGCGCCGGGGGTGATCCCGTCGTAGAGCACCACCGTGGCCTTGCCGTCCTTTTCCAATACCGCTTTGGCCGCATCGGCGAACCCTTTGCCGTAATCGCCCTTGTCATGGATCACGGCTAGCTTCCTGGCACCCAGCCTGGTGGCCACAATGGCAGCGGCAAGTTGTCCCTGCTTGTCGTCGGGGGCGATGGTCCGGAAAAAGTTGGGATAGTCGCCGCCCATGGTCAACGCCGGGTTGGTCGCGGACGGCGAGATGGCGATAATCCTTGCTTCCTTGTAGATGCCGAGCGCGGCCTTGGTCGCCCCTGAGCAGACATGGCCGATAATGGCCTGCGCCCCTTGGGAGACCGCGGCGGTGGCGACGTTGGCGGCGATTTCCGGCTTGCACTGGTCATCGAGTATCAGCAGCTTCACCGGCCGCCCGAGCAACCCACCCCTGGCGTTCAGATCGGCAGCCAGCATCTCGACCGCCTCCTTGGTGGGGAGACCGTAGGGAGCCAGATCGCCGCTGTGCGAACCGGCCACGCCGATGACGATCGGCGGCTTCTCGGCCAAGGCCGGCGAAGCAAGCAGGACAGCTGCGGCAGCAATCGGCAGACTCCATCGCCTGAATCGCTTTACCATCAAATCACCTCCAGGAATTCCGGGCAACGCATTGTCTCACCAGTCACAAAAGCTTATAAATGACCCCCTGCATGCGGTCAAGCCCGCACCCTTGTCAAATGTGGCGGCATCGTGGATACTTCCAGCATAATTCACAAATACTCGGGAGGCGAAAGATGAAATGCCACGAAGTTGATTACGAGATTGTCGGAGACGACATGCAGATGGTGCTGGTCGAACTCGACCCGCAGGAGACGGTCATCGCCGAGGCCGGCGCCATGAACTTCATGGAAGAGGAGATCCAGTTCGAGACCCGCATGGGCGATGGTTCGCAGGCTGATCAGGGGCTGATGGGCAAGCTTTTCTCCGCAGGCAAGCGGGCGCTGACCGGCGAATCGATCTTCATGACCCACTTCAGCAATCAGTCCCGTCAGCAGAAGCGCAAGGTCGCTTTCGCCGCGCCGTTCCCCGGCAAGATCATCCCGATGAACCTTGGGAAAATGCGCGGCGAGATTCTCTGCGAGAAGGACGCCTTCCTCTGCGCGGCGCTGGGCACCGAGGTAAGCATCGCCTTCCAGCGCAAACTTGGCGCCGGCTTCTTCGGCGGCGAAGGTTTCATTCTCCAGCGCCTGCGCGGCGACGGCATGGTTTTCGTGCATGCCTGCGGCACTATCGTCGAACGCGAACTCAAAGGCGAGACACTGCGCGTCGACACCGGCTGCCTGGTGGCCTTCGAGCCGACCGTGAACTACGATATTCAGCGGGCCGGCAACCTCAAGAGCATGTTCTTCGGCGGCGAGGGGCTCTTCCTCGCCACCCTCAGCGGCCACGGCAAGGTCTGGCTGCAGAGCCTCCCCTTCTCGCGTCTGGCCGACCGCATCATCGCCCACGCCCCGAGTTCCGGAGGCAGTGCCAAGGGCGAAGGCTCCGTGCTTGGCGGATTGGGGCGGATGCTGGATGGGGATTAGTCGAACGGTACCTTGACGCCAAAGATGATGCGTAGGTCCCCGGAGAGGGTGAGCGGGTCGTTGCTGCGCTCGTTGAGCAGCGACGGCGGGTTGTTAAAGCGGTAACCGAGACTTAAGGAAGCCTTGTCCTCGACCTGCAGGCCGACCCCCGCTTCAAGATGATAGCCGGACAACCCGTTCGATGCCTGCTCCTTCTCAAGCAGTCGCCGTTCCTCGGGTGACAGCTCAGGCTTCTGTCCGGCACCAATATAGGGGGAAACCGGGGACTCGGTCTGCAGGCGTACGCTCCCCTTCTCCGCATCCTTTTGGATGACAACCGGCAGCCCGGCTGGCTCAGTAACCGAATGCGGGCTTTCCTTGCTCAAGACCGGGTCAAGACGATACTCTTGTTCCGGCATATTCTGTTGGGCAGACACCTGGGTACCGAGAAACACGGGAACAGCTGCCATGAAAACAAATAAACAGAGAGTATTGCGCATGGCCTCAGTATAACGCGATGCAGGTCGTCGATACACCAAAACTGCAAGGCCCGCCTGAACAGGCGGGCCTTGCAGCATAGACAGGTGAGACAAAGTTGTTGTTTATTCTTGTTGTTTATTCCAGCACCACCAGCAGGTCCCCCTGCTCGATCTGAGCCCCCTGATCGAAGCGCACGTCGGCAACCACGCCATCGACCTTGGCCTTGACGTTGGTCTCCATCTTCATCGCCTCGGTGGTCAGCAACGTGTCGCCGGCGCTGACCTTCTCGCCGACATTCACCAGCAGCTTGAAGATCTTGCCGGGCATTGGCGCACCGACATGTTTGAGATTGGCCGGATCGGCCTTCTCATGGGAGACCTCGTCGGTCTTCACCGACAGATCCTTGACCGTGACCACGCGCGGCTCGCCGTTGAGCTCGTAATAGATGTTGCGGTTGCCGTCATCGTGCACCCGACCGATGGCATTGAGTTTGATGATCAGCGTCTTGCCGGCCTCGATGTCGATGCTCACCTCGTCGTTGACGTCCAACCCGTAGAAGAAGACCGGGGTCGGCAGGAACGAGGTGTCGCTGTACTCCTGGCGGAAACGGTCGAACTCCTCGAACACCCCCGGGTAGAGCACCGCCGAAAGGACGTCGCGCTCGCTCACCGGGTGCCCCAGCTTGAGCTCCAGGTCCTGCTTCTTGGCGACGAAATCGACCGGTTCGAGCAGCTCGCCGGGACGGCAGGTGAGCGGCTGCTCCCCTTTCAGGATGATCTCCTGCAGCCGTTTGGGGAAACCGCCGACCGGCTGGCCGATCATCCCCTTGAAGAAGTCGACCACCCCTTGCGGGAAGCTTAGCTCCTCGCCCTTGGTGAAGACGTCTTCCGGCTCCAGGTTGTTCTGCACCAGGAACATGGCCATGTCGCCGACGATCTTCGACGACGGCGTGACCTTGATCACGTCACCGAACAGATCGTTGACCTTGCGGTACATCTCCTTGCACTCTTCCCATCGGTGCCCCAACCCCAGACCTTCGACCTGCGGCTTGTAGTTGGAGTACTGGCCGCCGGGGATTTCGTGGTGGTAGACCTGCGCGGTCCCCGAGCGCAGCTCCGATTCGAACGGCGCGTAATAGGTGCGCACCGTCTCCCAGTAGTTGGCCAGCTTCTGCAGGCCGTCCTGGTCGAGCTGCGGATCCCAGATGGTGCCGTGCAGCGCAGCGAGCAGGGCATTCATGTTCGGCTGGGCAGTCAAACCGGAGACCGAGGAGAGCGCCGCGTCGACGATATCGACCCCGGCCTGGGCGGCCATCAGCAGCGTTGATCCGCCGTTGCTCGAAGTGTCATGGGTGTGCAGGTGGATCGGAATGCCGATCTCCTGCTTGAGCGCCTTGATCAACTTCTCGGCGGCGAAGGGCTTGAGCAGGCCGGCCATGTCCTTGATCGCCAGAATGTGCGCGCCCATCTTTTCAAGTTCCTTGGCCAGTTCGACGTAGTAGCTCAAGGGGTACTTGTCACGCTTCGGGTCGAGGATGTCGCCGGTGTAGCACATCGACGCCTCGCAGACCGAGCCGGTGCGCTCGCGAACCGCGCCCATGGCCACCTGCATCCCCTTGGTCCAGTTCAGCGAGTCGAAGATGCGGAAGACGTCAATGCCGCTGTCGGCCGCCTTGACCACGAACTCCTGGACGACGTTGTCCGGATAGTTGGTGTAGCCGACCGCGTTGGAGCCGCGCAGCAGCATCTGGAAGAGGATGTTCGGCACCTTCTTGCGCAGGCGGTCGAGCCGTTCCCACGGGTCCTCGCGCAAGAAGCGCATGGAGACGTCGAAGGTCGCCCCGCCCCACATCTCCAGGGAGAAGAGCCCGCCACCCAGATGCGCGGTGGCCTCGGCGATCTCGTCGAGATCGTGGGTACGGAAGCGCGTGGCCATCAGCGACTGGTGGGCGTCACGCATGGTGGTGTCGGTAATCAGCAGCTGTTTGTTCTTCAACACCCAATCGGCCAGTCCCTGCGGCCCCTTGGCCAGCAGGATGTCGCGGGTACCGCGCGGATGCGATTTGCCGTAGGCGATCTCCGGCACCTCCGGCTCGCGCAGGTTCTGGAACTTCAGCGCCCGCTCCGGCTTGATCCCCGGATAGCCGTTGACCGTGGTGGTGCCGATGAAATTGAGGATCTTGTTGGCGCGGTCCTTCTTTTCCTTGAGATCGAAGACCTCGGGATGCTCGTCGAGGAACGAGGTGTCGCACTTCCCTTCGAGGAAGACCGGATGAGTGATCATCTTCTCCAGGAAGCCGATGTTGGTCTTCACCCCGCGCACGCGGAATTCCTGCAGGGCGCGGTGCATGGTGCGCGCCGCATCGTTGAAGCTCAAGCCCCAGGTGGAGATCTTCACCAGCAGCGAATCATAGTGCGGAGTGATCACCGCGCCGGAATAGGCGGCCGCCGCGTCGAGGCGCACGCCGAAGCCGGCGGCCGAGCGGTAGGCCTTGATGGTGCCGAAGTCGGGGGCGAAGTTGTTCTTCGGATCTTCGGTGGTGATGCGGCTCTGGATCGCGTAGCCGCGCAGTTCGATGTCCTTCTGACTCTTGATGCCGATTTCCGGGTCAGAGAGCTTGTACCCCTGGGCGACGCGAATCTGCGCCTGCACCAGGTTGCGCAGCGTCACCAACTCGGTGACCGTGTGCTCGACCTGAATGCGCGGGTTGACCTCGATGAAGTAGAACTTCCCTTCCTGGTCCATCAGGAACTCGACGGTGCCGGCATTGCGTTAGCCGACGTACTTCGTCAGCGCCATGGCGTAGTCGCACACTTCCT
>VEPG01000041.1 GCA_012026975.1 Desulfuromonas sp. | reverse complement strand
TAAATGTCGGCGTGGGCGGCCTGGCGGCCCCCCGCGCGCGTTGGTGCGGGATAATTCGCCGGGGGTGTCCAGAAAAAGGCGCAAGCTGATAAACTATCCTTGAAACCGGATGACGAGACGGACTGTCAGGCTTGTCCGCCTGTCCGTCGAGGGGCTGCCATGACCATGGAAATGTTGCTGGTGCTCGGACTGGTGGTTTCGGGAGTGATCCTGTTCGCCACCGAGCGTCTGCCGGCGGACCTGACGGCTCTGATCCTGATGAGCACGCTCCTGCTTTCCGGGCTCATCACCCCCGAGGAGGCGCTCTCCGGTTTCAGCAATCCGGCAACGATCACCGTCGGCGCGATGTTCATCCTTTCGGCCGGGCTTTACCGGACCGGCGCGGTCAACGCCATCGGCAGCGGGCTTGCCCGCCTGGGACGGAAGAGTTTCTGGCTGACGATCAGCACCATGATGCTTTTTGTCGGCGGCATTTCGGCCTTCATCAACAATACCGCCGCCGTGGCCATCTTCCTCCCCATCGTCCTTGGTGTGGCACGGGAGACGCGCATCAGCGCCTCCCGGTTTCTCATGCCCCTCTCCTTCGCCTCGATGTTTGGCGGGGTCTGCACCCTCATCGGCACCTCCACCACCATTTTGATCAGTTCCATGGTCGAGCGCCGAGGACTCCCGCCGCTGGGGATGTTCGAGATGACCGGCATGGGCCTGATCTTTTTCACGGCGGGGATGCTGTACATGCTGCTGGTGGGGATTCGGCTGCTTCCCTGCCGGTCGGATCGGGATGACGCGGAGCAGCGGCTCTCCCTGGAGGAGTATCTGACCGAGGTCGTCAGCCTGCCGGAAGCGCGGTCGGTCGGGGCCGTGGTGACCCAGTCGCCGTTGGTGCGCGAACTGGAATTGACGGTCATCGAAATTTTCCGCGACGGTCAGCGTCTTGCCACCCCTTACGACCGGCTCCAGCTTCGGGCCGGGGATCACTTGAAGGTTCGCTGCAACCTGGAAAATTTCCGCAAGCTCCGGCTGCGCCGGGGGATCATCCTGAAGCACGAACCCGAAGCGGCGAACTCTGGAAAGAAAGCTCAGGAGCCGCGGCTGGTGGAGGCGGTGATCGCACCGAACTCCGCGCTCGACGGCCACAGCCTCAGCGAGGCCCAGTTCCGCACCAGCTTCGGCTTCACGGCGATCGCCGTCAGGCACCGCGAGCAGGTCATGCGCGCGAACCTGGAGGCGATCAGGCTGCGTGCCGGCGACGTGCTTCTCTTCGAACTGGAGCCGCTGGAACTCGACCGGCTTAGACTGGACCGCACCTTCGTCGTCACCTCCGAGGTGCGGTTGCCGATTTTTCGCAAGCGCAAGACCGCCGCGGCGCTGGCGATCGTGACGGCAGTGGTGGCGGCCGCCACCTTCGACGTGATGCCGATCATGAGCGGCGCCATTGTCGGCTGCATCCTGATGGTGCTGGCCGGCTGCCTTTCGCTGGCAGAGGCTTATCGGGCGGTGGAGTGGCAGGTCATCATGTTGATGGCCGGCGTGCTGACCCTTGGCATTGCCATGGAAAAGAGCGGCGCGGCACTCTTCCTGTCGAAGGCCATCGTCTCGGCCCTGGGCGAAGCCGGGCCAATGGCCATGGTGGCGGCATTTTACCTGGTTGCGGCGCTGTTGACCGCCGTGCTCTCCAATAATGCCACGGTTGCACTGCTGATCCCGATCGTCTTTGCCGCCGCCGAATCGTTGCGGGTCGAGCCGAAGCCGCTGATCATGGCGGTCACTTTTGCGGCGTCTCTCGATTTCATGACCCCTTTCGGCTACCAGACCAATACATTGATTTACGGACCGGGGCGCTACCGTTTCATCGACTACCTTCGGGTTGGCGCGCCCCTCAACATCCTGTTCTGGATTCTGGCAACCATCTTCATCCCGCGTTTCTGGACGTTCTGACCGGGGAGGCCGGCATGGACGAATTCCGCGACCTGCTGAAATTTCTCGATCTCCCCCTGGTGACCCTGGGCGCGGAGCAGATCACCGTCTGGATGCTGCTCCAGATCGTGGTCCTGGGGATACTGCTCGTCTACCTCTCCGGCAAACTGCGGGGCTGGGTTGCCGAGCAGATCCTGGCCCGCACCAGCATGGAGCCGGGAGGCCGCCAGGCCGTCGCCGCCCTGATCCGCTACCTGGTGCTGACGATCGGCCTGGTGGTCATCCTGCAGACGGCGGGGATCGACCTTACGGCCTTCAACGTGCTGGCCGGCGCCGTCGGCATCGGCCTCGGCTTCGGGCTGCAGAATATCGTCAACAACTTCATCAGCGGCCTGATCATCCTCTTCGAACGGCCCATCAAGGTCGGGGACCGGATCGTGGTCGGTGAGGTCGAGGGGGACGTGGTGCGCATCGGCGGGCGCAGCACGACCGTGGTGACCAACGACAACATCACCATCATCGTGCCGAATGCGAAGTTCATCACCGAGAACGTGATCAACTGGAGCCACAACGACCGCAGGGTTCGCTTCCGCATCCCGGTGACCGCCGCCTACGGGAGTGACGTGCAGCTGGTTCAGAAGCTCCTGCTGGAAGCCGCGGCCGAGTGTCCGGACGTGCTGACGGAACCGCCGCCCGGGGTGCGCCTCCTGGCGTTCGGCGACAACGGCCTCAACTTTGAACTGCGGGCCTGGAGCACCACCCTGATCCATCGCGGCGGGTTGTTCGCCAGCAATCTCAACCTGGCCATCTACCGGAAATTCACCGAGCACGGCATCGAGATTCCCTACCCGCGGCGCGATCTCCGCCTCCGCGATGGCAGTCCGGTAAAGAACATAACCGGGACGAACAGCGACCCGGAGGGCTGAAGCCGGTGTCCCGCGCGGGGAACTAAGCGCACGGGAGACTGACGACTACCGGGTTGCCCGCGCGGGGATCAGCACCAGGTCGAAGACCGCTTCGCCCGCTCCCGGCTGCAAATAGTGCTGGGTGATCAGCTCATTGAAGCCCGGAGCATTGACGATCAGGTGGATGTGCGGCGGTCGGCTGCCGTATTGCCCGGGGACATGGCTGGAGAAATGGTAGCGGCCGTCGGGGCGGGCGAAGGTCGTCGCCCGCCACTGGTCGCCGTAAATGCCATCGGGACCGGCCATCCAGATTTCGATGCGCGCCCCGCCGATCGGCGCGCAGTCGGCTGCCGATTTGACCGCGCCCATCAGCAGGTAGCCGCTGCCGACCCGGCTGCGCACCGGGGCATCGGGTCGGTAGAACGGCCCATCGGCATCCGGCGCGGTCGGCGGGCAACGCTGGTCGGCCGCCGTTACGCCGGGCGGATTCAGGCCCAGAGCCAACAGGAGCAGAACGATCGGTACGATGCTCATGCCTCGATTATAGCGCACCTCATGCGGCCCGTGCCCACCGGCGGCAGGCCGGCCGATCGTGTGGTAAAATCAATAAAGAGGAGCAGGCGTTCACCACCGCCACTTGAACTGGAGGAGATGATATGAGCGAGGAACAGCAAATCTGTCTGACCTTCGATGCCGCCCTGGACAAGGCGATCGAGATGGAAGAGGCGGGCTTCCGCAATTATCTGCGCGCCATCCGCATGGTGCGCAATCCTCATGCCCGCGAGATTCTGCGCGACGCCGCCATCGATGAACTGAGCCACAAGCAGCAGTTGGAAAAGGCCTTGCTCGACGGAGCCCTCGATTTGCAGCATGCCGAGCGGCCGGTGCCGATCATGAACCTCGATTATATGATCGGCAAGCGGGAGATCGGTCCCGGTGCCGATGTCCGCGAAGCCCTTGCCTATGCGATCCACCTGGAGAAAGAGGCCGTCCAGTTTTATCGACGCCTGACCGAGGTCTGCGCCGGCGCCCCGATGGTCGGCATGTTCACGCTGCTGTTGAACGACGAGAGCCGGCACCTGCGGGCCCTGGAAGATCTCTACGAGGAACATTTCCTGACGGAAAACTGAGGCTGGCGTCAGCGGGTGCCGCCGGCGAAGACCAGCCAGTTCCGCCACTCCTCGGGAGTCACGCGTTCGACCCAGTCGTTATGCCCGGCCCCGGGAATCTCGTACAGACGCTTCACCGGAGTGTTCAGTGCCTGATAGAGGCGCCGCCCCTCGCTGGCGGGGATGATCTCATCGCTGTCGGCGGTTACCACCAGGAGCGGCCCGCGATAGGCTTGCAGCGCGGCGGCGTTGTCGAAGCGGTCGCGCAGCAGCAGTCCGGCCGGCAGCCAGGGGTAGTGCACCCGGGCCACGCCGGCCAGATCGCGCCACGGCGTGACCAGGATCACGCCCTTCACCGGCAGGGACTGGTCGCCGGCCACTGCGGCGGCGAACGCCGCGCCGAGCGATTCCCCGATGACGATCAACGGTTCGCCGAAGCGCCGGTGGAGATCCGCGGCGAGAATCCTGGCGTCCGCCACCAGCGCTGCTTCGCGCAGGCCGCCGCCTTGCCGCGCCCCGTAGCCGGGATATTCGGCGACCACCACCCGCATCCCCATCCGTAGCAGCGGCATCGCCAGATAATCGCGCTGACGGGCCGAACCGGCATTGCCGTGCCAGATCAGACAGGTGCCAACGGCCTGGCCGGCGGGTTCGGCGATGAGCGCGCGGTAGTCGCCGTTGTCCTCCGGCCAGAGGCGGAAGCCGGCCATCCGCGCCTCGCGCCTGACCGTTTCCAGCGGCGCCTGCTCCGGGAAGAAGAGCATTTTTTCCTGTCGCCAGTAAACGAACAGGCACAGCCCGGCGTAGCCGACCAGCAGCAGGCAGGCAATGCGCAGCAGCACGAACAGGGAGGATGCGGTCATGGCGGTCCAATGCGGAAAGATTAACACGGGTTCTTCACCAGTATAGCGGTTTTTGGCGGGCCCGCAGGCGCACGGTTACCGGCAGGCAAGCCGGTGGCCAAGGCCGCCTGATTCCGGTCGTTGGTGTAAAATAAAGGCATGAGCGAAAGGAACATCTCTTGCGGCCGCGACCGCGGAGAAAGGAGCAAAGCCATGCGTCGCGAGGAATTGAGGAATCTCTGCCGCGCGGTAGAGAGTGGGGAAACCAGGCTGGTCCAGAATGAAGATCTGTTTTACACGGGGCGGGTGACGGCCTGCCACGGCGACCAACTGACGGTAGAGGCGTTCGGTCATTCCTTCGAATGGGACTCCGGACACTGTCGGGAAGTCGATGAGCGGGTCGATTCCCTGGGCCCGCCTTCCAACGAGTAGGCGCCGCCGACCGCGCAGCGGATCGGCGGGCGGGGTGCTGGTCGTTCCATCACCTTCTGATCGCAACAGGGTGCATACCTCAGGGTCTGCCCGCGCGAAGAAAGCCCATCCCCGGCTCTCCGGGAAACTTTTTTACGAGGGGATACTAGTGACCGTGTTCGTCAGCGGCATCGGCTAAGCCGGAGTCCGGGTAGGTAAGTGGTCCACTCAGGGTATTCAGGAAGGCTTCGAGGCTGATCCTCTCGTTTTCGTTTAAGCCATCCCTCGACAGTTCCGGACTTAATCCAGGGTTGGTTTTCTTCCTGCCGTAAAAAAGCAGGACCTCCCACAGGTTCCAGTACTGGCCGGCATGCATGTAGGGGGGTCTGTCCGCCACGTTGCGCAGCGATGGAACCCGGAAAGCACCGGCCGGTTCCCGTCCAGCAGCGACGAGGGAGAGCAGCCGGCCGCAATCCTCGCGGCGGCCGTCGCTGTATTTCCCCAGGCAGTTGAACTCACTGGCGAGCGCCTTGCCGGTTCCACCGGCGCGGCCCGGGTCCGGCGGCAGGTCGGCCGGCTGATAGACCCCGGTCGCGCGGAATTCGCCGTTGGTGAACAACGGTCCGCTGTGGCACTTGACGCAGCCGGCCTTGCCGATGAAGAGCCGGAGCCCCTCCGCTTCGTTGCGATCGAACGTCATTCCCATGGCTGCCCGATCTCCCCTCGCTGCCGCTTCGGCGTAGCGGTCGAATTTTGCTGGTCCGGGGAGGATTTGCCGTTCATAGGCGGCGATGGCCTTGCCGATGTTGGCATAAATCCGGTTGATCGCCTCGCGCTTGTCCGCCGGCATGGCACTCCAGGCCCGGTAGCCCTCGGCATCGTCGGGGGCGGGGCGGGCCATGGGGACGCAGACATCGGCAGGGAGGTCGGGAAGCGCTCCGAATAGCGCTTCATATTCGGTTTTGTAGTGTTCGCTCACGATCCGGGCGCAGATGGTTCTGGAGATGCCGTGCTCGACGGCGCTTTCCATGGGGCCGAGCGCCTGGGACCAGAGGCTGTCGGCCCGGCCATCCCAGAAATACCAGGGGAGGTAGGCCATGCCGATCAGGTGCTGGGTCCGCCGCTCCGTCGGGCCGACTCCCTGGGCGCGGGGCATCTGTTCGGTAAACTGGTAGTCCTTATGGTGGCAGGTGCCGCAGGAGACCTTGCCGTTCTTGCTGAAGCGCTTGTCGTAAAAGAATTTTTCTCCGAGTTTCACGGCCCGCGGGTTGTCGGCATAGGCGTTGGTCGGATCCCTGGGCGGAGGAGGAAGAGAGCCGAGCCACAGGGTCCGGATCACTTCCTCCTCCGCTTTGCTCCAGGTGTGAACACCGTCGGATGCCGGCTGTACGGTAGCATCTGCTCGCAACCAGGGCGGCAGGAGGAAGACTGCCGTGATGAGCGCGGCAACCGCATGCCGCCAAGCCGAAGTCCGCCGGTTCATCGTCATTTCCTTCAGGTGACAGCCCTGGGTTGCCGCCTATTTGAAGATCCTGACCACCTTGACAGGCGAGCCGCAGCCGCACAGATACGGATTCTTTATATTGAGCTCGCAGGAGCAGCCGCCGCCGCACTGACACAGAACGACCACATCGCCCTCCACCTTGAGGACGTGCAGCTTGTCATTCATCGCGCCGCACTTGCAGTCCTTCGGGTCGGAGGTCGCCATCTCGAACTTGCCGCAGCCGTCGCCGGCCTTGCAGATGGTCACGAAATCGTCTTTCTTGATCTCCGCTTCGGCGGCCCACGCCGAATAACCGATGAACGACACAGCAGCCAACACCAGCAAACCACCCCAAACCAGTCGTTTCATAATCAGCCTCCATTTGTCGTGTTGAGAAACATTCCGAACGAAAATCCCCCTGCCACGTTCTTCCGCTGAATGCGCAACGTCACCTCCTCCTCGACGCGATATGCAGCACGCAATGCGCCAATATCCCGTTGTATTCCCGCATATTTTGCGTGGGTTTCTGAACTATACAAGCTGTCGGTATCTTGTCAAATTTCAACCGCACGGGACGCTAGTTGGCCGAACAGCTATCTCGGTGGTGGCTGCAGGCAGTCCGTCGGTTGCCAAACTTTTTATTTAACCTAGAATTAAAAACAATCAATTCCTTTCCCGGAGCCTTCCGGCCTTTGCGGGTTGGAGAGGAAATCGCGGGCATCGACTCCTCCGAGGTATCGTGAGCCAGGTCATTGCCAAATACGCAGCCGTTGTCCTGATGATGGCGATTCTGCTGCTGCAATGTTATTCAATTGCTCCGCATGCGGGCCGGAAACCTTTGCAGCCGCAATGTCGAGGCAATCATGCCGAGTGTGGTTGCTTGCCGGAAAGGATCGCGGCCCATGGCTGCTGTTGTTACCGTTACAAGCCGTCATGCTGCGCCAAGGAGAGCGGGAACGCTGAGGAGCGCGCGGGGCAGCAGGGCAAGAGTTCCTCTCTGCCCCGCCTGAGCGCCGCTCCCTGCGGCGACAGTCCCAAGTTCATTGCGGCCACCCTGGACAAGCTCGAATTCCTTTGCCCCGACGCGCTCTCGCCAAACCTTGCGGGGGGCTTTCCGGCTTATTCCCGCCCCCTTTCCGAAACGGCGCCCAGCCGTTTCACTGAACCGCCTACCCCCCCTCCGAGGCGCTCCTTCTCCGCCTGAACATCTGCCCGTCAAGTCGTCCGGCGGAATACGGAACCAGACCCGTTCGGGTCGACTGGGCTCAATCGACTTTATCCAATATTCCAATTGCCTAGGAGATTGTGAATGAAAAGGTTTCTTGCAATCCCGATTGTTCTATTCGCTGTGCTCGGTACCGCTTGGCCGGTTGCCGGCGCGGATAACGTCATGCTGGATGAAATCGTGATAAAGGGGGAAATGGAGGCCCCGAACCAGGAAAGCCTGACCATCAGGGAAGTGCGGGAGAGCCCGGCCAAGGACATCGGCGAGGCACTCAAGCAAGTGGAAGGGGTCGATATCGTGCGCAAGGGGGCTATCGCCAACGATGTGGTTCTGCGGGGCTTTCAGCGGGACAACATCAATGTGCTGGTTGACGGAGCGAGGATTCACGGGGCGTGCCCCTCCCGGATGGATCCGCCGGCGTTTCACTTCGATTTCGCCGAAGTGGAGCAGGTCAGAATCATCAAGGGACCTTACGACATCGAGAACCCCGGCAGTCTGGGCGGGGTGGTGGATATCCAGTCCAAGAGGCCGAGCAAGGGGTTCGGCGGCGACCTGAACCTTACCTATGGTTCGTACGATGCCGTCAACGGTTCAGCCGCGATATCCTATGGGACGGATAGGTTCGATGGGCTGCTTGGCTACGCCTACAAACGCTCCGACGTGCCGGAATCCGGAGATGGCAAGTTAATCACCGATGTCTACCCGGCCACCAGCCCCAACCGGTACCGACTCGATACGATAGACTCAAAGGCCTATGAAATTAATACCGGCTGGGCAAAATTCGGCATAAACCCGACCGAGAACTCGCGCAGCGAAATCAGTTACTCTTACCAGGATGCGGAGCATGTCCTCTACCCCTATCTGAAAATGGACGCCGACTACGACAAGACCCAT
Source organism: Desulfuromonas sp. (assembly GCA_012026975.1). GTDB lineage: Bacteria > Desulfobacterota > Desulfuromonadia > Desulfuromonadales > BM103 > VAUL01. The sequence goes on along the minus strand of VEPG01000041.1, from coordinate 17,227 downwards.
CTCCTCAATTGGACCTACCAGATAGACAAGGTGTCGCCGCTGGTCCGGGAGCTGAAGATGCAGGCCTACTGGGATCGGGTAAGCCATCTGATGGACGATCGTCTGCGCCAGAGTTCGGTTGGCAAGGCTCGCGGGTTCTCCATGCAGACCGATGCCGAGACCCGGGTGTATGGGGCCAAGCTGCAGGGCTCCCTGACGGCGGGACCGGGGGTTCTGAAGTGCGGAGTCGATTACTATAACCGCAACTGGGATACGGAAAACCTGCGTGCCATGTTCACGGCGGCGAAGCCGTTCACGCCGGTCAACATGATTCCGGACGTCTTCGTCGATAACGTCGGGATGTTTACCGAGTATGGTCTGCCGCTGACCGAACAGGTCAGCCTGAAAGCTGGGATTCGTGGCGACCTGACCTGGGTCGAGGCGGAAAAGAACAATACTCTGACGGTTGCGGACGACAGTGCCGATTTTGAAGAAGTGAGCGCAAATCTCCAGGTTACCTATAAACCGGTGAAAGAGCTTGAATTGTATCTCGGCCTTGGTCGCGGGGCACGCACTCCCGATCCGGAAGAGTTGTTCATCGACGTGCCGGCAATGGCCCCGGCGGTTACCTGGCGGGGGAATCCCGACCTTAAGCCGACGATCAATCATGAGGCCGACCTGGGGATGAAATACGCCACCGACCGTTATTACATCAATGCGTCGCTCTTCTACAGTTACCTGACTGACTACGTGAATTTCTACCAGGCATCCAGCACCCTGAAGAGCTACCAGAATATCGACGCCAGCATCTGGGGGGCGGAGCTGGGGGGGCAGGTCGCGCTTCCTTACGATCTGTTTCTGAAGGGCTCGCTTTCCTTCACCGAAGGGGAGAACAAGGACAGCGACCGGCCCCTCTCCGAAATACCGCCGCTGAAAGGAATGGTGGCAATACGCTATGACAACGGCACGTTCTTCGCCGAGGCGGCCGAGAACATGGCCGGGGAGCAGGATCGGGTCGATTCAGCCCTGAGCGAGCAGTCGACCCCCGGTTGGGCCTCGACCGACCTGAAGGTCGGCTATGAGTACAAAGCGCTGACCGTGTACGGAGGGGTCTATAACCTCTTTGACAAGCAGTATTACAGCCATCTCTCCTACCAGCGAGACCCCTTTGGCTCCGGAGTAAAGGTTCCGGAAAACGGGCGGAATTTCTACGTTACCGTGGTTTACAAGTTCTAGGGGGAATCGCATGGATGAGAGCCGGCATTTAACGCGGGCCTATCCGGCCATGACGAGGGACGACCTGCCGGAGCGCCGGCGGCTGTTGAAAGCCGCCGGTTGCTCCCTTGCCGTCCACGTCGCGCTATTTGCCCTGGCAGCTCTCTGGGCCGGGGGGGGAGGCTGGCACCCCCTCCCGGCCACGATAATCACGGTCGATCTCCGTGGGCCGGATCTTCCCCTGGAACGGGCGGAAGTGCCGGAAAAGGCGAGCGCACCCCCGCCGGCGCGGACAGTTGCCCGGCCGGCAGCGGTGCCGGCCGCATCCCCGGCGCGGGAGCGGGGGGCAAGTCCTGCTCCCGCCGCAGATACCTTGCCAGCGCGGACCGTGTCTCCGGTCGGGGTCGTGTCGTCGGCCGAACCGGTACGGGGAATGCCCGGAGAATCGCCGGCGACAGCACCTGCCTCCGCCCTTCCGGCCGGCCCGGTCACGACCTCGATTGCCCCGTCGACGACGGGGGCAACGCCTTTTCGCGGCGGCGGGGAGTACTTTGCCCTGTGCCGGGGGCTCATCGAAAAAAACAAGAATTACCCGGTCATGGCCAGGAAGGGGAGGATTGAGGGGACCGTCATAGTCAGTTGTGTGCTGGCGCGGGACGGTTCTATCCGGCAGTCCGGCCTGGTCAGAACCTCTGGCTCGACCTTGCTCGACAACGCGGCCTTGAAAGCGGTGCGGAGTGTCGGCCAGTTCCCCCCCGTGCCACCGGAAGTGGATGGCGAGGAGCTGCCGTTGGAGGTTCCGATCTCATTCAGATTGTCGGCGCGGTAAATAGACTGGAAGCCCGCGCCAATGATCTGGGCCATTAACTGCGCATATTCACATATTGCAGTTCGATGCCGAAATCCTGCCCCTTGAGCAACTGGATGACTTCCTGCAGGTCATCGATCTGCTTGCCGCTGACCCGCACCTGATCCTCCATGATCTGGGCCTGCACCTTGAGTTTGCTCTCCTTGATCACCCTGACGACCTCTTTGCCATGCTCCTTGTCGATCCCCTGCACGATCGCCACCCGCTGGCGCATCGCGCCGTGCGAAGCCGGTTCCTTCTTGCCGAAATCGAGGCACTTGGGGGAGATGCCGCGGCGGACCAGCTTCCCCTTGAGAACGTCGATGACCGCCGTCAGCTTGTAATCGTCGGCCGCCAGGATCACCAGGGCGTCCTTCTCCTGGTTGATCTCGTTGTGGGTTCCCTTGAAGTCGTAACGTTGCTCGATCTCCTTGCGCGCCTGGTTGACGGCATTGTCGACTTCCTGCATGTCGACCTTGGAAACAACATCGAAACTGGGCATGGTTCACACTCCCGATCTTCATTGAAATGGCGTCCGGATTGCGGCGCGCCCGAAAATTTACCAGAAAAAAACCAATCTGTCCCCTCTGCACTCATGAGGCGGCCTTTCGACCGCCCCTTTGCATGCAGCGCGTTCTTCCCTCTTGCTTCCCGGCGCCCTTGCGGGTTTCAGCTTTCCCCGGTCAGCAACGGCTGGCAGAGCAATTCGGCCTGTTCCGCCGGCCGACCGCAACTGCCACACACGTAGGCCAGATGGTCCTTCATCTCGTGGCACATCTCGCCACTTTGAGGGGTCGTGCCGCAATACGCATGCTTGTTTTCGAGTGTTCTGGGATCGCACACCTGTTCACGGGCTTGCGTGATCACGCCGCAGGCGCCGCATTCATAAATTTTCGTCATGACGATCTCTCCCTTACTGGCCGGAAACCTCCGCGGCAGGTCCATCCTCGACGGAAGCTTGCGGGTTGCCCGGCTATATTATAACACGTGCGGCCAAAGGGGAGCAGCGGCGGGCGACCGGCGAAAGACAGGGGGGGGAAATACGCTGCTTGCGGAATGCTCGCCGTGTTCTAGACTTGAAGCCTGACTTCCACCAAAATTCCACGACAGGAGGCTGCCATGCCGATCACTCTCCCCGATCTCCCCTTCGCTAGGGATGCCCTCGAGCCGCTCATCAGCGCCCGCACCTTTGAATTTCATCACGGCAAGCATCACAAGGCCTACGTCGACAACACCAACAAGCTGATCGAAGGGACCGCTCTTGCCGACCAGTCACTGGAGGCCATCGTCAAGGCGGCCGCTGCCGATCCGGCAAAGAAAGGGCTGTTCAACAACGCCGCCCAGGTCTGGAACCACAGCTTCTTCTGGCAGTGCCTGAAACCGGGCGGCGGCGGTCGGCCGACCGGCCGGATCGCCGCGCGCATCGATGCCGAGCTGGGCGGCTATGACAAGTTCGTCGCCGATTTCAAGAATGCCGGCGTCACCCAGTTCGGCAGCGGCTGGGCCTGGCTGGTATTCAAAGACGGCAAGCTGGCGATCAATCAGACCCCCAACGCCGAAACGCCGCTCACCCAGGGGGCAACGCCGCTGCTGGTGGCGGACGTCTGGGAGCACGCCTACTACCTCGACTACCAGAACCGCCGCCCGGATTTCCTCCAGGCGTTCCTCGACCATCTGGTCAACTGGGAATTTGTCAACGCCAACCTGGGCTGATGCGGTGCGAGCCGGCATCGCTGTGGCGGAAGGGAAGGAGTGCGTAGGATATAGGAGTACTCTGAATTCGCGCGGGATTGAAAATAATGGGCCGGCTCCAGACGGAACCGGCCCATAGCTTTTATTGTCTACCAGGGATTGCTACGGCCCGATCACACAGCCATTGCCAGCGGCCAGTTTGGTGCTGTCGATACGCCCCTCCTTCATGGCCTGGACCCGGTAGTAATAGGTTGTGCCGGTCACCCGCCCGGTGATCGCCTTGCTCAAGGCGGTGCCGTAATAGGCGGAACGCAAGCCCGTGGTGAACGTGCTGTCGATGGCCTCCTGCAAGAAATAGGCAACTCCTGCGGTTGCCGACGCCCCCCAGCCAACGGTAAAGGCCCCATCGGCATCGTTGGTCGGTACCGTGATACTGGTCGGTGCCGCAACCGTCAGGGTGCCCGGGATAGCGCAACCGTTTTCCATGACCCGCCAAGCGCTATCCTTGTTGCCGGCCTTGATGGCCTTGACCCGATAGTAATAGGTGTTATTCTGCGTTCGACCGGTAATATTTGTACTCAGGGCGCCGCCGCTGTAGGCAACCCGCAGCCCCGCGTAAAACCACGGCGTGGTCGCTTCCTCCAGCACATAGGTGACGCCGGCCGTTGACGAATTTCCCCAAGACATCAAATAAGCGCCATCGGCATCGCTGACCGGCACCGTGAGGCTGGTCGGCCTCGTGTTGGCCACGGTGCCGGGGACCGCGCAGCCGGCCGAAGCGGTGCGCCAGTCGCTGTCCAGCAGCCCGGCTTTGGTCGCCTTGACCCGGTAATAATAGGTGACATTCTGCAGCCGGTCGCTGATGGGGGTGCTCAGGGCGCTGCCGGTGTAGGCGGTACGGAGTTCGGTGATGAATGTCGGGTCGACCGCCTCTTCCAGAACATAGATAACCCCCGCCGTCGTCGAAGCTCCCCAACTCACTGTGTAAACCCCGTCGGCATCGGTAGTCGGTACCGTCAAGACCCCTGGGCTGACACAAGGCGGCGGGGTCGGCGCGGTGAAATCCAGCGCTACCGTCTGGCCACTGGTCGGGGTTGTCGATTGGCTGTTAACAGCCGGTTGGCCGTTGTTTTCGGTCAGGGCATCGACGGTCCAGTCGAGGCCACCCCGCGCCGGCAGCCGGTAGCTGCCGTCCACGGCGGTGATGCCGTGGCTGTACCAGGTGTCGTCAGCCGTCCAACCACGCACTTCGATGTCAGCCAACGGCAATCCCTGGTAATCGCGCACCGTTCCCGCAATCCAGGCGTCACTGGGCTGTGCGGTCAGATCCCGGCCGTCCAGCGGACTGGTCGCGGGATCGACCGTCAGGCGACTGCCCAGAACACTGAAATGGAGAGAGCTATCACTCTCGAAAACGATCTCCCAAGGGATTTCGTCGGTGAGCGCCAGGGTGTAGCGGCCGGCCTCGTCGGTCACGGCGTAGCTGCGGGCAGTGCCCGTTCCTGCCGGTTGAGCCTGCAGCATGAGGCCGCCAACAGGGGCAGCGGCGCTGTCCGTGACCTGACCGGTGATGATGGTTCCTCCCGGCGACAGCGGCAGACCTGCGCCCGCGAGGTCGCCGGTCAGGGCCACCGCCAAGGGTGGTGCACCGCTGCCAAGATAGCCGAGAGCACTGGCGCCGAGCGGTGCTTTCAGCAGCGGCGTCACTGTGTAGGTGCCTGAGGGAAGGAGCAGATCGAAATTCCCGGCCACATCGGTCATGGCCAGCCCGGCATGCGTGGCGTTATTCGCCGATACCCACGGACTGCCGACCCCTTCGGTCGTCGCGTTGTCATAAACCTGGCCGGCTAAGTGATACGTGCCGGTCGTCAGGGTCAGATCAATGCCGGTAAGACTGGCGCCGGCACCGACCGTTACGGTTGTCGGCGAGTCGACCGAGGTGACATAGCCAGCGGCCATCGGCAGCAGGCTGTAATTACCCGACGCGGCCAGATTGAGCAGGTACTGACCGGCCGTGTCGGTGACCGCGAACTGCACCTCGTGCTGCCACGGATCCAACACCTTGACCCAGGCGCCGGCCACGGGATTACCGCTTGCCAGAACCGTTCCGGTTACCGTCTGCAACTGGCTGACGGGGGTCACGGTCAGGGCCGCCACGGCAGTCTGCGCGCCGTCGCTCAAGACGAACAGGTAGTTGGCCGGGGCATGCAGCATATCGAGCGGATTGGTGTAAAGCAGTTTCACATTGATGACACCATCGGCTACGCCGTCAATGTCGCCGGGAACGTTGGCGTTATCACTCACAACCCCGTCGGTCACAGCGAAACTTCGAATAGAAGGCTCTCCCGCATCCGCCTGACCGTTGCTGTTGAGATCGAGCAGTTGCTCAACAAAAATCGCACCGCCGGGCGGGACAAAGGATGCAGCGGTCAATTCAACAACCCTCTTTTCGCTTGAACTGATGCTGTCCGGGGAAAGGGTGATGGTTGCCGCAACGGTCGGGTAAACATCCTGGCCATCCAGGATGCCGTCGTCATCGATGTCGGCATCGAGCGGATCATAGCCTAGGGCGATTTCTTCTCCATTAGGTAAGCCGTCGTTATCGTCATCGCCGGTAAGCGCGAGCAGGTAAAGCGACTGGCCGGTCTGGAGCCACGGCTCGGGGAGGATGATCCCGTTCACCCCGTCGTGGGGATCGATGCCGGCGCCGGAAAGCTCCAGCCGCGCGGCCGGGTCGAGATAGCCGTAGTCGAAGCGGAGGCGTCCGTCCGGGAAAAGAACCACGGCCACCTGGTTGACCCGGCCGGTGCCCGCATCGATCAGCGATTCGGTCTTCCACTCGACCACCACCCGGTCACCTTGGTTCTCCACAAAAACTCCACCCCAGTAGTACGAGGCAAGGTCGTCGTTGAAAGCGGCTATCACCGGCTGACCACCCAGGGATATGGTGCCGTCCAAGTTGGCAGTGAGCTGCGTGTAGTTGACCCCGTAAAAGGGGAAGGCCCATGGCAGGTTGAAGGGAACGCCGCCCTCTGTTCCATAATCGAATGCGTACTGGCCGGAGACTTCCGGCTGCAGCCGGTTGGCTGGGGTACCGTCCCATGCTGAGTAGCCGGGCGCCACGCCGTAGGTGTCGTCACTGAACGCAAATTCTTGCGTCAGAACCAGGGCGACCAAAGAAAACATCAGCAGCCTGCAGGCAAACCACACGCTTTTCTTCATGAACCCGCTCCTAATCTATTCAAGGAAACCGACAAACGATTAAAATCGCCTCTTTTCTGTTCTCCGCTAGGGGCGGTATGATCATCGCTTCGTTTGGTGGCTAACTGTCAGGTTATAACCATCTAAGAACACTCAAGAAACCGCCATTGTCGGAACCGTTGTAACAATACCCGCAACAGAAGCGAAATTAGCCAACATCTCAACTGTAGAATCAGCGAGGCCCGTAGGATCTACAACATCAATGACACTATTTTGGACACACAGAAAATAATTCACACCCCCTCCCACCAACTAAATCGATATTCACACAGTTCGATTTACAACCCCGGTGGAAATAATAAAATATATTAGGTTATGCAGAAAATGGATAAGGAAGAAGGGTGTCACGTCTACACATTGACAACTCCAAGCTGTTCGCGGATTTGTTCGATGTTGTTCCGCAAACCCTCATCTTCAGCCATCCTGTCGCGCAAACGCCGGCTTTCTTGCGACACTGCCGATTCGCCGATGCCGAACCTCTCCCCGATCTGACGCAACTTCGCACCGCTATGGCGGTGACAGAGATAAATCGCCACCTTCCGGGCCAAACCAGAATCAGCACCCAGCGTCGCGCCAACAGCCGCCACGATGTCTTCCACCGACCACCGACTGACAAGCTTGCGCAAACCCGGAACATCCCGACACGGGTCTTTCTCGGATAGACATCTTGCCTCGATGTCGCACACAAATTCGCCGCTTCCCAGCACTGTCGCGGCAAGGGCGTCCACCTGTGGATTACCGAGTTCCCGCATCAGCCCCTCTTCGACAAAGATCCGATAACGCTGCTCATCGCCGCTGAAATGTCCAAGAATCACGCTGCGCCGCAGCCAGGCGGGAGCAGCCTGTTGGCCGAGATACATTCGATAACTCGACCAGGAATAGTCTTCGGGGCGCGGACTCATCCTCGCCCGCACCGGATTGAGATGGATGTAGCGTGACAATTCCAGCGCGTAAGCGTCTCGTTCCACCAGCAACGCCTTGTATCTCCCTTGGAAAAGATGCCCGGCCCGTTTGCGCTTAACATTGAAGTAATTGGTATAGGCCCCGTTGATGTGCCGCATGATCTGCGACAGGTTGCCTTCCGGCGTCTCGATCAGCAGATGGTAGTGGTTGCTCATCAGGCACCAGACATGGACAACCGCTCCGTATCGCTCGTTCGCCGACGCAAGGTAGGCGAGAAAGCGTTCTCGATCTTCGCGACTTTTGTAGATGTCCCGTTGCTCATTGCCCCTGGACGTGACGTGGTAAAAGGCACCGGGATATTCGATTCTCAGTGGCCGGCTCATCTCCCCTCCCGCAACTTACAATTCAATTCAAATCACATCTGTCAATGTGTAGACCTGACACCTTTGCCCTTTCGCTCAAAATAAGATCAAACTGTCAAAAAGCAGCCTGTCCCCTTTATGGCTTCATCTGTCAATGTGTAGACCTGACACCTTTCCTTTTGTAGGCCCCGTTGATGTGCCGCATGATCTGCGACAGGTTGCCTTCCGGCGTCTCGATCAGCAGATGGTAGTGGTTGCTCATCAGGCACCAGACATGGACAACCGCTCCGTATCGCTCGTTCGCCGACGCAAGGTAGGCGAGAAAGCGTTCTCGATCTTCGCGACTTTTGTAGATGTCCCGTTGCTCATTGCCCCTGGACGTGACGTGGTAAAAGGCACCGGGATATTCGATTCTCAGTGGCCGGCTCATCTCCCCTCCCGCAACTTACAATTCAATTCAAATCACATCTGTCAATGTGTAGACCTGACACCCTTTCTTTCTTTCTTTCACCCCAGGGACTGGCTCCAGCTGGCGCAGCCAGCGGTGCCTGTCCCGCTCATAACATAACAAGATCAAAACAAGACGATCAAACCGTCAAAAAGTAGCCTGTCCCCTTTTCCCTTATCCAAAATAAGATCAAACTGTCAAAAAGCAGCCTGTCCCCTTTATGGCTTCCAAAGGCAAGTGTGGCTACCTAAGAATCTCGATATCTTGAATAGACCATTCATTGTTTGCCCGTATAAGTTTTACGTAAACTGTCGCTTCACCCTTGTTGCCAACAACATAAATTTTAAATTTTGCATTACCGCCACTTCCAGAATACATTATTTTATACCCCCAAAAAGCTAATCTACAACTTTCAATTTGACCGACTTCTCTGACAACATCGCTGTTTTGTTCAATGGTGGTAACTGTAAAATTGTATGGCTCACTATTTATCGCATAAATATGAATACAAGTCCCAAGGATCATAATTGCGACAAATACTATCAAGTTAGTCTTGCTATATAAATATTTTTTAATTATTTCCATACTAGCACAAGCTCCACACTCGTATCAAAAACTCTATGTAATGAATATCTTACTGGAAGGAGTTTTTTAATTTCATATACGCTAACACCAAGCTCTGGTTTATCAACGGTGAAATAGGAACGTGCATCATGCATATCAATCGAATGCACACCAGTTTTTACACTGGTTTCTATTAATGCTGGACCATATGCATAGTCAGCTTCGACAGTTATTCCCAATGCAATATTAAAACCTTGCTTCATCTGACAAGGGTCGTATCCAGACGATTGTCCTTTCGGATTATATTTTATACCACCGCCCCTACCTCCTCCGGCTTTAAATGAAAGAAAATTACTTCCATCGTCATTTTCCCCAAAAATAATTCCTCCGCCCCAAGGTGCATAGATGTCAAATGTCCACGAATCGAATCCAAATGGATCTATATAATTTATAGGCTGGTTTCGCGTATATCTATATAGATTCACATCACCGCCAACGAGACCGATGGGATCTTTCGAAATGAATCTGCCCTCCATCAGATCAAGATATCTGTTCCTCAGATAGAGTAGCCCGATTTCCGGATCCCACTCCCTGCCAGTATAGGTGTACGGGTTCGCGAACGCCGGGTTGCTCATCGTCAGCATGCCGAACGACTCGTAGGTGTAGCGCTGCACGATGGCCTTGCTGCTGTCGGAAATCGCCACCACGCTCCCCAGCCCGTCGGCATGGTAGTAGTAGCTCTGCCCGTTTCTGACCATCGCCAGCGGCTCGTCGATGCCGGGGCCGTGGACGTACTGGGTGGTCACCGTCGGCGCGCCGGTGGCGGTGACGGTTTCAAGCAGGAGATCCTCGCCGTCGTAGACATAGCTGTGGGTCGTGGTCGTCGCCCCCTCCACCACCTTCTTCTCGATCCGCCGCCCGAACGGGTCGTACTTGAAGATCACCGTACGGGCGATGACGCCGTTGCTGAACAAGATTGCCCTGACCAGTTGGTCCTCGCCGTTCCAGCGGAAATCCCAGTACTTGGTGTGGGCGGCGTCAAGGTAGCGGAAGCGCTGATTGCCGCGCGTATCGGAAGTATAGCTGAGCTTGCGTCCTCGGGTCATGCGATTGTCGACATTGTATGCGTAGGCGGCCGCTTCCGTGTCCTTGACCGTCGGCCCGCTCTTGCGGTTGCCGACCGGATCGTAGGTGAAGTTCTCCTCGGCCACGCCGGTCTTGGCCTGCAGCAACTGATCGGTGGCGTCGTAGGCGTAGCTGGTGGTGACGCCACTCTCGACCCGCTGCTTGCGGTTGCCGACTTTGTCGTATTCCGGGTAACCGATGGTCAGTCCGAGGTTCTGGTAGTCGATTTGTGTCAGCCAGTCGGTCTGGCCGTTGTAGCCGTAAGCGGCCACCACCCCGTTGGGGTAGGTCAGCGTGGCCCGCCGCCCCCAGGCGTCGGTGCCGAAGGTGAAGGTCCCGGCGGCGCTGACGATCTGGGCGAGCCGCTTGCTGGTCGGGTCGTAAACGTAGTCGAGGCTGGCCAGGGTGGTCGTCCCCTGTGTGACCGTGACCAGCTCGCGGCGCCCGGCGGCGTCGTATGCGTAGGTAATGGTGCGGGTGCCGTCGTTGACGGTTTTCAGCCAGCCGTTGGCGTAGTAGGTGAAGGTGTAGCTGCCCGTGGGGTTGGTGACGCTTTGCAGCCGGCCGGCGGTGTCGTAATTAAAATCGGTGAGCTGATCGACGCCGTTGAAGGAACGCACCGTCTTGGTGTCGAGTCGACCGTCCGGCAGATAGCTGGCAGTGACCAGCACGTTGCCGGTCGGCTCTTCGATCGTCTGCTTGAGGCGGCCGTCGAGGGTCCAGGTGTACAGGAGCGCCTTGCCGAGCTGGTCTTCCTCCCGCTCCAGATGGCCAAGCTGATCGTAGCGGAAGCTCGTCTTGAGCGGGGTCGGCTTCGCCACCTGGTTGGCGTCGATCACCGCCGTGAGTTTGTCCACTCCGCCGCCGCAACTGCCGCACCCGGCCCCGCCGTATTCGAGGACGGTGATCTGGCTGAGAGCGTCGGTGATCCTGGTCACGTCGCCGCGCGCGTTGTAGTCGAAACCGGTGGTCCGGTTCGCGGCGTCGGTGACCGATGTGCGGTTGCCGACCAGGTCGTAGCCGAAGCGGGTCAACAAGGCGACCGGGCTTTCCCCTTCCTTCAGCACCACGTTCGGTTGGGACACATCAGTGGGGCGGCCGAGGGCGTCGTAGGCAAGGTTGGTGACGCGGCTGGTCTGGCCGTTCTTGCCGACCGTGACGGTTTGAGGGCGACCCAGGGCGTCGTGGCTGCTGAAGGCGGTGGTGATGCCGCTGATGGCGTCGGTGATCGACTGCGGCAGGCCGTTGACGGTGTAGTTGTCGGTGGTCACCCGCCCCAGGGGGTCGGTGACTTGCTTGAGCTGGCCGTCGGCGCGGTAGGCCAGCACGGTCCGGGGACCGCTCGTATCCGTAGCGTTGATCTTCGGCGCGGTGACGGTGACCGTCTCTTCGCCGCCGGTAGTCGTGTAGTCAATGGTGGCGGTGGTGCCGGCGAGCACATCGGTGACGCTGGTGACGCGATCATAGCTGCCGTAGCTGTAGATCAGGTGGCCATCGAGAACCTCGGCGCCGCCGCCAACCGGGCGCGACAGGCTTTTGACCACCGTCGGGTTGCCGTAGCTGTCGTAGCCTTCGGTGCGGAGCACATGGACCGTGGCGGCATCAACCGGGGTAACGACCTCCTTTTCGAGGCCGGGGTAGGCTTCGCCAGCCGCATAGTAGCTGTAGCTGGTCACCGTGCCGTCGGGAGCGGTCTTGGCGGTCAGTACGAAGGAGGTCGGATCATGGCTGTAATTCCAGATTCCACCGTCCTTCTCGGTGACCGTCGTCTGGCCGGCAGTGAGGACGCCATATTGATATGTTTGCAGGTGGCCGGCCGTGTTTTCACCGCCGGCGGTATCGAGCACTCCTTCGGGATCGACGGTGCGGATGAGCCGGCTCGACATATCGTAACCGTATTTGGTGATATTCCCCTCGGGATCGATCTCGTATTCGAGCAACCCTTGCGCAGTGTAGAGATACTCCCAGACCGGTCTTGCCGCGCCGGCTAGCGGAGCCGGCGAAATAACTTTCCACAGCCGACCAGAGCCGTCGTAGTCGAATTCGGTGAGGGCGCTGGCGGGATCGGCGATGGTAAGGAGCTTACCGTTTGTATCGAAGGTCAGAACGACGCTGCGACCGGCCGGGTCGCGAACCGTGAGCTGGTTGGCCACCGAGCGATCGAGGGACACCGTGTTGCCGTAGCGGTCCACCATGGCAGCCAACTTGCGGTCGCTGCCGAAGCGGTACTGCAAGCCGCTGCGCAGTGTAACCACCCAGGTGTTGTCGGCATTTTTCACCAGGCTGGAGAAGTCGCCGGCGCGGGGACGATAGCCGCCGTTGCCGTCGGGAAAATAAAGAAGCCGCCCGCTGCCGCCGCTCAGCATCATCGAGCCATCGCTGCGCACATCGAGGTAGATCTGATAGCTGTGACTCCATCCCTTCCCCAGCTCCCCCACATATTCGTCACGGCTGTTGTAAATCAGCCCGACCGCCAGTGCCAGTGGTCCGCCGGCGGCAGCAAAGAGCGGCTGGCGGTGGGAGAGATTGCCGGAGTTGACGTTGACGGTGGCTAAAGCCGAGAGGGGCGCCAGAACACAGAGAATCAGAAATATATAGCGTCGCATGGGCTCCCCCGCTGAAATTTAAAAAATGCCATTTAGAATGCGGCCGCAAGTTTGAATTTAGCCGGGGGTTTTATCTGCTTCCTAGACCAGTCATGGGCACACCCATTTGTAAACACTTATAAAACGTACATGCCCCAGCGGGGAATAAGAAGCGTAGTTTTCATTTTGACATTGAATATGGTTGTTACACGATCCAATCTGTTGCGCTGCGGATGTAACGCAACCGGTGGGTATGCCGAGAGGATAACTGCCACTGGTACTATAGTAGCAACTGGCCGGGGATCCATCATCCATGCTGAGGTTATTGGCATTGCAGGCACAGGATGCGACACCAATTTGGGAGACACTTAAATAATACTTAAGCCCTCCGCTGGACCAGCCATATCGTAAACCATTATTAAACCAATACCACCCAGAGCCGGCATCGTTATCCTGCATGGTGTAGAGCACACCACCAAATGTGGCGCAGTTGCCATCAGGGAGAGCGAAACGCTTGTTAAGCTCTGTCCCGTTATATGGGGGCCACTCCAATGGGTTATGCGGCGTACCCTGGCACCAATAAGAGAACGAGTAACTTGTATAGCTATCCTGACTTACGCGTTGAACGTTATAACCATTGCCAAGACAACCGGTGCACCCGGCCGAGACAGTGCCGTAGTCAACCGACAACGAGGGGTCAATTTGCCATCTTCCCGATGGCATACGCACTTTGTACGTTGCAAAGCCATCACTGACTGCAGTCAGAGTGACCGATCCACAACAGCTACTGGTAAAAGTAATCGGAAAAACTTGGTTGCCGTTAGTCAGCGACGACGCACCTACGGTGCCGCATGAAGTCGATAAAGAAACGTCTGCGCTGCGATTGACTGTGTAGTTGTATGTTCCTGCCCAACTCACCGAATCAGGGCCGGTGATTGCAAGAACCGGTGGATTGGCAAACCCGTCAACTCCCGTGCAGATCACCGCGGCCTGACAATGGTCGGCAAAACCCAGAAAACAAAAAATACCCAGAAATATGATGATGATTTTCATGAAATTTCAGTCGCCCCTTCACCATGAAACGAAAATTCCGTTCTGGTAAATGCCAACCCCGGGGCAAGCATGGGGTCACAAATCTTGAAAAGTCAGTTTGGGACGGTCCCCTACATAAGATATTTCAAGATCTGACTTTATTGGTTCCGGATGAAATGGGGGATGTCCCAATTGTTGACCCAACTCCTCGTTCCTCAAAAGACAAAACGCCCGATTCCGACAAACCGAAAACGAGCGTACCAACGACCGGCGCACTCGCTCTCCTCGGCAATGCAGCTTCAAACTATGTGTTTTGGCGGAACCGTGGTTTTGCATCAGCTAGTTGCCAAGTCTTTGCTATTGTTCGAGAAGTTTCTAAAAATACCACGGGTAAGAGCAATATGAGCAGGCATTGTCATATTCTAAATAGTGCTCCACCAGAAATTTGCGGACGAAGAATAGCATAGATATTCTGAAAATATTCTCACGACGGGAATCTTTATCACACAAGGCGTAGATTGTTTATCTTTAACCATGCTGGCCGGCTTCGGAATATCCGCCGAGAAGACCGCTTTCGAATTTGCCAATTGCTCCTGCCCCGCTTGCCCTGATTTGTCAAAATCACCCGGCACTCTGCCGATATCCCATTCCAAGGAGCCTCCCCTGGCGTGGTTCACTCCTCCTCCTGCTGGTTGGCCCGCTGGTCTGCGGCAGCATCGCCGTCGCCGCCGTCAGGTCGCAAGACCAACAGCGATCCGGTCGTCATCGTCTGCCCGCGTGGAGCCGGCGGGGCCATCCGCACTTATGACTACCTGCTGGGCCAGGGGATCGCATCCGAGCGCATGCTGATCTTGGAAAAAAGGCAGGAAGGGGGGACGTGCGCCCCCCCTCATCGAGGGGAAGTAGACACGATCAAGTCGTATACCAAAAGCCGGAGGCGTTGACCCCCGGCTCTTTTGCGTTGTGTGCGGAACTGGTGGCGGCGGTATTCCCGGTCGGGATCGAGCATCGCCCCACCAGGTGTGTTCAGCCATCGACATCCCGCCCGAACTGCCGGAATTCGCCGAGGTTGCTGAATTCGCCCCAGGCCAGGTACTGGTTGGGTGCGTTGACGAAGTGGTAGATGTTTTCCAGGATGGTGAAGTGCTTGTGTTCCTCCTCGGCAATCTTCAGCAGCAGGTTCCGCACGTCGGCCCTCGGTTCTTTGGTGGCCGTGTCCTCGTAAAGCCTGAAGCTGTCGGCTTCGAGCTTCATGGCATGCCGGTAGGCCGCAAGGTCATCCTTGCTAGCCGCGACGGCACCCGCGTCCTTTAGCAATTCCGCAAAGACGTTCCGGGCATCCGCCAAGGCCGTGGACTCATCCATGGCCGGGGCCCGGCCGTTCGTCCGCAGCGCCTGGAAGATTTCGTAGTGCTTCTGTTCATCCGTGGCCAGGCGGGTAAAAATGGTTTGCAGCCCCGCCAGGTTGGACTGCCGGGCCAGTTTCTCGTAATAGGCCTTGCCGTCCAACTCCATCTTCATGGCGAAATCGAATACGTTCATGTCGGCCTCCCCGCCGGTTGGTTGCGGTATATTTTCCAACTCTAGGGGATGCCGCCCGACTGTCAAGCCAGTCCGGGTACAAAGATCCGAACACTCATCTTCCTGGAACCCGCTGCCGGCAGGTGCTTTTGTCGATGCTGCGACTTCGTTCAGGCCGCCCGGGCGGAGAGAAACCTGCCCAGCTTGACATCAGTCTGCTTGACGTGCTTGAGGAGCCAGTCAAGCAGGGTCTGGCTGACGGTGGTCATCACCAGCAGGGTCGCGCCGTTGCATGCCTGTAGCAGGCTGTTGAAACGGGAAAAGAGTTCCTGGTGCCGTGCGTCGATCAGCCCTTAGCTCCACCTCCGACCGTCAGCCGTCAATCAGCCGGCGCAGCGTTTGGTAGGAGGTAAAGCCGACCAGCGTGCGCTGTCGGTAACGGAAGGTCGGTACGGCGGTTACCCCCAGGTCGCGGGCGCGCTGCCAGTCTTCATCGACGGCCCGGGCGTAACGCCGCTCCCGCAGGACCTGGAGAGCAGACTCCGCCCCGAGACCGATCTGCTCAGCAATGACGGCAAGCTCCTCCGGGTGGGCGATGTTGCGACCGGCGACGAAATAAGCCCGGTAAACCGCGTCGCGAAAAGCCTCGCCCTTTCCCTGGTCTTCCGCCCATTTGCCCAGTTCCTGAGCGCGCCGGCTGTTGTAGGTGCGCTCGCGCTCCCCTAACGGCAGGCCGACCTCCTCCGCGACTTCCCGCAGTCGATCGAACATCGCGATCAGATCGCGCCCACTGCCGGCGAACAACCGGGCCAACTCCACGCCTTCTTCCGGAGTCTCCGGATGGAGAGGAAAAACCGTGTGCCGCAAGGTCAGCCCGTACTCGCGGCGCAACTGTTCAGTACGCACGGTACTGAAGTAGCACCATGGTCAGATGTAGTCGTAAAAGATTTCGAAAGTGTCCACGCTTTTCTCCGTTGGCAATCCCGTTTACTGGTCCCCGCCGGCTTTGCAGGCGATGACGCGGTCGAGCGACAGGGCGCCGCCTCCGCGCAGGATCAGCAGCAGTGCCAAGCCGATGGCCAGAATGTGGTATTCGAAGCCTTCGCCCCCCTGGGTGCCGCTCCAGTTCATGAAGAAGCCGTTGGGAAAGTGAACCAACAGGATGGCCCCTGCCATCACGCTGCCGATCCCCAGGGCGGCAATGCGGGTCACGGCGCCGACGATCAGCCCGATGGAGCCGAGGAATTCGCCCAACACCACCAGCAGGGCGACAGGGTAGGGGAGTCCTACCGTTCCGGTGAATAACGTCATGGTACCGGTAAAACCGTAACCGCCGAACCACCCCAGAACCTTCTGGGCGCCGTGGGGGAACATGACGATGCCGAGGGCCAGGCGTGCGACCAGGGTGCCGTAATCGTTTTCGGTACGCAGCAGTTTGTTCAACATGACCGGTCTCCTTTTGATCAAACGGTTGCTGCCACCTGTAAATATTACCATATCTGTATTATTTGAGGCGCGGTCGGTTTCTGATTCCACGACAGCTGATATAATGATCCGGCAAGCACATAACGGCATATCGGGAGGTCGCCATGCTGGTCACCATCGAATTCTGCAACCAGTGAGGTTATCGTGAGCGCGCCGCCGGTCTGGCGGCCAAAATCAAGCAGCTCGGGACCGCGGAAATCACACTCAT
>VEPG01000013.1:984-5418 GCA_012026975.1 Desulfuromonas sp. | reverse complement strand
GGTCCACCTTGATCGAGATAGCAACCGTGTTCTCCGCCAGCTGGGCCGGGATGCCGGAGGCAGCGCTCGACTCGCCGGCCACGTAAGCGGTGATCGGGTCGCCGGCGACGCGGGCAGTGGTGAGCACTTTCCCTTCGGCTTCAGCCAGCGTTGTGTAAGCACCGTTCGGAACGGCGCTGCCGGGCAGCGTGCGGATTTCAAGCAGATCGGCCGTGAGGCGCGTACCGGCCGGCAGGTCCATTGCCGCGACAACCACGTTTTTGGGGACCACCACACCAGAAAGCAGGGAGTAGGTCAGGACAAAAGCGAGCAGGGCAAGCCCGCCGACGACGAGATAAGAACGTTTCATTCGATTTCTCCTTTTTTTCGAGACTCATATTCGTCCATTTTTTTCACCAAGTTTTTCCTGAATAAATCCCAATCGCGGTCATCTTCCAGGCAATCCAGACAGGCAAGGACTTCCAGGAATGGGAGCAGCGCAGCGCATATACCAAGCATTTCATGGATTACTTCCTTCTGAACTTCGGGACTTTGTATATTGCTTAACCTACCCAAGTAATGAGCAAGAAGCGGTTCGGTTCCAGTCATGCCCCAATAAGCAGAAGTTGCTTGGACATCCGAATCAGTCAGAAGGACACTGATCACTTCAGCAATCGGGATCATCAGGTCAACACTCTCCGCGAGATCCATCATGATGCGTATCTGTTCTTGCGGAGTTCGCGCCAGATCGAAGCGCGTAACATAGAGTTCGAGCAGATAGTTCGAGTAAGGACGGTGTTCACCAGCTAAATCACCCAAACGTTCGATCACCAAGTCATAATCAAAAGGGTCTATGTAAAGCATTGCATCCAACCTCCTAGGCAGATGGATTGAATTGATGGTTTATTTCTTGATCCGATGGCTCTCTCGCCGGAAGCAGCAGCGGCTCCACCAGGTATGGTTCGGTCTGGAGCATGTCGGCGGTGTAACCAAGCTTGGCGATGGCCATGCCCACCGGCATGCGGGCGATGAAGCGGTCGTACTCCGAGTTGACGAAGCCCTTCGTGTTGCGGGCAATATGGGCCAGCACTGCCTGGCGGTCGCGGTCGTTCTTGGTCTGGCCGAAGAAGCCGTTGTTGCAGGATGACAGGATGCCGGTGGGAAGCTCCGAAACGCTCTGCGCCAGGACATGCAGGAAGCACTTGTACTTGCGGCCGTCCCGCCACATATCCAGGAAGATCTGGGCGGTCTGATCGGCGCTCGAACCGTCGCGGTCGGAAGCAGAACCGACTGCCACCCCGGAAAGAACCTTGTTGGCTGCTTCAAAGATGATCTGCATCGGCGGGAACTTCGCTCCAGAGAGTGTCTCGCGCCGGCGCACAACGGCATCCAGGTACAGGATGGAGGCCGCCAGGGACAGCAGGGCGGACTTCGAGAATTCGTCCATCTCCGCCCCGCCTTCGATGACGGTCACGCCCCATGGAGCGTTGGATGGCCCGAGCAGCCCCAGGTCTTCCACCGCAATGGTGTCCTGACCCATGCCGTACATGCGCTGCATCTCGCCTTCCGCCAGCGGCTCCAGGCGGAGCAGAACACCCTGCAGGGAAGAGCGGCTGGCTTGGTCCTTTTCGCCGAGTCTGATGAACAGGCCGCGTAACAGAGACACCCAATCCCCAAGCGAAACCTTCTGGCTGCGGTACACCGCCAGCGCCTGCCGCTCGAACGGCTCCAGATCAACCAGCTCGAGGCCGCGGGTCTTCCGCTCCGGCGCCCCACGCTCCTTCCGGGCAAGGTTGATCATGTCTTCTTCGGTATCGTCGAAGACGTAGGTCCACTTGATCAGCGCATTGCCATCCTCCTCGCCCTTCTTCTTGCTCGTATCCCGTTCAAAGATCGTGCGGTTGTCGGGAGGCAGAACTCCGAACACCTGGTACAGGTGGGTCAGGCGGTCGCGCAGGAAGCCGAGCTGTCTCGGCCCCATGCGCCCGGCGTTGGCGAACAGCTCGCAGACCAGGTTGCGGTAGCGGACCGGGTCGATCCGTTTCGGGATCTGCAGGGGATTCCAGCGGATCGGGCGCACTCCGCCCGGGTGCAGCTGGCGGATGTCTACCCGGCCTTCCAACCCCGGCCAGTGAAAAGCCTTGCGCCAGCCCTGGCCAAAATCCAGCACGATCGTGCGGTAGTGCCAGTGCAGGGTGGTCTCGAAGGCCAGCCGTTCCGCTGCGACCGACTTGCCAAAGCCGGTGTCGCCCACAAAGGCGGTGTGGAAATGGCGCTCGGGCGTCAGGCGCAGGATGCTGTGGCTGAGCGCCCCGCGTTCGGTGGAGTACTGTCGGGCCAGGGCCACTTCGCCGGCCATGTGCGGGTCGAAGGCAAAGGGCGGGATGGCTTCCTGGACGGTGCGGGCCAGGCCTTCTTCGAAGAGACCGGGAGCCATGTAGGCCGCCGCTTGCAGCATGGTCAGGAGGGTCGAATCGGCATAGGCGGTCATGGCTTCAGGGAGGTGGATCTCCCGCGTCGAGGGCACCATGGCCTTGGCGTGCAAGCGCAGGTATTGGTCCTCTTCAGGAGTCAGCGTACGCGTCTGCACGCCGGTGACAACATCCTCGGTGCCGTGAAAGGCTTCCGGGATGAGCGTCAGGAGGGCCTGCCGGCCACGTTCGGTGCCGGCCAGGGCGTACACATCGGTGTAGAAGCCGCCCTCCAGGGTGATGGTGTTCAGGATCTCCTGCTGCCTGCGCAGGATGTTGGTGAGCAGGATGGCCGGATCGAACTGCCACTGGTTGGCCTCCCCGACCGAGAACGACGGCGCAATGCCGAAGGCAATCCCTTGTGAGAAGCCCTGGCTGAGGCCGCGCGAGAGGGCCTGACCTGCGCTCTGGCTGTCCGTGTGCGAGACTCCATCTGCTGCGCCAACGGTATCCGCGTGGGAGGTCGTATCCGTGTCAGACTGGCTCTGAGTCTCGGAATGGGAGGAGGTGACCGAATCGCTCACCGAGTGGGTGACTGCGGTGCCGTCCGAGACGGTATTCGAGGTCGAGGCGAATGAACCCTGAGACTCGCTGGAGAAGGAGTTGTATCCGCCGTTGACGCTGGCCACGCCGGGCACCCCGACCGAGCCGCCCACATTCCAACCTTCGCCTTGGGTCTGGGATTGGTTGACGCCGGCCGATTGGCCGACAGACTCCGTGTGGCTTTCGGTGACGGCTGTCCCTTCGGTATGCGTGTTCGAGATCCCATTCGTTACAGCCACGCCCTCGGTATGGGAATGGGCGCTGCCGTCTGTCTGGCTCTGGCTGGCGACGTGGGATGTGCCGTCTGCCGTGCCGGCTGCCTGGCTTTCGGTGTAGCCGGTGCCGGCGTTCCGAGCGATGGCCCCGGTGAGCATGAGCGGGAGCGAGGTGCCAATATTGAAGGAGCGGCTGCCGCTCTGCCATGCGGCCCAAGTTGAGGTGTATTCAGCCAGGCCGGAGAGCATCCGGCTGGCAGACTGCATGGAGACAGGGGTCAGGAGAACCTGCAGGAGAAAATCCTCTTCGAGCTGCGCCATGCCGCGCATGACCAGTTCGTTCTGCTGCAGGGTGAATTCTTGCACCCCGTGCTTTCCGCTGGAGAGAAGCGGGTTCAGGTCGGACTGGCCGCCGCGCGCATTCTCGCGTGGGTCAGGATGTCCGATGGCAAGCACGCTGTACGGCATCCGCATCAATGCCCGGCTGACCCACTCCGAAACATCGATGTTGAGCGGATGGAATCGGACCTGCGGATACGCAGCTGCCATGGCAGCTTCCAGGGAGGCCGCCCCATGGATGGCTTGGGCGGCCGCATCGGTCAGGGTCTCCCCGCGACCGACCGCCCCGTAGCACTGGACGATGCCAAGTCGTTCGGGATGGTAGATGCCGGCCACCAGGTAGACGATATCCACCTTGGCGTTGTACAGGCCGCGCAGGACGGTGCGCATCTTTGCCAGGGCACCCTGATCGCCGCGGGCATTCAGAGGAATGGATGCCAGGTGCATGAGCCGCATGGCGCGGTACTCGTGGTAAGCCTTCCCGCCTTCCCGTGCCGTGACCTCGAACCACAGATAGTCCAGCTGAGGCTTGCCGGGGGCATACACCAGGCCATTGGCGGTGACATCAAGGTCATCCGGGACTTCCAGGTGTGCGCCGCGGAAGGCCTGTTCAAGCTTCGGAAGCAGAGCCTCTGCTGCTTGAACGGCGGAATTGATCCGTCCATTGATCCACGAAAACAGGTCAGGCATGGGAATCAAAGTCCTTACAGGGTCGGTTTCTCGGCCGGCTGCCGGGAGGAGAACCAGGCCTTGAGAAAATGAAGGATGATCGGTCCAACAAGCAGCCCGATGGAGATGCCGGAAAAGAACAGTAAGATCGGAAGGGATGGCATAGACGTGTCCTTGCAAAAGAATGAATGTTTTCACTTGGGTAGAGGGGTGGAGGC
>VEPG01000013.1:0-917 GCA_012026975.1 Desulfuromonas sp. | reverse complement strand
TGGGGTGTTGTCTGGTTGTCCTGCCTCCACGCACCTAGGGGAGGGGGACAGTGTGGGAACCGTCCATGGCGATCAGGTCTGCCGGTGTCCAATTGGGCAGAGGGGGAACCTGATCATCGTCGGTGGGTTGGCTTGCAGAGCCAGTTCCCACTTGGCCCTTCTGGAAGCGCAGTTTCTTCACGGCCGAGATGATGATCATGACCCAGCCGGAGAGGACGATCAGCGCCGCCAGAGGGAAGATGACCCAAAAGGCCATCTGTGGAAAGGATGCAGACATGGGAGGCCTCCTTTGATGTCTGCGCCTGCACCGGATTGCTCCGATCAGGCATCGTGGAAATACTGCGAACGTGCATTGCTGGAAGGATTCCAGCTCTCGTGATCTGTCACCCAATCGTGAAGATTGAGAGACAAAGGCGAGCCTGGCAGGAGTCGAACCTGCGATGGGCCGTTTTTCGAAACGGTTGCCTAGCCAACGGCGTCAGGCTCAAACGGTGCGGTGTCCGCACCTACGATCTGGTGCGCAGCCTCTTGAGGACTTCCCCTGCTTCCGACCAAAGGTTGTACAGGGGCTTGGGGTTGCGGATGAAGCGGTTCAGAAGCATGGCCGCGTACCCTACCGGATAAAGGACAAGAACAAACAGCATGCCGATCATGGCGATGTTGCTGCGGGTATGGTCGAGGACTGCCTGGGCATCTGCACTGCTGCCGATGATGTTCGCCCAGTCTGCCGGGTTGGTGACCTGAAGGGCCTGCAGGCCGAAGCGCAGGAGCAGCACCAGTACGGCGTACACCAAAATGCCGGTCTTGACCCACCACAATTGGTTGAAACGTTCCTCGCTCACGGCCAGGATGCTGATCAGGCCGGTGAACCACATGGCCGCCCCAATGGCCGGGATCGGGTATTTTGAGATGCCCGA
>VEPG01000074.1 GCA_012026975.1 Desulfuromonas sp. | reverse complement strand
GCGGCGGCAAGGGGGGGACGGTTACGCCGCCTCCGGGGGTAGCGATCAAGTTCGACCGGGTCACCATCAAGGACAGCGAAAAACTCCAGGCCCTTGTCAAACAGTTGCTGATCGGCGACCTTGTTACCAATCAGGCCGACACGGTTATCAAGTCCGATTGACATCCCACCACATGCGAGGGCGGTCATGCGGCGTCAGCGCATCAGCATCGAAGGCATAGTCCAGGGGGTGGGTTTCCGCCCCTTTGTTTTTCAGCTGGCCGCCCGTCTTCAGGTGGCTGGCTGGGTGCGCAACGACAGCCGTGGCGTGACCATCGAGGCCGAGGCCGAAACCCCGGTGCTTGCGGCGTTTGCCGCCGCCCTGCAGGCAGAGAAGCCGCCGCTGGCCGTCATCGTGCGTCTTGACAGTCGTGAACTGCCGGCCACCGGAGCCTGTGGCTTTGCCATCCTGGAGAGTCGGGCCGACCAGACTGCCCGGGCGCAGATTCCGGCCGATGCAGCCGTTTGCAGCGACTGTCTGGCGGAGTTGTTCGACCCTGCCGATCGCCGCTACCGCTACCCTTTCATCAACTGCACCAACTGCGGCCCGCGTTTTACCATTGTCACCGGGATCCCCTACGATCGGCCACAGACCACCATGGCCGGTTTTCCCATGTGCCCGGCCTGTTTGACCGAATACCACGACCCTGCTTCCCGGCGTTTCCATGCCCAGCCAAACGCCTGCGCCGTCTGCGGTCCGCGGTTGAATCTGGTTGCGGCCGACGGACGGAACCTGCCGGGGGATCCCCTGGCCGAAGCCGTCTGCCTGCTGCGCGCGGGGGCGATCGTTGCCGTCAAGGGCCTCGGGGGCTATCATCTGGCGGTGGATGCGGCCAATCCGGATGCCGTGAGGGAATTGCGCCGACGCAAGCGGCGCGATGAGAAGCCGTTCGCCGTAATGACTGCGGATGTCGATTCGACGGAACAGTTTGCGTTGGCATCGCAAGACGAAGTCCGTCTCCTCCAAGGCGTCGAGCGGCCGATCGTGCTGCTCGAAAAACAGGCTGATTTTCTGCTGGCGGAAGAGGTCGCACCGCGCAATCGCACGGTCGGCGTCATGCTCCCGTATACCCCGCTGCATCACCTGCTGCTTGAGAAGGATTTCCTGGCGCTGGTCATGACCAGCGCCAACCTTTCCGATGAACCGATCGTCTACCTGGATGACGAGGCCCGCAGCTGTCTGGCCGATGTTGCCGATGCCTTCCTGACTCACGACCGGCCGATCCACACGCGGGCCGACGATTCCGTGGCGCGCATGCTGGGGGATCGCGCCTTGCTGCTGCGCCGCTCGCGCGGCTACGTGCCGCGGGCAATCGCTCTGCCGGGGGACCAGCCGCCGGTGCTGGCGGTTGGCGCCGAGTTGAAAAATGCCGTCTGCCTGACCCGCGGCGACCGGGCTTTCATGAGCCAGCATCTCGGCGATCTGCAGAATGTCGAGGCCCACGCGGCCTTTACAACGGCGCTCAGGCAGTTGGGCGAATTGCTCGAAACCACCCCGGCGGTTGTTGCCCATGATCTGCACCCGGACTATCTGCCGACCCGCTATGCCCTGGAACAAGGAACCCTGCCCACGTTAGGAGTCCAGCACCACCATGCCCACCTGGCCAGCTGTCTGGCGGAAAACGGCTGGACCGGATCAGCGATCGGCGTGATTTTCGATGGCCTCGGCTACGGTGCCGACGGCACGCTTTGGGGAGGGGAATTTCTGGCCGGGGATTGCCGGGTATTCGAGCGGGCCGGGCATTTCCGCTATGTGCCGCTCCCCGGGGGTGATCTGGCCGCCCGGCAGCCGTGGCGCATGGCTCTCAGCTTCCTGCGTGAGGCCTATGGCGGGGACGTGCCGGTGCTTTCCTGCTTTACAGGTGTGCCCGCGGAAGAGTTCAACCTGGTGCGCCAGGCGTTGGACAAAGGGCTGAACGCCCCATTGGCATCGAGCTGCGGGCGGCTATTCGACGCCGTGGCGGCCATCCTCGGGGTACGCAATGCCGCAAGTTTTGAAGGGCAGGCCGCCATGGAACTGGAGATGCTCGCCGACCGGTCGGCGACGTCACCTTATCCGTTCGGACTGAAGATGGAGGAGGGGGTGCTGGTCTTTGACCCGCGCCCGCTGGTGCGAGCTCTCGTCGAGTCGATCGGCACCGGTGAAGACCCTCCCCGGAGTGCCGGGCGATTTCACGCCACGCTGGCCGAAATGGTCCGTCAGACCTGTCTGGTGCTGCGGGCCCGCCGCGGTCTCAATACCGTGGCGCTCTCCGGCGGGGTTTTTCAGAATGCCCTGCTGACGACCCTGGTGCGGGAACGACTGGAACGTGCTGGCTTCAAGGTGCTGACCCATTCGCTGGTTCCGCCCAACGATGGCGGCATCGCCCTGGGACAGGCGGTCGTAGCGGGAAGGCTCGCTGATGAGGGGATAAGAAACTAAAGCTGTTTATTTGTTGTTGTCGGTCTCGGTTTTTTCGGCCAAATGACATCCCCGGGTCTTTTCACCGGATCTGGTGTGACTTTCTTCGGCGAACAGCGCCCGGCAGTCGTTGCAGGGTTTGTCCGTAAACGGACAGACTTTTTTGATGCGTGGCATGCCTGGCTCCCAACGCGAGGTTAGATCCTGGACGCCAATTATACGGATTAGTTCTCACAATTACCTCAAAAAAACAGGGCGTTAAGATTATTTTTTCCAAAGGAAGCGGCCGGGATTCAGAAGCACAGACGCATCGGACAATGGTCAAATCCCCAGTGTCAACGACAACTTGAGCAGCCCCGGGTCGAGGGGCTTGCGCCCGGCGGCAATGGTTTCCTCGAGATCGGTCAGGACCAGACTGCCACAACGCAACCCGAGCATCTTGCCGTTTTCCCCGGCAAGCAGTGCTTCCACCGCCGCCACGCCGAAACGCGCCGCCAGGATGCGGTCGAAGGTCGACGGCGAACCGCCGCGCTGGTAGTGCCCGAGCACCATGATCCGCGTCTCGAAGCCGATCCGGTCCTTGATCTGATCGGCAATATCGACGGCTTTCCCCGCTCCTTCCGCCACCATGAGAATCGAGTTGTCGCGTCCTTCCTGGAAGCGCCGCCGCAGGGCGACGCAAATCTCGTCGATGTCGAAGGGGAGTTCGGGAACCAGGGCGTATTCGGCGCCGCTGGCCACCGCCGAGGCAAGGGCGAGGTAACCGCAGTTGCGGCCCATGGTCTCGACCACAAAGGTCCGGTCGTGGGACGAAGCGGTGTCTTTCAGGCAGTCGACGGCGTGGAGGATGTTGTTCAGCGCGGTGTCGACGCCGAGCGACATGTCGGTGAACGGGATGTCGTTATCGATCGAGGCGGGGATGGCGATGACCGGAATGCCGCGCTTCCGCAGCGCCAGAGCGCCGCGGTGCGAACCGTCACCGCCAATCACCACCAGCCCTTCAATCCCCAGCCCCTGCAGGTTCTCGGCGGCAAGGCGTTGGCCGGCCTCGGTGAGCATCTCCTTGCAGCGGGCGCTCTGCAGGAAGGTGCCGCCGAGCTGCAGCTTGCCGCTGACCGACTTGGTGGTCAGCAGTTCGTAATTGCGATCGAGCACCCCCTGGTAGCCCTTGTGGATGCCGACCACTTCGATGTTGTTGGCCAACCCCGCCCGCACGACGGCACGGAGCGTGGCGTTCATCCCGGAACAGTCACCGCCGCTGGTCAGCACAGCAAGCCGTTTCATGAGGTTTCCTCCGTCAGTTGGTCCTGTCGCTTACAAATCACGCGATCAAGTAAAACAGCTTGCCGGCGCTTTGTCAAAGCCGGCGCCAGGCTTGACAGGGGCGGATAACTTGTTAATCTGACAATATAAATAGTACACAGCGCATTTCGTGTGCCGCCTTTTCGGCTTTTTACCTTTTACCTTTTACCTTTTACTGTTGCCATGCCCAATCCGATCCTGCAAGTACCCTCTGCCTTGCCGATTTACTTCATGCACGAGCATGTGGTCTTTCCGCACATGGTCTTCCCGCTGTTCGTCAAGGCCAAGCGCCTGGCCGTGGTCGAAGAGGCGATCAACCGCGACAACCTGATCGGCCTGGTCCTCTGCCGCGCCGTTGAGGATTGCGCCTTCGAGGATCTGGCCGAGATCGGCACGCTCTGCCGGATTCGCCAGATGGTGCGTCTCCCCGAGGGCGGGGCCAAGGTTATCGTCGAGGGGTTGCTGCGCATCCGGCTGAAACGCGCCGTGCAGGAAAAACCCTGGCTGCTGGCCGAAATCGAGGCGGTCGAGGATGAACCATGCGCCGGGCTGGTGACCGAAGCGCTGGTGCAAAGCGTCAACGCACTGCTCAAGATTGCCCTGGCCTATGGCCGGCCGCTCCCCGGCGACGTGCTCAAAATGATCGATCAGATCGACGAACCGGGGCGTCTGGCTGACCTGGTGACGGTTTATCTGAGTCTCGACGTGCAGGCTCAGCAGAAGATTCTGGAAACCCTCAACCCGTTGGAGCGGCTCAAGGAAGTCTATCTGCAGCTGACCACCGAGGTGCAGAAGATGCAAGTGCGCGGCGAAGTGCAGTCGGAAGTCGCGCGGCGGATGGGGAAAACCCAGAAGGAGTACATCCTGCGCGAGCAGATGCGGCAGATCCAGGAAGAACTCGGCGAGGAGGATCCCCGCCAGTCGGAATTCAACGAACTGCGCCGACAGGTTGCCGAAGCGGGTATGCCCGACAACGTCCTGGCCATTGCCGAAAAGGAGCTGCATCGTCTCGAGCGGATCAACCCGGCTTCCCCGGAACACACCGTGGCGCGGACCTATATCGAATATCTCTGCGGCGTCCCCTGGCAGAAGGGGACCGAGGACCGGCTCGACATCGCCTACGCCCAGCAGGTTCTGGACGAGGATCACTATGATCTGAAGAAGATCAAGGAGCGGATTCTCGAATACCTTGCAGTCCGTTCGCTGAAGGCGGACACCAAGGGGCCGATCCTCTGCTTTGTCGGGCCGCCCGGGGTCGGCAAAACCTCCCTCGGCCGCTCGATCGCCCGGGCCATGGGGCGCAAGTTCATCCGTGTCTCCCTCGGCGGGATGAAGGACGAGGCGGAGATCCGCGGCCACCGGCGTACCTACATCGGGGCGTTGCCGGGACGGATCATCCAGGAAATCTGCCGGGCCGAAGCGAACAATCCGGTGTTCATGCTCGACGAGGTCGACAAGATCGGCCAGGATTTCCGCGGCGATCCGGCGTCAGCGCTCCTCGAGGTGCTCGACCCGGAGCAGAACAATACCTTCACCGATCATTATCTGGACGTCCCCTTCGACCTCTCCCGGGTCATGTTCATCGCCACCGCCAATGTGCTCGATCCGGTTCCTTCCGCCTTGCGCGACCGCATGGAGGTTATCTCCCTCCCCGGCTACAGCGAGGAAGAAAAGCTGCAGATCGCCATCCGCTACCTGATCACCAAACAGGTCGGGGAGAACGGTTTGACCGGCCGGGATTTCACCATCGACGAGGCAGCGCTCAGACGCCTGGTCCGCGACTACACGCGCGAGGCCGGGGTCCGTGGTCTGGACCGCCATATCGCGTCACTCTGCCGCAAGGCGGCCAAGCAGATCGCCCAGGGGGATGAACCCACGAAATTGATCCGCGCCGACGACCTGGAAAAGCTCCTCGGTCCCCGCCGGTTCTTTACCAGCGTCGCCGAAGAGGAGGATCGCATCGGGGTGGCGACCGGCCTGGCCTGGACCGAAGCCGGCGGCGACATCCTCTTTGTCGAGGCGACCCGCATGGCCGGCAAGGGGGCGCTGATTCTGACCGGCAGCCTTGGCGAAGTCATGCAGGAGTCGGCCCGGGCCGCGCTCTCCTTCGTGCAGGCCAATGCCGGGATTTTCGGCCTTTCCCCGGGGATCTTCACCGATCAGGATGTCCATATCCACGTTCCCTCCGGGGCAATCCCCAAGGACGGGCCCTCGGCCGGCGTCACCATGGCGACTGCCCTGGTCTCGCTCTTTACCGGACAGGCGCTGCGCCGCGATGTGGCAATGACCGGCGAGCTGACCCTGTCCGGGCGGATCCTGCCGGTCGGCGGGATCAAGGAGAAAGTCCTGGCCGCCCGCCGGGCCGGAGTGCGGACGGTGCTGCTTCCCGAGAAGAACCGCGAACACCTCGAAGAGGTCGATCAGCCGTTGCGCGAGGGACTGAATATCCATTTCGTCGATGATCTGCCGACTATCCTCCATTACGCCCTGGCGCAATTGCCGGTCGCTTCAGCGCCGGTTGCTGCCGCCGGGGAAAACGTATTTACCACCCCGCCCCCCTGAACATGCTCGACTCAAATGCATGTCGTGAATAGAATGGTGCTGAACGGTATTTAGAAATCTTTGCGTCGAACAAGTTCTTTTTTGGGGAGACGTTGAATGGTCTGGAACCGCCTCTTGTTGTTGACGGTCTTTTTGTTTCTGCCGGCATTGGCTGCCGCCACGCCGCTGGCCGACAAGGTCGTCGAACATCGTCTGAGCAACGGCCTGCGCTTGCTGCTGGTCGAGCGCCACGACACGCCGACCGTGGCGGCCTACATCACCATCGGTGTCGGCTCGGTCAACGAAACCAGCGAGACCCGCGGCGTCGCCCATCTGCTCGAGCACATGCTGTTCAAGGGGACCACGACCCTCGGCACCACCGACTACGCCGCGGAGAAACCCGTGCTCGCCCGGATCGAACAGGGCGGCAGCGAACTCGACCGCCTGCGCCTGCAGCCGACGGCCGATCCCGCCAGGGTTGCCGAACTGGAGTCCCGACTGAAGGAATTGCAGGAACAGGCCCGGAATTACGTGGTCAAGGATGTCTTCTCGCAGCTCTACAGCGAGAACGGCGCGGTCGGCTTCAATGCCTTCACCAGCAAGGACATGACCACCTATCTGGTCTCCCTGCCGGCCAACAAGCTCGAACTGTGGGCGCTGCTCGAATCCGACCGGATGAAGAACGCCGTGCTCCGCGAGTTTTACACCGAGCGCGACGTGATCCGCGAGGAACGCCGGCGTTCCTACGAGACCGATCCCGACGGCCTGCTCTACGAGACGCTGCTGGCGACCGCCTTCACCGTCCACCCCTACCGCGACCCGATCATCGGCTGGCACTCCGACATCGCCAATCTCAGCCTGGCGCAGACGCGCGCTTTCCTGCACCGCTACTACGCCCCGGTCAACACCACCATCGCCCTGGTCGGCGATATCCGGGCCGCCGAGGCCATCGCCCTGGTGGAGCGCTATTTCGGCGGGATTGCGCCGGGAGAACCGGTGCCGCCCGTGGCGGCCGAGGAACCGCCGCAGCGGGGCGAGAAGCAGGTAGCGATCGACTTCGATGCCGAGCCGCGCCTGGCCATCGCCTTTCACAAACCGACGCTGCCGAGCAAAGACGATTATGTCTTCGACCTGATCGACCAGATCCTCGGCCAGGGACGGACCTCGCGTCTGTATAAACGCCTGGTCGAAGAACAGCAATTGGCGACCTCGGTCTCGGTCTTCGGCGCGCCGGGGTCGCGCTATCCCAATCTGTTCGTGATCGAGGCCGTCCCCCGGTATCCCCACACGGCGGCGGAAGTCGAAACCGTCATCATCGCGGAACTCGACCGGCTGCGGAACGAAGAGGTCGAGCCGCGGGAACTGGCGAAGGCCCGCAACCGTCTGCTGACCGACAATCTGCGGAGCCTGCGCAGCAACAGCGGACTGGCGCGGCTGCTCACCACCTACCAGACGCTAGCCGGTGACTGGCGCTACCTGGTCAGCTACGAGGCGCGGATCAGCGAACTTACGGCGGCGGATATCCGCAAGACGGCACAAGCCTGGTTTACGCCGCAGAACCGCACGATGGTGGTTGTCCAGCGCGGGGAGGAGAGGCGTTGAGTGGTTAAGCGTATTGTAATTTTTAACAAGGAGCTTACTGCGCATGCGACGTATCTGGAACTTATTCGCTCCCCTGCTTATCTGCGGTTTACTGCTTCCCGCCTGCGCCCCGTCCCTGCCGCAGCGTCCTGAACAGCTCAGCTACCCGCCGATCGAATTTCACATCCCTGCCGTTGAGCAGTTCGAACTCGCCATCGGCGTGCGCGTCTACCTGCGCGAGGATAGCGAACTGCCGCTGGTGCAGGTGACGGCCATGGTCGGGTCCGGCTCGCTGGCGGCACCCATTGCGCTGACCGGCTTTGATGACCTGTTCGCCGCGACTCTGCGCACCGGCGGGACGGTCAATACCCCGGCCGCTCCTCTCGAGGAACGTCTCGATCTTCTGGCTGCCAACTTGTCCTGCGACATGGGGCCGTATGCCACCCAGCTCGGTCTGTCGGTGCGTCGCGACGATCTCGCCGAGGGGTTGACCATCCTGACCGATCTGCTGCGGCGCCCGGCCTTTGCCGCCGACAAACTGGAACTGGCCCGCAGCAAGGCCCAGGAAGCCGTGCGGCGCCGCAACGACGATCCCGGGGAGATTGCCGACCGGCTGTTGATGGCCGCCCTGTATCCCGGGCACCCGCTGGGCGCCGCGCCCACCCAGGCTTCGCTGGCGGCCGTCAGCCGCGATCATTTGGTTGCGTTCCAAGGGAAGAACTTCGCACCCAACAATCTCTGGCTGGCCGTTTCCGGCGACGTGCGTCGTGCCGAGTTGGCACCGTTGCTGGAAAAACTGCTCGGCGACTGGCCGCGCACCGCCGTTCCGCTGCCCTCGCTGCCGCCGCTGCTGCCGCCATCGGCCGGTAAGCTTCAGGTGGTGCTCAAGGACGTGCCGCAGGCGACCATTCTGCTCGGCGATCTCGGCTTGACCAAAGACAATCCCGATCAGTATCCGGGACGGGTCATGAACTTCATTCTCGGCGGCGGCGGGTTCAACTCGCGGCTGATGCGCGAAATCCGCTCCGACCGCGGGCTGGCCTACTCGGTCTGGTCGCAGTTCCAGGTCGGCCGGCGCTTCCCCGGCCCGGTCATGGCCGGGACCGAGACCAAGAACGCGACTGTCGTCGAAACGCTCGCATTGCTACGGACCATCATGAACGACCTGCGCGAGCGCCCCGTCGATGCGGAAGAACTGCGCGTCGCCAGGGAAAGCCTGGTCAACTCGTTCGTCTTCAGCTTTGCCGACCCACACGCCGTGGTGGTGCAGCGCATGCAACTCGATTTCTACAACTATCCGCCCGACTATCTGGCGCGTTTCCAGGAACGGATTGCTGCTGTCGAGGCCGATGCCGTCCAGCGGGTGGCGCGCCAGTATCTGTGTCCGGGGCGGCAGCAGGTGATCATCGTCGGCACCCCTGATGAGACCGGAGCGCCGCTGGAATCGCTTGGCCTGCCGGTACAGCGCCTGAATGCCGAAGAGTTGCCGTGAGGAAAGGACTTCAATCGATGGGGGAGCGGTAGGCTTCCAGCCGGAACTCCCCGTCTTCCCAACTGGCGTAGGAATATTGGGTGATCCAGTCGCCCAGGGCGATCAGTTCGCCGCCCGTGAGCTTTTCGTGAAACGGTTGGTGAAAGTGGCCGGCAACCACCGCCTGGCAGCCGGCGGCAAATTGCGCTTGGGCATAGGGGATGAGAATGTCGCGAGCCGGCCAGCGCCGGCTCTTGTCGTTGCGGCTGCGCTTGCTGATCAGGCTCATCCGTTCCGCGATCGCCCACGTCCAGGCGGCAGGGAGCAGCCGGATCAGCAAACGCAGGGGGCGGCTGCGCAGGACGAAGCGCAACCGCCGGTAGCCATGATCGGCCGGATTGGCCATGTCGCCGTGAACCACCAGAATCTGCCTGCCGGCAAGGTCGATGATGCCGCCGTCGGGGAGCACCCTGCAGGGGAAGCGGTTGCGGAAAGAGGGCTCCAGGTGGAAATCGTGGTTCCCCTCGACATAGACGATCCGCGTGCCGCTATGCTCCAGGCGGGCAAGAGCTTCGAACAACGGCACATAGGGGGGGAAGACCGAGCCTGGATAGCCGACCAGAAATTCACAGATGTCACCGAGCAGGACCAACAGGTCGATTCGTCCCTCCTGCGTGGTGAGGAAGGACAACAGGGCCCGGTAGTTGTCATCGGATGGCTGGCGCAGATGGGCATCGGCCAGGAAGACCGCTCTCATGGGCGCACTATAGGGGGGGCTTCAGGCCAAGTCAACAACCGCGCGGGTTGCTGCTTCATTGACTTTCACGGGGTGCTGACGGTATAAACGGGCGCCATGCGTCCGCTTTTCACAATCCCTTCATCTCTGCTGTTCATGGTTCTGCTGCTTTCGGCCGGTTCCGCCACGGCGGCCATCGAGATCAGCCGGAGCGACGGTTCCCCCATCGTCATTCAGGATGTCTACCAGCGCGACGGCGTTGCGTTCGTTGCCATCGACGAAGTCCTCGGCATTCTCGGGCTCTCCGGCCAATGGGACAATGTCGCCCATCTCTATCGCATCGAAACCCCGAAAGGGCAGGCGGTCATCTCCCCGGGGAGCAGCTATCTGCGCCTGGGTGAGCGCGCGGTCAAGGTGGCGCAGCGGCCGCGCTTCATCGACGGCAAGCTGCGGGTCTCCGAGCAGTTCCTGGCCGAGCAGTTCCTCCCGCTGCTTGATAGCCCCCTGCAGGTGAAAAACCTCAACCCTGCCGCCCCGCCGCCGCCGGAAAGCCCTCTCGACCAGTTGTTTTCTCTACTGTTGCTGCAACGCCCCAAGGCGGCCGTCGACAGCCAGTGGGTGGTCGCCATCGATCCCGGCCATGGCGGTCAGGATGCCGGGGCCATCGGCAAGGGTGGGGCCGCCGAGCAGCCCGTCAACCTGGCGGTTGCCCTGCAGTTGCAGAAGCTCCTGATGATGCGGCGGGGCGCGCCGGTGGTCATGACCCGCGACGCCGATTATGCGGTCAACCCGACCCAGCGTCTCGAAGCGGTCACGCGCGGTCAGGCCGATGTGCTGTTGTCGCTGCACGCCCAGACCGGGTTTTCGCCGGTTGCGCAGGGGGTCATGCTGTTCATCGCGCCGGACGCTGCTGTAGCCCCACCAATCGAACCGGCCCAGGAGAGTGCCCCGGCCGCGGTGCCGGCAGTCAATGCCAGCCGGCAACTGGCCGACGCGCTGTACCAGGCCTTCGCCGCCGCGGGCTACCGGGTTGCCCCTGTCCAGGAGCGGGTGCTGCTCCCGCTCGGCCAGGGAAATCTGCCGCGCGTGCTGGTTGAAATGGGATATCTGACCAATGATGGCGATCTGGCTCGATTGAACGATCCGGCCCAGCAGCAGTTGTTGGCCCAGGTGCTCTTCAACGGGTTGGAGGCCTTCCAGAAAAATTTCCAGGACCTGCAGGAGTCGTCGAATGAACCAAAGCCGCCAGCCACGCAGCAATAACCGCACCGCCGATCAGTTGCGCCCGGTCAGTTTCGAGCGCAATTTCACCCGCTACGCCGAAGGCTCCGTGCTGGTGAGCTTCGGCGACACCCGGGTGTTGTGCACCGCCTCGGTGGAGGAAGGGGTGCCGCCATTCTTGCGCGGCCAGGGGAAAGGGTGGGTGACCGCCGAGTACAGCATGCTCCCACGCGCCACCCAGACCCGCTCGCCTCGTGAAGCCGCTCGCGGCAAGCAGGGGGGGCGTACCCATGAGATTCAGCGTCTGATCGGCCGGGCTTTGCGCGCCGTGGTCGATTTCGAGGCGCTCGGCGAACGGACCGTGCTCATCGACTGCGATGTGCTGCAGGCCGACGGAGGCACCCGCACCGCTTCGATCACCGGTGCCTGGGTGGCCCTGGCCGATGCCGTCGATGGTCTCCTGGCCAGCGGCAAACTGACCAGGTCGCCGCTGCGCGACTGCGTGGCCGCGGTCAGTGTCGGCATCGTTGCCGGCCAGGCGCGGCTCGATCTCGATTACAGCGAGGATTCCGGCGCGGCAGTGGATATGAACATCGTCATGACCGGCGATGGGCGCTTCGTGGAACTGCAGGGGACCGCCGAGGACGAACCGTTCACTGACGAGGAGCTCGAGGCGATGCGCGAACTCGGTCGGCTGGGGTGCCGTCAGTTGGCCGTCCTGCAGCGCGCGGCGCGGGAGGGGTGATGTTCGAGCTGGTGGTCGCCACCCGCAACGCCGGCAAGCTTCGCGAAATCCGCCACCTTCTTGAAGGGGAGGGAGTCACGGTGCTCGGTCTCGACGGCTTTCCCGAGCTTCCCGAGGTTGTCGAAGACGGCGACACCTTTGCCGCGAACGCCGCCAAAAAAGCTGAAACCATCGCGCGCCTGACCGGGCGCCCCTGTCTGGCTGACGATTCCGGCCTGACGGTTGAGGCTCTCGGCGGGGAGCCGGGGGTTCATTCGGCGCGTTACGCCGGCAGCCAGGGCGACGATGCCGCCAATAACGCCCGGCTGCTCCGGGAACTTGCCGCTGTTCCGGACGCCCGGCGTCAGGCCGCCTTCTGCTGCGTCATGGCCCTGTGCCGGCCGGGATTGCCGACGACCTTCTTCGAGGGACGGGTGGCCGGGCGCATTCTGCGTGCCCCGCGCGGCGCCGGCGGCTTCGGTTATGATCCGCTGTTTCTGGTCGACGGGTTCGACCGGACCATGGCCGAGCTTCCGCTGGCGGAGAAAAACCGCATCAGCCACCGCGGCCAGGCGCTGCGTCAGGTGGTTGCCGTGCTGGCGGTCCAACCCCGCTGAAGAGTCATCCCGCCGCGGATGAAATTTTCCTCAACTTTTCCCTTTATTTTTTTTCGAACGCCGTTTAAGATACCGCATCCTGTATACAGTATGCAGATGCACTGACGGCCGCCCGGGCCGTTTTTGCCGCTGTTTCCAAAAGGGGGCTTTATGCAACTGTCTCCCGGTTGGCGGGGCCCACCCCATATCCACAGGAACTGCAAGCATTGAATGGCCTGTCCTGCCATCGCCGTCGCGGCGGTCGGGAGGATTGAAATTCCACTTCATTTCATCGCAAGGGACAATGACATGCAACTGACGCAAAGCTCCGTAGGTCGCAAGATCATCATGGCCGTCACTGGTGCCATGCTGTTCGCGTTCGTCTGCGTGCATCTGCTCGGCAACTCGTCGCTCTTCTTCGGTAGTGCGGCGCTCAATGCCTACGCGCAGAAACTGCACAGCCTTGGGCCGGTGGTCTGGATCTTCCGGCTGGTGATGCTCGGTCTGTTCACCGTGCATATCATCTTCGGTATCCAGCTCACCCTGGAAAACAAGGCGGCCACCCCGGACAAGAATGTCCAGATCAAACGGCTGAAGACCGGTTTCGCCGCTGAAACCATGGTCGTCTCCGGGCTGGTGCTGCTGGCCTTCGTCGTCTACCACCTGCTGCACTTCACGGTGCGGGTGACCAACCCCGAGATCTATGTGCCGATCGAGGGCGGGCACGGCATGGTCGACGTCTTCGTCATGGTGACCCATGGTTTCCAGCAAATCCTGCCGGTCCTGCTCTATGTGATCGGCATGGGTTTCCTCTTCCTGCACGTCAGCCACGGGTTCCAGAGCCTGTTCCAGACCGTCGGGTTGAGCAACGACCGGACTCTGCCGGTCATGGGCAACTTCAGCAAGCTTGTCGGGTTGGTCCTGCTGGTGGGCTATGTGTCCATTCCGCTGCTGATCATCTTCGGCATCGTACGTTAAGGGGGTTGGTGAATGATACTCGACGGCAAATGTCCTACCGGACCAATTGAAACTTCCTGGGATCGCCACCGTTTCGATACGAAGCTGGTCAATCCCGCCAACAAGCGCAAATACAAGGTTCTCGTCGTCGGCACCGGCCTCGCCGGTGGCGCCGCCGCGGCGCCCCTGGGCGAACTCGGCTACAACGTCGAGGCGTTCTGCTATCAGGACAGCGCCCGCCGCGCCCACTCGATCGCCGCCCAGGGCGGGATCAACGCCGCCAAGGCCTATCCGAACGACGGCGACAGCATCTATCGCCTCTTCTACGACACCATCAAGGGCGGCGACTTCCGTGCCCGCGAAGCCGACGTCTGGCGCCTTTCCCAGGTGTCGAACAACATCATCGACCAGTGCGTGGCGCAGGGCGTCCCCTTCGCCCGCGACTACGCTGGCTACCTCGACAACCGCTCCTTCGGCGGCGCCCAGGTCAGCCGCACCTTCTACGCCCGCGGCCAGACCGGCCAGCAGCTCCTGCTCGGCGCCTATTCGGCGCTCTCCCGCCAGGTGAAGGCCGGTACGGTCAAACTGTTCGTCCGCCGCGAGATGCTCGACCTGGTGGTGGTTGACGGCGTGGCCCGCGGCATCACCTGCCGCAACCTGTGCACCGGCGAGATCGAGACCTACTGGGGCGACGCCGTGGTGCTCGCCACCGGCGGCTACGTCAACGTCTTCTACCTCTCGACCAACGCCATGGGGTGCTCGGTTACCGCCACGTGGAAGGCCGCCAAGAAGGGTGCCTACTTCGCCAACCCCTGCTATACCCAGATCCACCCGACCTGCATCCCGCAGACCGGCGAGCACCAGTCGAAGCTGACCCTGATGTCCGAGTCGCTGCGCAACGACGGTCGCTGCTGGGTGCCGAAGAAGAAGGAAGACTGCGAGAAGCCGGCCGGCCAGATCGCCGAGGAGGACCGCGACTACTATCTGGAGCGCAAGTACCCCTCATTCGGCAACCTCGCCCCGCGCGACATCGCCTCCCGCGCCGCCAAGGAGCAGTGCGACGACGAACGCGGCGTCGGTCCGGGCAAGCGCGGCGTCTATCTCGACTTCAAGGACTCGATCAATCGCCTCGGTCAGGCGACCATCGCCGAGCGTTACGGCAACCTCTTCGAGATGTACGAGAAGATCACCGACGAGAACGGTTACAAGCAGCCGATGCGCATCTACCCGGCGCCGCACTACTCCATGGGTGGCCTGTGGGTCGACTACAACTGCATGAGCAACGTCCCCGGCCTGTTCGTTCTCGGCGAGGCCAACTTCTCGGTGCATGGCGCCAACCGCCTCGGCGCCTCGGCGCTGATGCAGGGTCTGGCCGACGGCTACTTCGTCATTCCCTACACCGTCGGCGGCTATCTGGCGACCGTCAAGCCCGGCCAGGTCAAAACCGACCATGCCGAGTTCAAGAAATCGGTCGAGGACGTCAACGCCGATATCAAGAAGCTGCTCTCCATCAACGGCAAGAAGACCCCGTCCGAGCTGCACCGCGAACTCGGCAAGGTCATGTGGAACAACGTCGGCATGGCGCGCAGCAAGGAGAGCCTCACCGAGGCCCTCAAGCTGATCCCGAAGATCCGCGAGGAGTTCTGGAACAACGTCAAGGTCACCGGCGTCGGCGAAGAGTTCAACCAGCAGCTGGAAAATGCCGGCCGCCTGGCCGACTTCCTCGAGTTCGGCGAACTGCTGGCCAAGGATGCCCTGAACCGCGAAGAGTCTTGCGGCGGCCACTTCCGCACCGAGCATCAGTATGATGACGGCGAGGCCAAGCGCGACGACGAGAATTTCTGCTACGCGGCGGCCTGGGAATTCAAGGGCGCGGGCAAGGAGCCCGAACTGCACAAGGAACCCTTGAAGTTTGACAATGTCCATCTTGCCGTAAGGAGTTACAAATAATGAAACTCAAACTGCACGTATGGCGCCAGAAAGGGCCGAACGCTCCGGGGAAACTGGAGACCTACGAGGCGAACCACGTCAGCCCCGACCAGTCGTTCCTTGAGATGCTCGACGAGGTCAACGAGGTTCTGGTCAAGGAAGGGAAAGACCCGATCGCCTTCGATCATGACTGCCGCGAAGGGATCTGCGGGATGTGCTCGCAGATTATCAACGGCATGGCGCACGGCGGCCAGGACCGCACTACCGTCTGTCAGCTGCATATGCGCAGCTTCAAGGATGGCGACGAAATCTTCATCGAGCCTTGGAAGGCCAAAGCCTTCCCGATCATCAAGGACCTCGCCGTCGATCGCGGTAATTATGACCGCA
Source organism: Desulfuromonas sp. (assembly GCA_012026975.1). Classification (GTDB taxonomy): domain Bacteria; phylum Desulfobacterota; class Desulfuromonadia; order Desulfuromonadales; family BM103; genus VAUL01. The sequence goes on along the minus strand of VEPG01000074.1, from coordinate 10,979 downwards.
TCATCCAGGCGGGCGGCTACACCTCCTGCCACACCGGCGGCGTGGCCGACGGCAATGCCCTGCTGATCGGCAAGGAAATCGCCGATTACTCGATGGACGCGGCCGAATGCATCGGCTGCGGGGCGTGCGCCGCTTCCTGCCCGAACAGCTCGGCGATGCTCTTCGCCAGCAACAAGGTGGCCCAGCTGGCGGTGCTGCCGCAAGGGCAGGTGGAAGCCAAGCGCCGTGTTGTAGCGATGCTCGACGAAGCCACGGCCTGCGGCTTCGGCAACTGCACCAACCACTACGAGTGTCAGGCGGCCTGCCCGAAGGGGATCAACGTCAAGTTCATCGCCAAGCTCAACCGCGAGTACCTCAAGGCGCTGCTCCCGTAAGGGACACTTTCAGCACATGCTGCAATGACATGGGGCGGACCGAATGGTCCGCCCCTTGCTTTTTCCTTTTGTCCGAACGCTGGCTCCAGTAGAATGCCTCGTGGAGGGTTTTAGTCATGATTCAACGTGATCCGCGCCCCGTGGCTGTGCTCGGGGCCACCGGCTACATCGGGGCAAGGCTGGTGCCGCGCCTGGTCACTGCCGGTTGGAAGGTGCGGGCGATCGGCCGCAACCCGGATAAACTGGCCGGCCGGTCGTGGGCCAGCCACCCCGCGGTCGAAACCGTGGCGGGAGACGTACTTGACCCGGACGGACTGGCGCAGGCGCTGAATGGGTGCCAGGCGGCTTACTATCTGGTTCATTCCATGAATCCTCAAACGACCGATTTCGCCGCGGCCGATCGGATCGCAGCCGAGAATATGGTTGCGGCAGCCGCAGCAGCAGGCATCGGCCGGATCATCTATCTCGGCGGCCTCGGTGAAGACGCTCCGCAGCTTAGCCACCACCTGCGATCTCGTCACGAGGTTGCGGAAATCCTTCGCTCCGGCAATGTGCCGGTCACCATTTTCCGCGCGGCGATGATCATCGGTTCCGGGAGCGCCTCCTTCGAGATCCTGCGCTACCTGGTCGAACGGTTGCCGGTGATGGTAACTCCGCGCTGGGTCGACACCCCCTGCCAGCCGATTGCCGTCAGCAACGTCCTGCATTACCTCGTTACTTGTCTCGACTGCCCGGGAACCATCGGGGAAATTTTCGATATCGGTACCGAAGAAGTCACGTCGTACCGTCAGTTGATGCGCCTCTATGCCGAAGAGGCACGTCTTCCCCGGCGCTGGATCATCCCGGTGCCGGTACTCACCCCGCGACTCTCATCTTACTGGATTCACCTGGTCACACCGGTTCCGGCGAGCCTGGCGCGGCCGCTTGCCGAAGGATTGCGCAACCCTGTCACCTGCCGGGACGCGCGTATCCGCGAATTGCTCCCCCAGCAGTTGTATGGCTGCCGGCGGGCGATGCGCATGGCTCTCGAGAACCTGCGGCTGCAGCAGGTCGAAAGTTCCTGGATGGATGCCGGCAGCGTGCCGCCGGTGGAGTGGAGTACGGGCGAGGATCCGGAGTGGGCCGGTGGGACGCTGTTCAGTGACGAGCGGCGCATTCTGGTTGCCGCCGGTGCCGCCCAGTGCTGGCCGGCGGTGATCGGGATTGGCGGCAGGACCGGCTGGTACTATGCCGATTGGCTCTGGCAATTGCGCGGCGGAATCGATCGCTTGGCCGGGGGCCCCGGCCTAGGGAGGGGACGGCGCGATCCGCATGCGGTCCAACCCGGGGATGCCCTCGATTTCTGGCGGGTGCTGGCAGTCGAGCCGGAACGGCGTCTGAAACTGGTGGCGGAGATGAAGGTGCCGGGGGAGGCGGTTCTTGAGTTGCGGCTCACCGCGTGCGTCGACGGCACGACCGAGATTCGTCAGTCGGCGCGTTTCAAGCCGCGCGGATTGATGGGGCTGCTCTACTGGTACAGTGTCCTGCCGCTGCATAACCTGGTGTTTGCCGGAATGCTGCGTGGTATTGCCCGGGCGGCCGGCAGCCGGGTCTTGGCTGGGCCGGAACCGCCGCCAACTCCCGCGAGACGGTCATGATTGCCAGAGTGCAGAGCTTACAGCGGCAGGTCGTCAACCACGTCGGCCGCGGTATCGATGCCATCGTGAGCGGTGTTGCCGACCACCGGGATGATCGAGATCACGGCCCCGCCCACCCGCATCGGCACCGACACGATTTTGGTCAGCACACACCCCGAGAGCAGCGTTGCAATAATCAACAGGGACGAAAGTTTTAAAAGCATTGTGCTCACCTCTTGATGCAGAGCTAGATCGCGGGAAAACCTCGCGTACGATTTATCGTATCATGTGACGCGGAAAAACTTCACGTCTTCACGTAAGACAACCCTGTCACCTCCACCCTGATCTTGGTCCTCTCCCTTGGCACCGACCGTTGCCAGAGACATCCCGTCGACCTGTGAGCTCATGCCCCCTGGCTGCGCAGGATCATCAGGGCGATCGTATAGGTCAATGCGGAGAGCAGAGTGGAGAGCATGACGATAGTGCCGGCCAGTTCGGCATCACCCTTGAGCTGTTGCGCCATGATGTAGTTGGCGGTGGCCGCCGGGGTGCCGGCAATCAGCACGCCGATCTCCAGGTCGGTGCCGCTCACCCCCAGTCCCAACAGAATTCCGGCAGCCAGCAGCGGCATCCAGATAAGTTTGGCGCCCGCGGCCAGAGCCGCGGTGAACAGGTCGCCGCGCAGTCGCTCAAGGGAAAACCCGCCACCGATGGCAAGCAGGGCCAGCGGCAGGGCCATTCCCGTGGCGATTTTCAGGCTGCGCTCAAGCATGAGCGGCATCGGAATGGCGAAAAAACTCCAGGCGATGCCGGCAAAGGACGCGAGAATCAACGGATTGAACGCAATCTGTCGCAGCAGATAGGTGGTTCCCTGGTTGCTGCTGGCCCGGTGTGGCCAGAGCAGGGCGAGAATTGCGTAGAGGTTGAGGAATGGGACGATGAACCCCATGAGAATGCCGGCCCGGGTCAGGCCGGATTGCCCCAGCGCGTTGAAGACGATGGCCAGCCCCACATAGGCGATGTTGCCGCGGAAGGCCCCCTGGCTGAAAACGCCGCGCGCGGCGGCCGGATAGTTGCGCAGCGCGGTGTAGGCATAACTGATCAGGAACGTCACGGTTACGGCCAGGATCGAGCCGATGACCAGTCGACCATTGAAGTTGGCAAGGAAATCGGCGCGGCCGATCTCGAAAAAGAGCAGGAGCGGCAGGCAGACATAATAGACCAGCCGATTGGTCTGTTGCAGAAATTGCGCGTCGATCAGGCCGAGGCGCTTGAGCAGCGTTCCCAGGGCAATGACCGCGAAGACCGGCAGGACGATGTTGATGATTTCAATAAAAAAGGTCATGACCGCGGCAGGATATCGCAGCCGGTGTCACGGTTCAATGGGGGATTTTAATAACGATTTCCATGGTTGGCGTGGAGGCGCCAGATGTGTATAATATTCAACAGTTGATTGACTGGAAAGGTCGACCGCGAAAATGAGCATCAGAATGCCGGAACGCAGCGCAGCGCTGCGCATTGCCGTGATCGTCGGTATGCTGGCGGTCATCAGCGCCCTGCATTACCTGACCACCCTGCAGATGCAGCACGCCCATGATATTTACCGCCGCCTCTACTACGTGCCGATCGTTCTCGGCGGCTTGTGGTTCACCCTGCGCGGTGGTTTGGCCACATCCATTGCGGCGTCTCTGCTCTTCCTCCCTCATGTGGTTTTCCAGTGGGGGCATCACCCGGTTTCACAGCCCGAGCAGTATCTGGAAATACTGCTCTACAATGTTATCGGCGGTCTGACCGGGTACCTTGCCGGCAGTGAACTCGAACAGAAGCTTGCTCACCAGCAGGCGGCCCGGCGGCTCGAGGAAAGCTATCGGACGCTCAGTGCCCAGGCTGACCAGATCCTTGAAATCGAGGAGCAGTTGCGGCGCACCGACCGCCTCAGCACGTTGGGCGAGCTTTCCGCGGGGTTGGCCCACGAGATTCGCAACCCGCTCGGTTCGATCCGCGGCACCGCAGAGATTCTCAAGGACGGCGTCGATCCCGACGACCCGCGGCATGAGTTCGCCCAGATCCTGATCAAGGAAGTCGACCGGCTCAATCGGGTGCTGGAAGACTTTCTGCGCTTTGCCCGGCAGGCACCCCTGGAACGGGGTCTTTTCGATCTCAATGCCGTCGTGCGGGAAGTGCTTGACCTGACCCGCCGTCAGGCTGAGCGCCACGATATCGCGGTCGTCAGCAAACTCACGGAGTTGCCACAATTAACCGGTGACGGCGGCCAGATCCGCCAGGCGCTGCTCAATCTGGTGCTCAATGCCCTGCAGGCGATGTCCGCGGGAGGCCAGTTGACGGTGACCACTCGTCGGGCGGATGGCCGGGCCGAGGTGGTTGTCGCGGATACCGGGCCGGGGATACCGGCTGGGGAAGAGGCGTTGATTTTCAAGACGTTCATGACGACGCGCCCCGACGGGACGGGGTTGGGTCTGCCGATCAGCCAGCGTATCGTTGCCTCCCACGGCGGGCAGATCAACGTGACCAGTGAGCCGGGCAAGGGCGCGATCTTCACGGTCAGTCTGCCGCTTCCCTGAAAGGGAGTAACGATGGGCAATTCCTCGAAAGCTGGCGGGAAGTCCGGGAAACCGACGATCTTGGTGATCGATGACGATGCCTCCCTGCGTCGGGTGACCGAATATAACCTGGAGCAGGCTGGTTACCGGGTCTTGACGGCCGCCGATGGCCGCGAGGGGGTCGGGGTCTTTCGGCGGGAACGTCCGGCTTTGGTCGTCACCGACCTGCAGATGCCGGGGTTTTCCGGGCTGGAGGTGCTTGAGCAGGTCAAAGCCCTGCTCCCGGAAACGCTGGTGATCGTCATCACCGCCTACGGCACCATCGAACAGGCGGTCGAGGCGATGAAGAAGGGGGCCCATGATTTTCTGACCAAGCCGGTCAGTCGGGATGCCCTGTTGCTGGTGGTCGACAAGGCGTGCCGGCTGCTTGGCCTCCAGGAGGAAAACCGGCGCTTGCGCGAGCAGCTTGACCACACGGTCGAGTTCAGCCACCTGGTCGGCAGTTCCGATGCCATGCGCCAGGTGCTGGAAATTGTCCGCCGGGCCGCGCCGAGCGAGGCAACGGTGCTTCTCACCGGGGAGAGCGGTACCGGCAAGGAACTGGTAGCCAGGGCCATCCACCAGGCCAGCGAACGCAGCACCGAGCCGTTTGTGGCGGTGAATTGCGCGGCGATTCCAGCCGACCTGCTGGAAAGCGAGCTGTTCGGCCACGTTCGCGGAGCCTTCACCGGGGCGGTCAGCGACCGGGCCGGGAAATTCGAGCAGGCCGATGGCGGGACGCTCTTTCTTGACGAAGTTGGCGAACTCCCCGCGGCACTGCAGCCGAAGCTGCTTCGTGCGCTGCAGGAGCAAGAAATCGAGCCGGTGGGTGGCCGGCAGAAGCGCGTCGACGTGCGCGTGGTGGCGGCCACCAACCGCAATATCGAGGCCGCATTGAGCAGCGGAGAATTCCGCGAGGATCTGTATTACCGGCTGGCGGTCATCACGGTCGAGCTGCCGCCGTTGCGTGCTCGGCGTGAGGACATCCCGCTGCTGGTCCGGCACTTTCTGGCCAGACATGCCGCCGCGGAACTGCAAGTCAGCGAGGCGGCCATGACGCTGCTGAGCCGCTATCCCTGGCCCGGCAACGTGCGTGAGCTGGGTAATGCCATACAGCGGATGGTGGTACTGCGGCGCGGCGCCCGGCTTGAGGTCGATGACCTCCCGGCCAAGATTCGCGAAGCAGCGACTGAAGATCAGCGTCTGACGGAAGGGGTTGTACAACTGCCGGACGACGGTTATTCTCTCGAGGCGCTCGAGCGCGAGGTCGTTCTGCAGGCGCTGGTCCGCAACCACTGGAATCAGAGCCGGGCCGCCGCTTTCCTGCGCATCCCGCGGCATGTGCTGCTTTACCGGATGGAGAAGTACGGGATTCAGAAGCCGTGATCCGTAGTCCGTGAACAGTGATCAGAAAATGCCTTTCAGCCCGAATTATGGCCGGATGGCCCGGATCACTGATCACTGATCACGAATCATGCATCACGGAGTTTGATATGGCCAAATTATTCACCGACGGCAATGCGCCACGCCGTCCGGGAGAAGCGCAGTTCCAGCTTGAAGGCTGGATCGCGACCGCGCCGTTCGAAGACCATGTCGGCCTGACCATCGAATCGGCAGGGGAGGGGAAGGCCCGGCTTGCCATGCCGTTTCGCCTCTGCCTGGCCAACGGCGGCGGCGTCATGCATGGCGGAGCCCTGGTTACGCTGGCCGATACGGCGGTGGCCATGGCGATCAAGAGCATCCTCCCGCCGGGAACCGTTTTCGCCACGACTGAACTGAATACCCAGTTCCTCGCCCCGGTACAGGCCGGCACGGTGGTGGCTCTGGCCAGAGTGAGCGGACCCGAGGGGCGCACCTTTCATGGGGAAGCGGAACTGCACGATGAAAATGGCGCGATCGTGGCGCGTTTCCGTTCCGTATTCCGGATCGCGCGCGGGCAGGGGTTCGATGATCCCGACCGTGGTTGACTTGCCCCGCCGCCAGGCGTTACAAGGAACCTGAACAATTAACCAACAGCGGCACGGCATGGTCGTGCCTTGCGGAGTATTCATGTACCGTCTTCTCGTCGTTGCCCTGCTGACCCTGCTCTCCCTCGGCTTTTCGGCGTGTTCCGAGTCCCCGTCGCAGACGCCTGCCGGCGGCCCCCCGGCGGTTGGGCAGGTTGCGCCCGACTTCACTCTGACCGGTCTTGACGGGAAGCCCTATACGCTTGCCGCTCTGCGTGGCAAGGTGGTCATCGTCAACTTCTGGGCGACCTGGTGTCCTCCCTGCCGGGCGGAGATGCCTTCGATGGAGCTGCTTCATCGGGAACTGGCCGATGAAGGGCTGGTCATGCTGGCGGTCAATATCGAAAAGGACGGCCGGCAGACGGTTCCCAAGTTCCTGGCCACCAACGCGCACAGCTTCCCGATCCTGGTCGACGAGAAGGAAGAGATTCAGAAGCGCTACGGCGTCTACAAGTTTCCCGAGTCGTTCGTGATCCGCAAGAACGGGATCATCGATGACAAGGTCATCGGGGCGATCGACTGGGCGCATCCCCAGACCATCGCCTATTTCCGGGACCTGTTGAAGGAATAGCCCATGCCGTCCGTCGGTTCCGATGTCAGCCTGTGGATTGCCTTTACCGCCGGCATCCTGTCCTTTTTCTCCCCCTGCGTGCTGCCGCTGATCCCGTCCTATCTGACCTACATCACCGGCCTTTCCTTCGGGCAATTGCAGGAGGCACATCCCGGGTCCAGGGTGCGGCTGCTCGTTGTGGCCCACTCGCTGACCTTCATTCTTGGCTTCTCCGCGGTCTTCATCACCCTCGGCGGGATTGTCGGTCTCGCCTCGGCAGGATTTCAGGAGCATCTGCGTGCCGGCCTGATCTGGGTCGAACGGATCGGCGGTCTGCTGATCATCCTCTTTGGCATTCACCTCACCGGGCTGTTTCATTTTGGTATTCTGCTCGGGGAGAAGCGTATTCACCTGCATGACAAGCCGACGGGCTATGTCGGCACCTTCATTGTCGGTCTGGCCTTTGCCGCCGGCTGGACCCCGTGCATCGGGCCGATCCTGGCCTCGATCCTGATGATTGCCGCCACCTCGGGGCAGGGCGGGCATGGTCTTTTGCTGCTGACCGTCTACTCCGCCGGGCTCGGCATCCCCTTCCTCATCGCCGGCTTGCTGTTTCATCATTTCCTCGGCTTCTTCCAGCACTTTCGCAAGCACATTCGCCTGACTGAAATTATCACCGGCACCCTGCTCATGGCCGTCGGCCTGCTGCTGATCTCCGGCAAACTCGGCTGGTTGACCATGCAGCTCTATCGATGGATGCCGATTCAGGGTTAGCAGGACAGAGGCCCTCTCTTTCAAGCTGGTTCGCGGTCCGGAAAAGATTGCCGCTAGCGGACAGATTGTCTGAAGCGCAGCAAGTTTCTGTCCGCCAAGGCGAGTTTTCCGAACCGCGAACACCAAACTGAATTAACACTTGACTTCTTTCCTTTGTCTCGATTAAATTGAAAATCGATTTCAATGGAGGGGGCGATGACCGAACAGAACGCCAAAGACAACTTCCGTTCCTACCTGGCCACGCAGGGACTCAAATCAACCCGCCAGCGCGACATCATCCTTGACGAGTTTCTGCGCGCCGGCGCGCACCTGTCCACCGAGGAACTCTACTTGCGTCTGCGCGGACAGCACCCGCACATCGGCTATGCCACGGTTCATCGTACCCTGAAGCTCTTTGCGGAATGCGGCATTGCCGAGCCTTGCCATTTCGGTGACGGCCAGACCCGCTACGAATCGAGTGCCGGCGAGGAGCACCACGACCACCTGATCTGCACCGATTGCGGGGCCATCGTCGAGTTTGAGAATCCGCAGATCGAGGCCTTGCAGGAGTCTGTTGCCATCCAGCACGGTTTCCGTATCGAACGGCATCGCCTGGAGTTGTACGGGCGTTGCCGCGATTGCCAGAAGTAGAAAGGCGTGACCCGTTATCCGTGATCCGATCAAATTATTTGCAGATCGCAACGGATCACCGATCACGCATCACGAATTAACAGTGCTAAATCAATGATTGTCAGCGTCTTCTTCGGTGTTATTTGTGAAATTGATTGTCAATAACAAAGAAAGCGGTCCTCGTGAGTCCTTTGCATAAAGAATCCGGCGGTGAGAGGAAGATCATCCTGGTCGGCTGCCCGAATGTCGGCAAAAGCGTGGTTTTCAACAGCCTGACCGGGGCCTACACCACGGTTTCCAACTATCCGGGCACCTCGGTCGAAGTGTCACGCGGGCACTGCCAGATTGCCGGCGAGCACTATCAGGTTCTTGACACCCCGGGGATGTATTCCCTGCTGCCGATCACTGAAGAAGAAAGGGTCGGCCGCCGCATCCTCTTCGAGGAAGATCCGCACGTGGTGATCCATGTGGTCGATGCGCGCAACCTCGAGCGGATGCTGCCGATGACCATCCAGTTGATAGAAGCCGGACTCCCGGTTCTGCTGTTGGTCAACATCATTGACGAGGCCGAGCGGGTCGGCATGCACATCGACATCGCGCTGCTCGATGAAAAGCTCGGGATTCCGGTCGTCGGCGCCGCCATCGGCCGCAAGCGCGGTTTGGGGGAGTTGCGGCAAGCCATCGCCGATTATCAACCGCGCCGGGCAACGTTCAGTTATGCCGCCGATCTCGAACGGGATATCCAACGCATCGCCGGGCCGATGCACGGCAAATACCGTCTGGAATGCCGCAGCCTGGCGCTGTTGCTGATGCAGCGCGACGAGGAGGTTCAGCAACTGGTGCTGGCCGGGGAGGGGGAGAATGCCGTTGGCATTGCCGAGAAGGTCAATGCCGTTGTCTTCGAGCGCCGCGTCGATCTGCATCTGCGCATCAGCCTTGAGCGCAAGCGCATCTGCAAGGGATTGCTCGACGGTGTGGTGGTCCGCCGCGAAGGCGTCCGGCCCGCGTTGGCCGAGCGTTTGTCGGCATTGACCATGAACCCCTGGACCGGGGTGCCGCTGCTGCTGTTGGTTCTCTACTTCGGCCTTTACAAGTTTGTCGGCGGTTTCGGTGCCGGCACCGTGGTCGATCTCCTCGAGGGGACAATCTTCGAAGAGTATCTCAACCCGTGGGCGGTCGCCTGGTTCGAGCAACATGTCCCCTGGTACTGGCTGCGCGAACTGGTGGTCGGCGAATACGGCCTGTTCACGCTTGGCATGCGCTACGCCGTGGCGATCATTCTGCCGATCGTCGGTACGTTTTTCATCGCTTTCGCCATGATCGAAGACAGCGGCTACTTCCCGCGTCTGGCGATGCTGGTCGACCGGGTATTCAAACGCATCGGCCTCAACGGCCGGGCGGTGATCCCGATGGTCCTCGGTTTCGGCTGCGACACCATGGCCACGGTGGTGACACGCACCCTCGAAACCGTGCGCGAGCGGATTCTCGCCACCATGTTGCTGGCCCTGGCTATCCCCTGCAGCGCCCAGATGGGGGTCATTCTCGGACTCCTTTCGGGGGTGCCTGGGGCGTTGGCGGTCTGGGTGGCCAGTCTGACTGGCATCTTTCTTCTGGTCGGGCTGCTGGCGGCCAGGGTGGTGCCGGGGGAGCGGCCGATGTTTTACATGGAGATCCCGCCGATGCGCCTGCCGCAGCCGCGCAATGTGCTGATTAAAACGCTGACGCGCATGCAGTGGTATTTCCTGGAGATCTTCCCGTTGTTCATGATTGCCTCGGTGCTGCTCTGGGCCGGCAAACTCAGCGGTGCGCTCGACTGGCTGGTTGGCGTCATGCAGCCGGTCATGCGCCTGCTCGGCTTGCCGAAGGAGACGGCCGCGGCGTTCATCATCGGCTTCTTCCGCCGCGATTTCGGGGCGGCCGGGCTTTATGACCTGCAGACCAACGGCCTGCTCAACCCGGTGCAGTTGACCGTCGCCGCGGTAACCCTGACCCTGTTCGTTCCTTGCGTGGCACAATTCCTGGTCATGAAGAAGGAGCGCGGCTGGAAGGTCTCGCTAAGCATTTTCGCCTTGGTCACCATTCTGGCCTTTAGCGTGGGCTTCGGGCTCAACAGACTGCTGCTGGCCACCGGGGTGCTCGGATGAAATGCGCTTTTTGCGAACACGAGCTGACGCCGGAGATGCTGCGTATTGAAGGGTGCGGCGCCTGTCGTGGCGGCTGCCGCAAGATTCATTGTCCTTATTGCGGGCAGGAAAATCCTGTCGTGCCGGAAATGTTCGATAGACTATTCAAACGAGACGTTACAGAGAAAGGAAACCAGTCATGAAAGTATCGGCCAAGGCCGAGGAGATCCTTGAAGCGCTGTGGATCGTTACCGAGGAGCAAGGGGAGCCGACTGCTGATTTTACCGCGTTGGGAATCGAGGCGGGGGATCAGGGGCTGGCGGAAGT
>VEPG01000061.1 GCA_012026975.1 Desulfuromonas sp. | reverse complement strand
GGCTCAAGGCCGGCGCAGCTGCGGTGACCTTGACCGGGGCGCCGGGCACGCCCCCTGCTGCCCCGGCAGCTCCTGCCTCCACCCCGGCCGCGGCTCCCGCGGCTCCGGCGAAGAAGTAGACGGAGCCGCCCATGGCCAGCTTCTTCATCGATCGGCCGGTTTTCGCCGCCGTCATCTCCATCATCCTGGTCCTGGCCGGGGCGGTGGCGATGAATGCCACCCCCGTCGCCCAGTACCCGGACATCGCCCCGCCGACCGTCCAGGTGAGCACGACCTACCCCGGCGCCACCGCCGAGGTCATCGCCAACACCGTCGCCGCACCGATCGAGCAGCAGGTCAACGGCGTCGATCGCATGACCTACATGTCGTCGACCAGTTCCTCGACCGGCAACAAGACCCTGCCCGTGACCTTCGCGCCCGGGCCCGACCCCGACATGGCCCAGGTCAACGTGCAGAACCGCGTCAATCAGGCGTCGCCGAAGCTCCCCAGCGTCGTCGCCCAGCAGGGGGTCACCGTCGAGAAGCGCTCCAATGCCTTCATGATGGTCATCAGCCTCTTCTCCCCCGACAACCGCTACGACCAGACCTACCTGTCGAACTACGGCAACCTCTACCTGCTCGATCCGATCAAGCGCCTTCCCGGCGCCAACCTTTCCAGCATGTTCCCGGTTCCCGACGTGGCGATGCGCATCTGGCTCAAGCCCGACCGTCTGGCGCAGATGGGAATGACTTCCCAGGAGGGCACCGCCGCCATCCAGCGCCAAAACAAGGCCTACGGCGTCGGTCAGATCGGCCAGAACCCGAGCACGGCGGGGACCCAGCAGAGCTTCGTGGTCACCACCCAGGGGATGCTGGTCAAGCCGGAGGAGTTCGAAAACATCATCCTGCGCACCGACCAGGCCGGCAGCGCCATCGTCCGCCTCAAGGACGTCGGCTACGCCGAACTGGGGAACAAGGACTACTCCATCGCCAGCAAGGTCAACGGCCAGCGGGCCGTAGCGATCGTCGTTTATCAGCAACCGGGAGCCAACGCCATCGAGACCTCCCGGCAGGTCCGGGCGCTGATCGACGAATTAAAACCGAACTTCCCGGCCGGGCTCGAATACAAGATCGTCCTCGACACCAGCAAATTCACCGAGGCTTCCATCGAGAAGGTGGTGCACACCTTCTTCGAAGCGGTGATCCTGGTCGTCCTGGTGGTCTTCCTCTTCCTGCAGAGCTTCCGCGCCACCATCATCCCGATCCTGGCCGTGCCGATCGCCATCATCGGCACCTACATCGGCATCTACATGCTCGGTTTCTCCACCAACATGCTGACCCTGTTCGGCATGATCCTGGCCATCGGCCTGGTGGTCGACGACGCCATCATTGTCGTCGAGAACGTCGAGCACAACATGGCCACTTTGCACATGTCGCCGATGGAGGCATCGAAAAAGGCCATGGCGGAGCTGGCCGGCGCCCTGATCGCCATCGTCCTGGTGCTCGGCTCGGTCTTTCTCCCGGTTGCCTTCCTCGGCGGCATGACCGGCACCCTCTACAAGCAGTTCGCCATCACCATCGCGATCTCCATGGTCCTTTCCGGGGTCGTCGCCCTGACCCTCTCCCCGGCCCTGGCCGCCCGCATCCTCAAACCGGGACACCACGAGAAGAAGGGCTTCTTCCTTTGGTTCGAGAACAGCTTCACCAAGCTGACCAACGGCTACGTCGCGGGGGTGCGTTGGCTGATCGGCCACAAGCTAATCGGCATCGGCCTCTTCGCCGGCCTGATCGTCGCCATCGTCGTCCTGGGGAAACTGGTTCCCGGCAGCTTTGTCCCCGAGGAGGACCAGGGGTACATCTTCGTGGCCAACATGATGCCCGACGCGGCCAGCCTGGAGCGCACCACCGGGGTCAGCGACAAGGCCTCGGCCCTGCTCAGGGAAAACCCGGCCATGTCGGATGTGGCCCAGCTCGACGGCTACAGCATCATCGACAGCCAGAACAAAACCAACGCCGGACTGATGTTCGCCTCCCTCAAGCCCTACGGGGAGCGCAAGGGCAAAGAAGGGACGGCCTTCGCCGTGCTCGCCGACGCCCGCAGGAAATACGCCGGCGTCAAGGAGGGGGTAATCATCCCGCTCAACCCGCCGTCGATCCCGGGCCTCGGCACCACCGGCGGCTTCGAGTTCTACATCCAGAGCAAGGGGGGCGGCAGCCCGCAGGAACTGGAAAAAGTGACCAAGGCGTTCGTCGCCAAGGCCAGGGAGCGCCAGGAACTGACCGGCATCTCCACCACCTTCTCGGCCTCCCAGCAGCAGCTCTTCCTCGATCTCGACCGGGCCAAGGCCGAGCTCCTCGGCGTGCCGGTCAACACCGTCTACGAAACGCTGCAGGCCTACTTCGGCTCCTCCTACATCTCCCAGTTCACCCAGTTCGGCCGCATCTGGCAGGTGATCATCCAGGCCCGCCCCGAATACCGTGACCAGCCCGAGGACTTCGACCAGATCTTCGTCAAGGCCAACAACGGCCAGATGGTGCCGATGTCGGCGCTGATGAAGGTCAGCTACGTTCCCGGCGCGAACCTGATCACCCGCTTCAACGGCTTCCCCGCTTCCAAAGTCACCGGCAGCCAGGCGGAAGGGTTCAGTACCGGCCAGGCCATCGCCACCATGGAAGCGGTCGCCAAGGATGCCCTGCCGGCCGGTTACGGCGTCGCCTGGGCCGGCCAGGCCTACGAGGAGAAAAAAGCCGGCGGCACCTCCTCACAGGCCTTCATCTTCGGCATCATCATGGTCTTCCTGATCCTGGCCGCCCAGTACGAGAAATGGTCGCTCCCCTTCGGCGTCATCCTCTCGGTCCCCTTCGCCGTCTGCGGGGCCCTGCTGCTCACCTGGGTCTGCGGGCTGGAGAATGACGTCTACTTCCAGGTCGGCCTGGTCACCCTGGTCGGCCTGGCGGCCAAGAACGCCATCCTGATCATCGAGTTCGCCGCGGAAAACCAACGGGCCGGGATGACCACCGCCGAGGCGGCCACCGAGGCCGTCCGGTCGCGCCTGCGGCCGATCGTCATGACCTCGCTGGCCTTCATCCTCGGCTGCGTGCCGATGGCCATCGCCACCGGCGCCGGCGCCAACAGCCTGCGCGCCATCGGCACCGGCGTCATCGGCGGCATGCTCGCCTCGACCATCGTCGCCACCTTCTTCGTGCCGCTCTTCTTCGTGCTGCTCGAGGATGCCACTGGACTTTTCGCCCGGCGGAAAAGTAAGGTGACAGCACCCTCATCCCATGACGGAGGTTCCGGCCATGCGTAACCGGCTGCTGATTGTCTGCATTTCCCTGCTGCTGGCCGCCTGCAGCATCGGCCCCGACTACGTGCGGCCGACCATCGCCACCCAGCCGAACTGGCGGATCACCTACGAAACAGCCGCCGGTCTGGCCGATACGACCTGGTGGGAGCGCTTCGAGGATCCGGTGCTCAACGACCTGATCCACGCCGCGCTCAAGGAGAACCTCGACCTGATGGCCGCCGCAGCCCGGGTCGACCAGTACCTCGGTCAGCTGCAGACCACCCGCGCCGAGTTCTTTCCGCAGATCGGCGCCAGCGGTTTCGCCGCCCGTCAGGACGAGACCGAAACCGGGCTGATCCCGGGTGACAACACCCCTTACAATTACTATGAGGGGACGGTCAACGCGACCTGGGAGATCGACATCTGGGGGCGCATCCGCCGCGCCAGCGAAGCGGCCCGCGCCGAAATGCTGGCCAGCGAGGAGGCCCGCCGGGCGGTCCTGCTCACCCTGACCGCCAACACCGCCGGCAGCTACATTGCCCTGCGCGGCCTCGACCGGCAGCTGGAGATCGCCCGCGACACCGAGAAAGTCTACGCCGAATCGCTGCGCATCTTCAATCTGCGCCACCAGTACGGCACCGTGTCGCAACTGGAAGTCAGCCAGGTCGAATCGCAGTACGAGGTGGCCCGCCAGGCCGTTCCCAAGCTGGAAGCCCAGGTCGCCCGCCAGGAGCACCTGCTGTGCGTCCTGCTCGGCCGCAATCCCGGTCTCATCCCGCGCGGCAAGACCATCGACGAACTCGCCATTCCCGGCATCCCGGCGGGACTCCCCTCGGAACTGCTGGAGCGCCGCCCGGACATCCTCCAGGCCGAACAGCAGCTGATCGCCGCCAACGCCCGCATCGGCGTGGCCCGCGCCCTCTACTTCCCCAGGGTGTCCCTGACCGGCGCCTTCGGCACCGCCAGCATCCACTCCGACCAGCTCTTCGAAGGCCCCTCGGAAGTCTGGCAGCTGACCGGCAACGCCTTGATGCCGATCTTCACCTTCGGCGCCATCGAGGGGCAGGTCCAGGCCGCCGAGGCCCGGCAGCGCCAGGCCCTGTTCAACTACCGGCAGGCGATCCTCAACGCCTTCCGCGACGTCGAGGACGCCCTGGTCAGCACCACCAAGGGGCGCGAACAGCTTGGCTCGCAACTCCGCCAGGTCAAGGCCCTGGGCACCTATGCCTACCTGGCCAAGCTGCAGTACGAGGCCGGCAAGACCAGCTACCTGCAGGTGCTCGACGCCGACCGTGCCCTGTTCGACGGGCAGCTGTCGCAGGTCCGGACCCAGGCCAGTGCGCTGGCCGCGCTGGTGGACGTCTACCGGGCCATGGGTGGCGGCTGGGTCGACGAGGCCGACCGGATCGCCAATCCACCGCAAACCGCTCAGGCGGCGGCAAAGTAGCTTTTCGTCCGGAGACCCCGGACGAAAAGCCCGTCGTTTACGTTCTCAGGATCCCCGACCGCGCCGCCGGGAGTGACAGGCCGACGCGCAAACCTCTCCACGAGGGGCCAGGCGTAGAGGTTTGCCTTGTGCCGGCAGTAAACCCGTTGTATTATCCCCAAAGTTGTTGCCAGCAGATTTCATCACGTGACTCGGGAGGCGTGCTATGTTGAAAAATATCGGTTTCTTGGGGCTGGGGACGGTCGGCAGGCACATGGCCGCCAACCTTCTCAAGGGGAACTACAACCTGACGGTTTACGACTCGAACCCCGAAGTCGTGGCGGAACTCGTCAAATCGGGGGCCAAGGGCGCCGGCACGCCGCGGGAAGCGGCCAAGGGGAAGGATCTGGTCATCCACATCCGCCCCGAGAAGGAACGGCTGCGTCCCGACATCTACGGACCCGACGGCATCTTCGCCGGCATCGATCCCGGCACGATCCTGGTCGACATGGGAACGCACTCCCTGGAGAGCACCATGGAGATCGCCGATGAAGCGACCAAGCATCGGGTCGTCTTCCTCGACGCCCCGGTCTGGGGTACCAAGGAGCATGCCGCCAACGGTCTGCTCACCATCCTCGCCGGCGGCGACCCGACGCTGGTCGCGCGCTGCCGCGAACTCTTCTCCTTCTTCGGCCTCAACATCATCCATGTCGGCAATGTCGGCGACGGCACGCGCATGAAGTTCGTGGTGAACCTGGTGCAGGCCGAACTGATGGAAGCCCTCTGCGAGTCGGTGGTCTTCGGCGAAAAGCTCGGCTTCGGCATCGACAAGATCCTCGAAGTGCTCGATTCCGGCGGGGTCGCCTCGCCCCTTTTCCATGCCAACGGGCGGGCCATCGCCCGCGGCGACTTCACCCGCAACCTGGCGCTCAAGTACGTGCACGAGCAACTGGAACTGGTCCTCGAGCAGGGGCACAAGGTCGGCATCGATTTGCCGGCCGCCAAGGTGGTCTGCAAGAATTTCGAGCAGGGGGTCAAGGACGGCCGCGGCGAAGAAGACTTCTCGGCCATCGTCAAGGTGCTGCGCAAGTAACCTCCCGGCTATCCGCCGGAAACACCGATAAACCCGAGGGGTTCGGCCATGGCCGAACCCCTCGTTTTTTGGACGCGCGCGGGTTCCCGATCAAGCGGTCTTCCACGAGGTGGCCGAGGCCATGCCCCTCTCGGACAAGCGCCCTCAGACATTGAAGAGAAAGTGACAGATGTCCCCGTCCTCGATGACGTAATCCTTGCCGTGCAACTGCATCTTGCCGGCCTTTTTCACCGCCTGCTCCGACCCCGCCGCCATCAGATCGGTGAATTTCATCACCTCGACCCGAATGAAGCCACGCTCGATGTCGCTGTGGATCTTCCCTCCGGCCACCGGCGCCCGGGAGCCCTTGCGGATCGTCCAGGCCCGGCACTCGTCGTCGCCGGCGGTGTAGAAACTCATCAGCCCCAGGGCGTCGTACAGCGAGGCGTTGATCCGGTCGAGGCTCGGCTCGGCGATCCCCATCGCCGCCATGAATTCCCGCCGTTCCTGCTCGTTCTCGATCCCGGCGATCTCGCTTTCGATCTCGCAGGAGAGGGTGAACACGCCGGGGCCGAAATCCTTGCCGATCTCGTCCTCGGAGACGTTGTAGGCATAGAGCAGCGGAATCCGGGTGACCAGGCCGAGGCTCTTGATCACCTGCTCCTCCTCGGCGTTGAGAGGGACGGTGCTCAGGAACTTCTCCTCCTCCAGGGCCGCATTGAAGCGGCGCAGGATATCCTCCTCCAGGACCTGGGTCGCGGACTGCACCCCTTTCTTCTCCTTGGCGAGACGGTTCAGCCGGATTTCCACCAACTGCATGTCGGCCAGCAGCAGTTCGCTTTCGATCATCGCCCGGGCCCGCGCCGGATCGACGGAGCCCAGCGGGTGGAACACCTCCGGGGAATCGAAGGTCCGGATCAGCAGGCAGAGCAGGTCGCAGCGCCGGGCCGGGTCCATCCACAGGCGCGAGGTGCCGCCGTCGGCGATGTCGGGACAGAGCACGAACTGGTTTTCGGCATAGGTGGTCTTTTTCGGTTTGAACAAGTTGCTCAGGGCATCGACCCGGCTGTCGTGGATCGGGGCGACCCCTTCGAGGGCTTCGCCGGTTTTGCGGGTGGCCGGGACCGGACGGCCGGTGAGCAGGGTAAAGAGGGTTTTCTTTCCGGTCTGGGCGAGTCCCAGGATGGCGATTTTCATAGGTCGAGCCCTTTCAAGGCGAGGGAGTTTTCAGGCCTGTCGGCAGGTGGAATGGTAGCGGATTGGGGAGAATGGAGCAAGTCGGGTCCACGCTGGCAGGCTCATGACGTTCCGGCAGCCGCCAGCGCATGGGCGAGCCGGCGGATGCCACCCCAACTTGAAGTCACAATTTGTTGCCAACGTCCTGGTTTGGCTGTTCCAGCAACCGGAAGATCGCGCGGTAGTACCTTTTGTCGCCGGTCTGCCGGTAGCGCTCGATCTGCTCGCGGAGCGCCGCATGGTCGAGATCGGGGGCACTCTGTTCAAGCGCGTAAAGGACCTCGGCGCCGTGATGCGGGTCGAGCAGGCTCTCGCGCAATTCCTCGCGCTGATGGAAGCGGAGTGCCTCCTCGCGACTTAACCGGCGCTGCCCGCCCAGAGCCGTGTTCAGGGCGGCCAGGAGGTCATCGGCGGCGCGCAGTTCCCCGGCGAGGTGCCGCAACTGGCGCGCACGCGCGGCAGAGGCTTTCATTTTGCGCACCTGTTCGAATTCATCCCGCAGCTCTCGCGGCAGAGGCAGCCCCTTGAAGGCGGGATCGGGAAGTGCCGCGAGCTGATGAGCCAGTTCGACCACCGCCTCGGCCGCCAGTTTGCGTTGGGTGCGGCTGGGGCGTTCGCTATCGGGGGGGAGACGTCGCATGGCAGGTCCTTTCCTATTATCCATCCGCCACCGCATGGGCAGCCAGCCATTGCCGGGCCTCGTCCTGCCCTGCCGCCCCGGTGGCCATGCGCAGGGTGAAGGCGTACAGTTCGTCCTGCCCAGCCGTCAAACGATAGCCGTTGCGGCGCAGCAGCAAGCCGGCGGCGGCGATGGCCGTGCGCTTGTTGCCATCAACAAAGGGGTGGTTGCGGATCAGCGATTCGAGCAGGGCCGCTGCCTTGGCGAACAGGTCGGGATAGAGTTCCTTCCTGTCGAAGGTGGCCTGCGGACGGGCCGCGGCCGCCTGCAGGGCGCCGAGATCACGGACGCCGTGACCACCGCCGGTGGTGACGATCAGACGATAATGCAGAAAGAGGAGTTGGGCAGGGGTGAGCGAGGACATCACTCCGCAAGCTTTTTCAGGGCGGGACGATACTGGACGATGAACTCATTGACCTGGGCGACGAACCCGGCATCGATCCCTTCCGGGTAGTCGACCGCGGTCCTGGCCGGTTCGATGACGATGCGGCCATGCTCCTCGTCGAGCGATACCTCGACATCGGCACCGACAGCCAGGTGAAGTTTTTCCAGGACGTCGGCGGGGAGCGAAACCCCCTGGCTGTTGCCGATGGTGCAGATTTTGCGGCGCATGGCAGCCCTCTCTTGCTTGTTATAACCAGATTATAACAGACAGGGTCGGGAGGGGCAAGAGGCGGGAAGTGTCCCTCATTTTCCAATATTGTCCCTGCATCAAAACCCGATTTTGCGACGATTCGGCGGTGGCGGGGTCATTAGCTGCCGAATGGCATCAAAAACCACCTTGAACTGTTGATCGTATTTCTTTTCCAGCTCGTCAACCTTGCCGGCAAGCTCCGCATTCAAAGCCAGCAAACTGCGCAAGCGTACGAAGGCACGCATGATTTCGATATTGACCTGAACTGCACGCGAGCTGTGCAGTATCCCCGAGAGCATGGCCACGCCCTGTTCGGTGAAGGCATACGGATTGGCCCGGCGGATTCCGCCCCGATTTGAAGTCACAATTTGTGACTTCAAGTTACTAAATTCCTGATTTGTCAACTGAAACATGAAATCATCAGGAAATCTTTCGATGTTTCTCTTGACGGCTTGCACCAACACTTTCGGTTCAACCTCGTAAAGTTCCGCAAGGTCGAAACTGAGCATCACTCTGTGCCCGCGAATCAGGAAGATTTTGCCCTCTACACACTCGGACGAAACAACGTGCGCTTCCATTGACTCCCTCCTGCTGATGATCGAATGACATAACAATGTGGGCATTCTATGACGAATGCCCGCAGTCGGCAACCTGGTTGGGTGGAAACTTCAACTGTCGGGAAATTATATAGAGATGTCCCCGGAACTCGCCCGGCACCGTGCCGTCGGAGCCGAGTTCATGCCGGTGTTCAGGCAGGGTGGAGGTGGCGGGCGGGGCTGTTAACTGGCGGGCAAATCCAAACGCATTCCAAATGCTGAATGACTCGCATCCGGCAGAAGGCCCCTGCCTGTAGACTGCCGCGGGGCCCCAAGTGGATGGGCCCCGCAAAAGGTGGAGACGACTGGACCGGTGTCGCCACGGCAATGCCGCGGGACGATGCTATCGCTCATGCCCACCGCGTGGTGAATGGCGTTTTGCGCACTTTTCCGCCGTGAAAAGGGCGTCGCCGCGCGGGGGCGAGACCCCGCTTTTTACAACATCCACTCCCGCCGATGCTCATGCAAAAACTCCTGCGCCGGCCAGAGGTCGCGCTCCCTCAGGCCGATGACGGCGCGTCCGGAGAGGGCCGGTACGCGGTTACAGACGGGGGGGTTGTGGGGGGTGCTCCCGGATTTATACTCGCAACAATCTGACATGAATAGCTTATTTGAGAACCGTCCCCGAAAGTAGCAGTAGGCTCCGGGCCGGTACTCCATGTCGTAATCGTCGAGCTTCGGCATGTACGCCTCCTGTCGGTTCGCGGTTGAAAGTCGAATCAACGGTTCACAAGAAGATCCCTGTTTCGATGCCCCCATAGCAGCAGACCGAGGGAGAGGTAGCTGTCGACGTCGCCGCCGATGCTTGCGGCCCGGCGGATCGCGTCGTCCCGGGTTGCCTCCCCGGCGCACTCCAGGGCAGCCCACAGGCATCCCGGAGCGAGGTGGGTGAAGCAGGCTTCCGCCCCTGCCGGGGGGAAACAGTCGGATGTGATTGTGGATGGGTCCCCGGTTTCGAAACAGCCAACCAGGGCCGCGACGCAGCGCTGAGCGATCGGGTGGGCGTGCGAGACCTCCGTCACCACCCGGGCCAACCGGTACGGGTCGCCACCGACCGTCCGCGCGTAGCGCCAGGCCGGATAGGCAAGGGCCAGGCAGCCGTTGCCGCAGGAGTTCCGGTCGCGGGCCATTTCGGTCAGCTTCGCGTAAGAGATCGGCCGGCCGGTGGTTTTTTCGACGTGCCTGACCAATGCGAACAGGTCGCGCCACGTCCGCCCGTAGCTTGTGACCGCGTGGTATCGGGTGAGATGAGCGGCCCACCCTGCGGCAAACCGGCCGTAATCGCCATCCCAGCAGTCACTGTCGGCATACCGGATAAACAGCCGCACCGAGTCGCTCTCGTCGGTTCCGTTCGGGTGCTCGTTCCGCCGGGCCATGATCTGTTCGAAAGAGAGCGTCGCCCCCGACATCCCCTCGGCAGAAGCGCCCAGGCGGTCGCCTTCGAAGTAGAGTTGCAGCAGCGGATCGTCAGCAGGCATTCGTTCCATGGCATTCCACATGATCACTTTACAGCCCGTTCTTCCTGAGCAATTTGGTCCAGGATCGTCTGCTGGATCTCCACATCGAGAGGCTTTTCCGACATGTCGGCACCGGCCGCGATCATCATCTCAATCAACAGGGCTTCGGTTTCCTTACGCATGCGTTCGAGTTCTTCCGCTCGCACACCCACTGGCGGTTTCGGGCGCGGCGTCGGCCGGTTCGCAGAAAATACAATCGAGCCACCACCGAACAGCCAATGCCCTTTCAGGTCGTGTTCACGGGCGATCGCCGAGACTGCATCCTTCTGCTCATCGGTCAGATTTTCTACAATATAAACACCGCCCGGGAAAAACTCCCTTTGCTCAAGACGGCCACCGAGCATCCGGGCGTAGGTCTCCAGCATCCGGACAGTTGGCAACTCGATAAAGGCAGTACGTGGATGGCGATGCCAGGGGGGGTTGCCCATCTCGATGCCGATCCAGCCGAACAACTGCTGACTCATCGGTTGGGCCGGGTAGGGGCCGTGCGGACAGGTTTTGCGGCCATAGTCGCGCAGAAGGCTGGCGATGCGATGGTCGATGGAGAGGGGACTGGCCTCCAGCTTGAGCAAAACCTCGACTACTCGCCCTTTGAGCAGCCACTTCAGAAAATCGAATTCACGCCGGTCGGCCGAGCCGCGAATTAGCACCGGGGCGTACGGGAACCACTGGCGCAGTAGCGCGAACATTTCGTCATCAAGCGGAAGTTGTGGCTGCTTGATCATCTGTTCCAGGCGTTTCGGTAACGGATTGTTTGCGGACATGATTACCCCCTTGTCGTGAAAAGTTGTCGTCATCGTTGCCCCCATACCCACCCTCGCCGCATGAGCGGACCAGCACCAGGTTCTGCCTTGTAAGCTCTGCAAAGTACCCGTGTCACTTTGCCGGGCAAACGCTGTGATTGAATGGGCTGCCCCTCGCCCCTCAAGTTCTGCTGGCAGTGCTCGCTTCCGCCGTTTGCGGCTACCTGCTGATGATGACGTGATGGCTATTCGATCAGATCGACGGTCCAGTTCAGCGCCTGGATGCGTGTGTCCAGTTCGCGGAATTCGCGGGCCAGGGTGTCACCGGCCCGTCGCGTGGCGACGACATCGATGGTTGGCACCGTGCGGATCTCCCGCTGGCTGTAGCGGGACTCGTCCACAGTGGCGGCCTCGGCCAGGTCGAAATGCAGAAGGTGACGAACCATCAGCATGTCGCGGCGGACCACTGCGTCGGCCAAGGTTAGCCCGTCGCCGAAGGGGGTGTGCGCATTGGTCCGGCTGATGCGGCAGACCAGCCGTTCGAGGTCGGCGACTGCCCGTTCGGCCTTGGCCAGGAGCTGCTGAGGGTCTTCGACCGGGGTCAGCCCCTCCTGGACCGTGGCGCATTTGGCCAGCCTGTGCTTGTACTGCTTGACGTACTTCTGCATGTCGGAACGCTGGATGAGTGCTTCGGCGAGTTTCATGGTGCCCCCTGTTCAGAAGATGTTGAAGTGGCTGAAGATCTCGTAGTCGATCAGCTCGAGATCCTCTTCGGTGGTCATTTCCTTGAAATATTCGCGGCTGAGTCGTTTAGCCAGGCACTCGCCGCCAAGAACACGGTGACCAGCCCCTCTCGGGTCGCCGGAACTGTCCGTGCTGCCGTCGGTGGCCAACCGACACCGCCTGCCCGGCTCGAGCAGACCGCCGTAGCGGGCACGGCCCAAAAGGCCGCCGTTGCTGTTTTTTACCGACATGATTTCCCCTTTCCATTGACGTGGCGGAGACAAAGCTCCCCTGAGGCCTCCCGTAGGCGCAGGGCACTTGCCTGCAACGGGAACCGGCATGGCTTCTCAATGGTTCTGGAAAAGGGCGAGCGCTTGCCGGCCCTCTCCTACAGCCCCTTACGGCGGGGCGTGTCGGAGAGGTGTGGACATGGCTCCTGGCGGGTGGTGGCCGCGTACGACCGGTGGCGGGGTGATGAGTGTTTTCATGGCAGACCTCCCGGAACGAAAAACCCCTTCCGTATCAGCGGAAGGGGTCGTCCAAAAGAGGTCGGCCACTTCCTTATCTCCCGGGATCGTTCGATCCCGCAGGATTTAGCACCTTGCCCACATGGGCAGGTTGCTGCGACGTCATAGGGCCAGTCCCTCGGTCGCTCTCAATAAGAAGGGTTTGTGATGGATAGCAAATTTATGAGAAAAAGTCAATTTCTTTCGACATATCTCAGGGGTGTGTTTGTTCTTAAATCGAAAAATCGCACGGCAGGATGACACAATAAGTCACAACAACCGACATCAGTCATGTAGATTATATGAGCTGTATCTTTCCGGAAGGGACTCATATTTCTGCGCCAACAGGAGGTCTCCTGTTCCGGTCAATCGGAAGAGGAAACGCCCCTCATTGTCTGTTGTGACAAGCGTCGGCAGGCGTCTTGATTCCCCCAACGCAAACAACCAGTAATCCTTTTGGCTGACCGGATCGACTTTACCCGACTGCTCAATAGTCAGTTCACAGCGCTTTACCAGATTGACCGATTTAACGTCGTAGAGATACTCCACATGTCGGCCGGCAACACCATCCACCTGGACTGCAATAGCACAACCCTTGACTTCCCGCATCAATGCCCGCGGCACCTTGCGGTCATCGGTTGTCTTCGCCGGGACATGGTACCAGCCTGCCGTCCCGGACTTGAACCGTTCCACATAGTCCCTGTCTCTCCCGTGTCCCAGGGACGCAACCAGTGTCAGATCCTCATAGCGCTCGAGAACCAACCCTGTCGGCGGGATTCGCACCGAGTCGTGAAGTAAATGTTCATCGGCATCGGGAACCCTGTAGGACTCCGGAACCGATCCGAGCTTTTCCCTCAGAAAGTTGCGCAGCCAGAGGTTCTCACGACCGGGCAGCAACGGAAACCCGCCGATCCCGACTGCATCGATTCCCGGCCGGTAGGGATTCTCGCCCGTTTCGTCAAAGAACCCCGGGTAAAGAACAAAGGCGCCGACTACCGGCCTGCTCTGCCCTGCCGTCCTCTCATTTTCACGTTCGAAATGAATCAACGCATCACGATAACGGTGCATCTGATTGATGGCATCGTCGGGGATCAGATCGGTATCATCCTCACCGTCGGTGATCCGGTATTTGGCATCGAAAATCCACCGGATCCGTTCTTTCCCTGCAAACGTTGCCTCAAGCAGGATGTCCGGCTTCTGCGGTGTCGTCCAGGACCAGATGCCGGATGGCTTCGGTTCAGAGATGGATTTGTAAGAGGGTTCATGGGCGAGCCTGATTTTCATGCCGTCGCTCCTGACAAAGCGAAAGGCCGTACCCATGCCGTCAACCAGTTCCTTCTCAAAGCCTTTCGTCCTCAAATCCGGTCGGCGTGTTTCAACTTCCTCAAAACCGAGGGAGCAAAGCATCCGGCGAATCTCGAGCAGACACCAGATCTCATACAGCTCCGCCACCGACTTCATCGAAATGGAGGCCTGACGGCCGAACAGGTCGAGATAAAGTTTGAGCTCCTGCCAGATCCGGTAGACCTTTGAGTAACCGGCCCGGTGATGGAGGACCAGAGATTCACGCGAAAGGCCGTTGAAATCGCCGACTTCGCGGAACAGCGGCTCCATCAGTCTCTGCTCAAGAGGCTTGCGCCAGCCTTCCAACTCAACATAGAACGCTGAACTCAGTTTTGCCTGATCGGGAGCCCGATCATTGCGGCGGGCCCTGGCAACGAAGTTCGACAGCTCCCGCGAACTGCGCTCCAGAACCATTTTGACAAAACGGTTTTCCGGGGTATCCACCGACAGGCGGCGGGTCTCGATACGGTGCCGGCGGTGGGCTTCGCCGTTCCGGCACTGTTCCGTGATTTTCTCCTCTAGCCGGGGGGTTAGTCGCCCCTTGATCCTATCGGGACGGAGGAACCGTTCCTGCGGAAGCAGACGGGCATGCGGCGAACGGCACACCAGCTTGACGGCATCATCCAGATCGTTGCGGAGTTTCTTGAAAAGTGCGAGCCAGAGCAGCGGAAAGCGCTCATGAGGCCGGCGCGCCTCTGCCAGCTCCTGCTCCGTCCTCCCGGCGAAGGCAAAGCGCCAGAGCGGATAGGTCGCGTCTATTTCAGCATGAATCCGGTCGAGATCTCCGGCCAGATCCATCTTCACCGGCAGGATTTCAAAGGAGATATACTGTTCGATTCGCGTGCCGGCTACAGTGTATCGGATTCCCAACCGGAACCAGCCGGTGTCGTTGCCGGTATTGATACTGCCGCGCAGACTCTGTCCCGAGCGGTGGAAAGCATCCTGCACGTCGTTCCGCCAGTGAACAATCTCCGGTTTAAGCCGGTCGGCTTCAGGAAAGATGAATTCAAATTCGTACAGACGGTTTTCGAAAAAGAGGGGTATAGGAAGTTTCTGTTCAGGCTCCGGTTTGACCAATGCCTCAAGTTGCGGGACATGGATGTCAGTGATCTGGAGAGGAGGTGAAAAACGGAGAAATGTTTCCGGCAGGTCTTTACCCCGCGCAGCCAGGGTGGCACTCAATCTGGCTTGAGGCTTTTCAACATCTCTGGTCCATACGTTCAGAGACCAGAGTGCTGTTTTCAACCTGAGGATATCAGGCACAGAGCAGGTTCCTTACGGCCAGAAGGAGGTGAAGCTGTTCTTCTCCAACCGCTTCTGCATCTGCCCGAGTTTGTCGAGGGTCCTGCACCCGGTCGTGACCTCACCCCCGTCAGCCGTCTTCTCTCTAAACAGATCGGGTCGCTCCGTACCGGCAATGGCGGGAAGCAGGCCTTTCAGTGCCGTTGACAAATCGTTGAGCAGGCCGGTCTCCTCCCCGTCAAAACCGAGCTTTTCGGCATCCCCCTCGATCCGCGGCAGAACCTTCATCATCAGGAAGTCGTCCCAGACCGCCTGCAGCTCCCGGTCATCCTTTGGGTTGAAACAAACCACGGCAAGCAGAGCCTCGTTCAGGGCACGGTAGGCCAGCTCGAACGGGGTCCCCTTCAGCCTCGAGTTGACGCCGTCAAGAAAATCTCTGGTTTTCGTTCCGTCCGGATCCGCGGCAACAGAAGCAAGATCGGCTTTTGCAATCTGTTTCAATGTCGGAAAACCGAGCGTCTTCGCATGGATGGAGGGTTCGAAGAATTCTGCATAGTCGTTCGGATAGAATTCACCGAAATCAAGGGTCAGCGCCCGGTCGATCACCTTGCGGGAGAAACCGTGGGTGGTCTCATCCATGTTGACTGTGCCGGCGACAATCAGGTTGGGGGGCAGCGGGATCCCGACTTTAGAAAAGTATTCCTTGAGGCCCTGGTTGACCGAGTTGTCATCCGTAAGCTCAAGATCTTTCCAGAGTGCAGTTTTACCCTCCTCTTCAAGCTGACTGATGGTGTCTGACTTCAATATCGGGTCACAACTGTAGATGCCATTCTCCCACTTACGCGTTTCAAGAATCGACAGGTAATCGGCAAAGTACTGCTCGACCGGCGCCAGATTCATTTCATCCAGACAGAGCCAGAAAGGGCAGATGGTCTCAACAGGTTTGCATTCAATCTTCTCTGCCGTTGCAGACTGCACGGCATGTTTCCAGGCTTTGACCATAAAACGGAGCAGGTCGGTGACCACATAACGGGTACCGTCAGTCCCGATTCTGGAAATGTAGCCGAGCAGGTCGGAGGGCTCGTGCCAGTCGGGGCGAACGGGGACGAGGCAGTAGTTGGATCGCTCCGGCTGATGATACAGCGCTGCCGAAGCACTGGCCTGTTCGCGGACAAAACGGGTTTTACCGGTGCCGGAGATGCCGGCAAGTAAAAGAAAAGGCTTAAACAATAAATGCGTTTTCGCTTGCGTAATAACCGACCGAGAAGACGAATGATTATCTAATCTATGTGGCGAAACAGAAAATTGCGGGGGCAAATACTCCAATATCGATGGATCATATTCCGACATCAGCTTGAATAAGGCGACGGCGCCTTCTCCCTCAGTTCGTGCTATTGCCTGATTTGGAAAATGATTTGCACCGACATAAGGCACATCATATAGCTGATCTTGATATTTCTTATGAAGTTTTGTTTCCTTTGGTGGAATTGGTGTTTTTAGGATGACAACAGGCTTGATTTTTATTTTAAAGTATTTTTTATTCTCGCGGCTGTATCCCTTATCATAAGGTGCAACATTTACTACTCCGTATGCAACCAATCCTTGATCCCAATCTATCCTCGACTTATCTCCACTTAAATAAATAAAAACATGATCTCCTTTGCTAATCTCAGACTCAAAATTATAGATGTCCTTATGAACAAATTCTCTTCCTTGAAGTGTCGCGTCTACGTTATCCCGATTTGTGATTTTTACGAGAAAAGCCTTCATTTAACCCTCACAAAAATTTATTGCTCAATAAGCCCGCGCAAATCCCTTATACTTTCATGATCTAACTTTAGGTTAGGCTCAACATAGTTATATGTCTGATTCGCTAAAGTTTTAAGAATTGCCTCAAATATGACCTTGGCGAGTTGCGGCGGGACCGCCATGCCAATTTGTTTGCGCACGCTTTCCTTCTTCCCAGAAAAAACGAAATCATCAGGAAACGTTTGAAGCCTTGCCCGCTCTCTGTTGGTCAGCGCACGGGGTTCAGACCAATGGTAACAATGCGTACCCCCACCTCCACTGCCTGTTATTGTATAAGCCGGCCTGTCCGGATGAAGTCGTCTGTAAATCTGGCTCAACCGTGCCCCTTTAACTTTAAGCTTCAGGTCCTCAGGCAAATCGGCGTTCCAGACATTCTCTCCGGGCTTAATATGCTTCAGCCTGCGGATTACCGCTTGCGACTGAGCCGTTAACTCGTTGTTCGGAGCATTACGGCTGATTCCGGAAAGCGCCTGCTTTGCTGATTTTTGTTTTTTAGGGTCAGCCGTTGTGGGTGCCGGAACCTTAAACTCCAAACCTAAGCTGGAGTCGATTCCTACTATCACAATTCTGTGCCTAGCTTGAGGAACTCCGTATTCTTCAGCCCTATAGAGATTGACCGACAAATCGTAACCGTTTCCTGCCCTCTCTAAATCGGAGAGTATCTGAAAAAAGGCCATGCCTTGATTGGCGCTACGAATCCCTCCAACATTTTCAGCGACAAAAGCAACTGGCTTGAACTTGTCGATAACATTTAATCCGTATGTGTAAAGAGGGCCAAATTCGCCGTCAAAGCCCTTAGATTCACCCACTATACTGAAATCGTTACAAGGGAAACCGTAAGCGAATATATCGATTTTCTCAAGGGTGTTTTTATTCAGTCTTTTTACAAATTTCCGCACATCCTCACAGTAGACAGATGATTTGAGCTCATTCTGGCATATGTTGGATTTGTATGTTTGACAGGTATCTGCATCATAGTCATTAGCCCATGCATGCGCTATGGAGTGGGTCTCATCGCCAACCAGAACTTGCGCGTCCAAAGCCCCCCTCGCAATACCACCAGGACCGCAAAAAAGCTCACCGAGTCTATACAACATCGATTTATCCTCTCAAAATTTCAATCAGCCGCACAGAAAGCATGTCTGGCCTTTTTGTCTCACACTCCCATACAACAACAACCCTCCACCCCAAGCTTTCCAGCTTGTACTTTTGCATCTCAAATCTATCAACATTATTCAGGAGTTTATTTTTCCAATACTCAGCGTTGCTAGAAGGGGCCGTTGCACGACTACAACCGGAATGTTGATGCCAGAAACATCCGTTAACAAAAATTACGGTCTTGTATTTCTTTAAAACAATATCAGGCTTCCCTGGAAGAGTCCTATTGTGCAGTCTAAACCGAAAACCCGCTGAATGCAGCAATTTTCTGACTATTTTTTCGGGCTTCGTATGCTTGCCCGCAATTCTTGACATAACCCAAGACCGCTTTGCCTGGGTAAAAACATCAGCCATTACTATTGCCAGCCTATGATTTCTGAATAACTACAGCCTCCGCCCCCTATTCCACCTGCCTTTTTTAGCACATTCCTGAGTACAAAATCGGCTTGTTGCCTGATAACTATTTTTCCTCGGGTGATACTTTCTCCCGCAAGTGTCGCAGGTTTTAATCATTTTCAAGTCTCTGTTTTTTGGGTCATCTGCTCCATAAATCACTTCTCTTACAAGATCATCAGACATCGGATTCTCCAAGAGTAAATTCGTTACGGCTACAGTCAAAAGCTTTTGCCACCAGCTACACGAATATCATGTTATAGCTTCACAACTGCAATAATCATAACACTAGAAACGTTAAGTTTAAATTTAACAGCAAATCAGCACTTCGTTAATATTATTTCTTTTTGACTTATCCAGGTAACTTTAATTTTATCTCCAACATTTGCATTAATATGAGAAAACCAATCACCCAACAACTTCAAATTCCCACTTCCTTGAAACTGTTTTGCATAAACAGCGCCTTCATGGCTACTGCCACTTGCTTTCAGCTTTACGCTACACAAAAATTTATCAGAAGTATTGCAAATATATTCGATGTTTGAACCATCCTTATTGCTGTTGTAGATTTCAAATCTTCTCGCATAAACTACCGGAATGGGCAAATACCCCTCGCCATAAACCGTCCCTCTTGTTGACGTATATCTATGCGTCCCCCACTCTAAATGCGATTTCCTCAAGATAACGGTAAACGTGTCACCCGCTTTTGGCATGCGCACTCTCCTTAATATGAGATATTGATTAGACTAGAGTTCTGAAGCCTCCCTGTTTAATTCACACGCAACAACAAAACCGCTCTCACTGTTTCCAGCACCCGCAACACGAATTGTCATGGGCTTTCAACATACTACATATACCCCTGAAAGCCAAAAGAGGGCATCGCACCAGGCGCGACACCCTCCCTGTTAGACAACCATGAAAATGAAAGTGTTCATCATTCGGTCCGCCTTCGTTGAAACTTCGGCGGACAAGCGAATTCATAACTTTGCGTCACCGGGCCTGTCCGACGAAGTCTCAACGAAGGCGGGTCACCCCGGCTGTGCCCTGAACGAACTCAGTGAGATTAATACTTTAAAAGCAAAACGTCAACCTCGGAGCCCGGCAATTCAAGGGGTGGTCAGCCAGGGATATTCCCGCGTTCCCGGCCGGCCGCCAGCCTTCCATTTCCTGTAAAACTCCTTCATGCACTTGCCGCAGGGTCGGTAACCGGCACGAATGGCATCCTCTTCGCCGGCGAAGAACACCCTGTGTTTCGCATAGCCCCCCTTTTTGAGCGCTGCGTTCGCCGAGGGACAGTCGAGACGCCCATAGATCTTCTTTCTCCGGTATCCTCCAAGGGTTCCCGGGACAAGGCTTTCAAACATGATCCCATCCGGGCCAAGCAGTCGGTAGGTTTTCTTCATCAGTTTCTCCTCTTTCAGTCCCCCGGATATTTGTCCCACCATGAATCACTGTCCTCGAATCCGGTCAGCAGATCCCGCCCAATCGCCTCGACGACTTCCCGCAATTCCAACTTCTCGAGCCACTCCCGGGGAATCACCTCGCTCCCCAATAGCGCCCCGAGGATATTCCCGGCGATGGCTCCGGTGCTGTCGCTGTCGCCGCCGTGGTTCGCCGCCAGACGGACACCATACGCGAAATCATCTCTGGCGACGAGTGCACAGTAAACGGCGATGGCCAGCGCCTCCTCGCCGACCCACCCCTCGCCGAGACTGGCGACGGCTTCCGGCGACGGGGTGACGGACTGATCGGCTGCCAATTGTCGTGCCGCGGCAAGTGCCTGCAAGGTCTCCTCGTGACCGGCCATATTTTTGAGCACGGCCATCGTCCTGTCGAGAGCCTGCGTCAGACTGTCGCCGTCGATGATGCGACTGGTCAGCAGCGCCAGGCAGCCGGCCGGCAGATAGCCGCACGGATGGCCGTGAGTGAGCGCCCCCAGCTCGCAACCGGTCCGGAAGGCGTATTCGTCACGCTGTTCCCTGTTGAGGAAACCGCAGACATACGGCGACTGCATGAACAGGCCGACCGGGGCCATGCGCATGACCGCCCCGCACCCCTTGCTGTCGTTCAGCGGCTCGTCCATGCTACCTTGCCGGCCCTGCTTCAGCGCCGACAGGCAGGTACTCCCCGGCGCCCGGCGCCGGTACAGCCCCTGGACCGTCATCAGCCACCCGTCGGAGGAGACTTCTTCGGCCTGCGATTCATCCTGAGTCACCAGCCAGCGCTGATAGGCGTAGTAACCGCAGGAAGCGAACGACGGCCCGATCCCTTTGTGGTGTGCGCGCGTGCCGGCGCGCAGCAGCCCTTCGGCGGTGAACAGCGTCATCTGGGTGTCGTCGGTGATTTCGAAGAGACCCTCCCGATTGGCGACCGGGTCGACAATCCCCTTGGGGCCGAATTCCCGCCGGATGTCATCGATGGACTTGAACTCCACCGGCCACCCCAGGGCATCGCCGACCGCCCCGCCGAGAAGGCAGCCGGCATAGTGCTCCGGCGTCCGGCGCTGCGGCCGGGGGCGATAGTCCAGAACATGCCGTTCCTGAGCAGCCGTTTCGATGGTCCCGGGGCGGGCGGCGCGGACCCGGCGGATCGCCTCCTCCGGCTCGACCCCGAACTCCACCAGCAGACGTGCCGCCACCGTGCCGGTTCGCCCCAGCCCGCCGCGGCAGTGCAGGAGGATTCGTTTGCCCGACCGCAGCAGGGCGTGGAGATTGTCGCGCACATGCGCCCACTGGCGCTCGAAACCGGACTCCGGCGGATGCATGTCGCGGATCGGCAGCATCAACCACTGGAACGGTTCCCGGCGCATAACCTGCGGGAAGACCCGGATCCCCAGAGGAGAGAACTCATGGGCCTCCATGAGCGTCAACACCGCCGCGGCGTCCCACATGCGAATGACATCGAGGTCTGCCTCGAGGTCGCGCTGCCACGGTGCACCGTAAATACTGTCGCCGCACTTGCCGGGGCATAGCGTCATGCCGACAATGCCGCTCACCCCGGGAATCGACAGTTCGTCAATCTGCAACGGATGGGTCTGGCTGGTGCGCACTCCGGTCATGCATCCTCCATATTCTCACAGATCCTCCGCTCATTGAACGAAAGTCAGCGGCGGCTGACCGTTTTCGGCAGCGGCAGCGAGGAGTGCGGCGACATCCTTCAGGCCGGTTTCTTCGTCCTTGGGATTCTCGCGGATGTAGTCGCTGAGGTCTCCGGCCATCGCCTGCAAGCAGGGGCACTTGAGCACCGCCACGCAGACGGCAGTGCGTCGGCGGACCGGAAAGGGGTGCTGCACGGGAAAGTCCTTCAGCCCGGCTTCCGCCGGATCGAAGCGTACGAACTGCCGGTAGTATTCCTGAACCTCGTTCGCCGGCGCGTACCCCTGGGCAGCAGCCTGATCGAGCCAGTCGAGCGCCTCGATCGGATCGGCCGCGACGGCCACCCCCTTCATCAGGAAGCTGCCGTACATGTACTGCCCTCGCGCGGAGCCAAGCTCTGCCGCCCGACGATAGTAGTAGCACGCCTTTTCCTCGTCCTCGACCACCGCCTTCCCCTCGTGGTGGAGGTCGCCGAGCCTGACCAGCGCATCGATGTCGCTCTGCGCCGCGGCCTTCCCCAACCATTTGACGGCCAGACGGACGCTCCTGCGCACCCCGTTCCCCGCCAGGTAGAGAATGCCGAGCGAATACTGGGCGGGGGCATACCCCTCCGTGGCGGCGAAGCGGTACATGGTGACGGCATCCCTGCGGTTTTTCGGTACCACCACGCCGCGCAGCCGGCAGTAGGCCAGGAAGGCGATGGCGCGGACATGGAACTGATCGGCGGCGTCGGCGCAAAGCTCGATCGCCCTGCGCGGATCCTCGGGCACTCCTTCTCCCTGGAAGAAGCGGATCCCCGCCCAGTACTGGCAGTCAGCATCGCCGGCTTGAGCCCGTTTCAGCAGTTCTTCGACCGGCAGTGGATTCTCAATGAGCTTGCTCGGATGTCCTTGCATGGGCGCCCCCTTTCCGAAATGCGGAAACAACGCCCCCGGACCGAAGCCCGGGAGCACACCCCCCTCCCCCGAATGTCATGCGAGAAAAGACTAGCCCATGCATGTGTCAGAACATGTCACAACATGACGCTCCGCCGGAGGGTTCCAGGCAGAAGGGCGCCGACACCTTGTGGCCAACAGCCAGCCGGCAGTTTCAAAATACCTTTGCCGGAACAATCCGCTTGAACTACTCTCTATCATACCAACGCGTCATGGGACGTCGCATGGAACTGCAATGATCCTCGTTCAGGGAGGTCGTCATGGAAACGCTGCTGCGACACTGGAATATGCTGCGCATGGTCCCGCGTCATCCCCGCAAGATCACCACGGCGGAACTGGAAGAAAGATTGTCCGGTCGTGGCTACCCGACGTCCCGGCGCACCATCCAGCGTGACCTCGACCAGTTGTCACGAGAGTTCCCGTTGGGTTGCGACGGGCACAAGCCGGCCGGCTGGTCCTGGCAGCCCGATGCCGAGGCGTTCGACGTACCCGGCATGGATACCACTGCGGCGCTGACCTTCCGCATGGTCGAGACATTTCTCGCGCCGATGCTGCCGCCGGCCTGCGTCGCCGCCCTCGGGCCGCACCTGCAGCGGGCCCGCAACGTCCTCGAACAGGCACATGACGGCGCCCAGTCGCACTGGCCGGAGAAGGTCGCCATGTTTTCCCGCCAGCAACCTTTGCTGGCTCCGGAAATCGCCGGCGATGTGCTGGAGACCGTCTACGAGGCGTTGTTTCGCGACCTGCGCTTTACCGGCACATATCACAGCCGCAGCGAAGCTGAGCCGCTCGACTGCGTGGTCAATCCCCTCGGGCTGATATTGGCAGACCCGGTCATTTACCTGGCAGGCACCCTGTGGGACTACCGGGATGTGCGTCTGTTTGCCCTGCACCGCTTCGAGTCGGCCGGATTGCTTGACGAACCGGCCAGGCGTCCGCGCGGATTTAAGCTCAATGACTATCTGCGTCAGGGCGCCATCGGCATCCCCGTGCAACCTGCCCCGAAGAGCATACGGCTGCGCTTTCTGATCGAGGCGGGAACCGGGACCCATCTGCTGGAGAGCCCCCTGTCCGCGGAACAACGGGCCGAATGGCACCACGACGGCCGCCTGCTGATCGAGGCCAGCGTGCCGGACACCCGGCAACTGCGCTGGTGGCTGCTCGGGTTCGGGGCGAAGGTCGAAGTACTGGCACCGAAGAGCCTGCGCGAAGAGTTTGCACGGTCGGCTCAGGAGATGGCCGGAATCTACGACGGGAGCAGCACCTCCTAAATGCGACATGGGATGTCGCCATTCCGTGAGAAGGTTGGGACATTCTTGAATGAGGAGATGCCCTTGGTTACTGTCTGGCACCCGGACCAACTGCCGCAACGCTTTCCCGGAATTCACGCCACGCTCGGGAAGATTCTCGAGAAGCATGACATCGCCTATACAGCCATCCCCTGCACCAGAGACATCTGGTGCCGCGACTATATGCCGGTGCGCTCTGCTGACGGCAGCCTGGTGCAATTCGTCTACTGGCCTCGCTATCTGCGTAAGCCGGCATTCTCGGGGAGCATCACGACGCCGGGGTGCTACCACGACCTGGCCTTTTCCGGGAGGGTCAGGGAGTCCGTGGTCATCCTCGACGGCGGTGGCGTGGAGATTTGCTGCGGGACCGGCATCGTGACCGAGAGGGTATTCGCGGACAATTACTGGTATCCGCATGAGGAGCTGGCAGGGAAGCTCAAAGCCACCCTGAAACTTGAGCGACTGATCGTTATCCCGGTCGAACCGGGCGATGAAACGGGTCATGTGGACGGCGTGGTACGCTTCGTCAATGAACAGCGGGTGGTGTTGAATGACTACACCGATTGTACCGCTGCGTATGGGCGCAAGGTCGAACGGTTGATGCTGGAGCATGGTCTGCGAATCGACAAACTGCCCTACGCCCCGACCGACGCTCGCGGCGCCGACGGCATGCCGGTCGCCACGGGTTGTTACATCAACTTCCTGCGCGTTGACAATCTCGTGATTTTGCCGCAGTTCGGCATTGCCGAGGACCGCCCGGCAGAAAAGGCATGCCAGGCTGTCTTTGGCGAAAATGTTGCGGTTGAGGTCGTTGACTGTTCGGAGTTGGCACGGAGTGGTGGGGTGCTGAATTGTGTTTCGTGGCAGTGCTGACTATATCCAAGGAGACAAACTATGGATCTCAAGGACATCATAACTAAGGCCTGGACAAACACTGTGAAAGAATTCTATGAAGGCGATCGAATCCATAACGAATTCTCACTACAGACGGTTCTTTATCATGGCATTTACCGGCATGGATTGAGCAATGATCATACCATATTTGTAGAAGCACCATTCTGCATAATAGATTCTACAGAAAAAGGCGAAAAGTTTCCTGATATAATTATTGCCAACAAACAAACAATCGTTTGTGTTATAGAAATAAAATGCACACCTCACGGGAAACTAAGAGAAGACTGGCTAAAAAAAGATTTAAAGAAACTCGTAGGCTTCTACGAATATAGCAAACAAGACAGAGAAATAATCATATACAGTTTTGGGCCAAATAGGATACATAACGATTTCATAAGAAAAGAAAAAATTAAATTCACTATTGCCAAAGATGCAATTTATGCATTTGCCTGCGTTGCAGAAGAAGGATCTAAATCAGATGATATTGGCGAGCTTATCGATTATGCAGCGTCTGAAAATATCCATTTGGAGTACATGAAAAACTTCATGCTGATGACTGGCATCATAAAATATTCAGGCATTGGACAGCAATCCATCTTCGCGGCATATCCATTGCCCACATAACGATCACAGTAGCCATACCAGCCTCAGCTCATAAACGGGGGACCAAAATGCCCAACGGCGGCCACATCAGTTGCGAATACTGCACCTACAACAGGAGCACTCCCGGCCGGTGCGACCTGTTCGGCGTCGAAACCGGCCCGTTCGTCCTCTGCCGCGCCTTCCGCAAGCCGAAACAGTCGCACACGGCAGCGCGCAGCGAATGGCCGATGCTGAACCGGTTGGAGCCGGGCGTTGTCTACCTCATCGACAACTCGACCCATGGGATCCATGAGCCGAAGCCTCGATGGCGCATAACGGAAGCATGAATCGATGGCAGAAATCTCCCTTACCATCTCCGGCATCCTGTTGGTCGACGACCTGTGCGTGGCCGAAATGGAATCGCACACCGAGTTCCACGTCGACTGCCTGGCCCTGAGTGTCTGCGGCGATCTCATCCCTGTCGGCATTTATGACTCTTCCAGCGATCCGGACGAGACCGCCAGGCTGCAAGACTTGCTGCAGCCGGGGAACCTCCTGGCGGTGCGCGATGCCGCCGTCGTCGACCATTTTTCGACCATGCGCCTGCACGGGCCGGCACTGACCCGGTTCGAGGGGGATATCGACCAACTCAGACGGAAGTTCGCGGCAGCGAAGAACCGATGCGACCGGAAACCGGCCAAGACTACGACGGAAGACTGCGACCGGGTTCGCGGCCGGATCAGCGAATGCCGCATCTTTGAAACGAAGAGCGCCGGGCCGATGGCGATCGCCACCGTTGAAACAGACGAGGGAATCGTGGAGGCTTTCTTTTTCCCGGAGATATTCGCAAATCTTCGAGAAATCATCGCCTGGCCAGGGATTCTCGAATTGGCCGGAGAGCTCAATCGCCCTGAGCTGCAAGGCTATTCCAGCGGCATCACCACTCTGGTCGTACAGTCGGCAATGATTTCCTCCTGACCGCCGTCAAGGCGGTCAATCCCTCCCCCGAAGCCGATCACCATGGCCGGTGGGCCCTGCTCTCTGGCGACAACTTCCCCGCGCAGCACCGCAACATCCTTTGAAGACACCTGCACACCCTCAAAACTCCTCCAGGCTGACCCTGCCGAAACTGACCCAGTTCAGGACAACCCCCCTCACCGGCTTGTCCGGCCGGGCCCTGCCCAGAGCGTCTGCATAGCAGCGGACCTGGGGGAAATAGGTATCGAAGCGTTCGCTCATTTGTTCCGGGGTCGGTACAAAGTCGGATTTATGGTCAACGATCCAGAGACCATCGGCCGTTTCCACGATCATATCGGCAAAGCCGTGAACGACACTGCCGGCTTCGTTCAGAGCCAGCAACGGCACTTCGGCCTGCCGGCTCTGCGGACTGAGCGAATCCTTCAGCCATGCATCAAAGGCTGCGACGGCGGCAAAAATGGCATCTCCCTGTTCCGGCGACAGCGCCACGCCAACGGGAAGAGCCTGGCCGAGCGCATCCGGGAGCAGCCCGCGCCGTTCCGGGTGGTCCGACAAAACCTCGAAGGCGCGGTGCAGGATCTTCCCCTTTTCCATGGCGTCCTCGACGCCGGGGATCGCCAGGGTCAGCGGTTCCCCGTAGGTGACATCAACCCGGTTGCCCCCGGCGGCTTCACGCGCCTTGCCGTGCAGAGACGAGGGGGTGATGGTCTCCGGCGTCAACCCTGTCGGCAGCGACAGCGGACGGAGAACCCGGCGACCCGTCAGCGCCCGCTAAGTGGACGGCG
>VEPG01000048.1 GCA_012026975.1 Desulfuromonas sp. | reverse complement strand
CGGGGTAGGAGCCGCTCTGGGCGACGCGGCCGGCGCCGCCGCCATCGATGCCGAAGCGGTGGCACGTCGTCGGGAGGTACTGGCTGTGCCCCATCGCCCCGGCCCACGACCCCACCATCCGTTCCGCCGGCAGTTGCCCGGCTTCGGCGATGCGCAGCGCGGCAATCAGCTCCTTTTCGAAGAAGTTTTTGCGCTTGCCGGCGTAGGCCAGCGTCGCCAGCGAGGCGATCACCGGCTGTTTGCCCATGCCGCGTCCGTAGGAGGTTTCGATCCCCCACAGCGCGGCGAGCACCTCACGCTCGATGCCGTACCCCGCGGCAATCAAGGCGATCTGCGCCCCCTGCTCCTGCAGGGCCTGACGGCCGTCGGCGATGCGCTGGGCCGTGATCAGGTTGCGGCGGTAGGTGTCGAAACGGAGGATTTTTTCCGGTTGGCGCAGTTGGGCGCGGATCGGCACGTCGCGGTACTGGGCGGCGTCGAGGAAATAGACGACCGTCGCCTCGCTGAAACCCTGGTGCCGCAGCTTGGCGGCGAACTGCTCCTTCCAGCGTTCGAAGCCGGTGGCGGCTTGAGCGGCGGTGGCCAGCAGCAGGAAAAACAGCAGGCTTGTGCCGAGGAATCGCTGCATCAGGGGAGGGTGCCGTAGACGTCCGGACGGCGATCGGCAAAGCAGGTGATCTGCGCCCGGTAGTCGGCGAGTTCCCTGAAGTCGAAGGTCGCTACCAGTTCGGTGGCGAAATCATCGGCCTCGGCGAGCAGTTCGCCGCGCGGTGCAATCAGCAGGCTCATGCCGAAGAAGTCGAGTTTTCCCTGGCGGCCGCAGCAATTGGCGGCGGCGACGAAGCACTGGTTCTCGATGGCGCGGGTGCGCAGCAGGGTACGCCAGTGCAATTGGCGCGGCGCCGGCCACTCGCCGGGGAGACAGATGATTTCGGCGTCGTCCAGCGCCAGTTTGCGGAACAGTTCGGGGAAGCGCAGATCGTAGCAGACCGCCAGGCCGAGTTTGCCGACGCTGGTTTCCACCACCGTGCTCTGCTCGCCGGCGGCGATGTTTTCATGTTCGTTCATCAGCGAGAAGAGGTGCAGCTTGCGGTAGCTGCCGGCGAGCCGCCCCCGGTCGATGACGTAGGAGGTGTTGCAGACCCTGCCGCCAGCCGGTTCGGGGAGGCTGCCGACCACGGTCAGATTGAGTTCGGCACTCAATTCGCCAATGGCGTCGAGCACCCGCGGCGTTTCAGCCGCCAGTTCGGGGAGCTTCTTGTAGGCGAAGCCGGCGCTCCACATCTCCGGCAGCACGGCCAGCTGCGCTCCCTGCGCGGCCACCCGGCGCAGGGCCGCCGAGGCCTTGGCCAGGTTGCGATCGATCTCGCCGAGGGTAATGTTGAACTGGATGGCGGCGGCAATGACTTTGCGGTCCATGTGAAGGTCCTTTCATGGCGCTGCTCGGGGGAAGGAGAGCGCCTCCCCACGGCCAGACAGGGAAATTTATTATAGGCCGACGGCGTGGAGCGGGCAATCGTCTTGCACCAAACCAAAAGGAGTAAACCGCTCAGCGGGAGATGGCATCGAGGTTGAAGCGGACGCGGATGATGCGCAGCAGGGTGGCAACTCCCCGGAGGGCCTGGCGCAGCTGATTCCGCTCCAGTTCGGGGATGGCCAGCGGGTTGAGATAGTTTGAAGGTGGTTTGCCCACAGCTAGCGCCCTGAGCTGTCGCTGCAGCCGCAACTGCACCAGGTAGCTGAACGACTGTTCGATGACCGCCATATCCTTTTCGGGGAGAACCCCCCGCTGCCGGAGCCGTTCGAGCTTGTCCCAGGTGCTGCCGCCGGTGGCGCCGTCCTCCAGCGCCAGCAGGCTGGCGGCCTCGGTGACCGCAAAAATCCCCGCTTTTTTCAGGTCGACCTCGCCGCGATGCTCGCCGCGCCGCTCGACGCGGATATGTCCGAAAAGCCCCACCGGGGGCGGGAAACGCGCGATGTGTCTGGCCATGTAGGGGAAGAACAAGCTACAGCGCCGGGTTGTTTCCAGCAGGTGCGCGCGCAGTTCGGCCTCGAGTCCGGCATCGCCGTGGATGGTGCGGAAATCCTGGAACATGCCGAAGTTGACCAGGTTATCCGGTTCCGGCACGGTGATCCACTGCTCGACCAGTTCTTTCCACTTGGTGAGACTGTGGCGCCATTGCGGGTTGCTGGCCATGGTGTCGCCCGGGCAGCGCGGCACGCCAATCCGTTCGAGCGCCTCGACCAGGCGCACCGAAAAGCGCTCGATTTCTGCGAACTGCGTCGCTCCGAGGCCGTCGGCATGGATGATGGCGCTATCCTGGTCGGTGCGCAGCGTCTGCTCGCCGCGCCCTTCGCTGCCAAGAACCAGGTAGGCTGCCCCGGCCGGCAGGCGGATTCCCTCCAGCTCATCCAGCAAAGAGATGATGCGTTGGGTGAAAGCGTCGTTGAGATGGGAGATCAGCTCGACCAGGCTTTTGATGTCGGTGCCGGCGCGGGCGGCAAAGCTGACCATGTCGACCATGCGCGCGCTGATCCGCTGCAGCTGCTCGATCGACGTGGCGGCTTCGATCTCCTGATTGAGGTAGAGGGGGGTGCGGGTCTGCAGGCGTAACAGGTCGGCGTCGGTGATCACCCCTTGCAGCCGGCCGGTGTCGTCAAACACGGTCAGGCGGTGGATGTTGTGCTTGGCCATGCGGAAGATGGCTTCCACAACCAGGTCGCGGGCGCGTACCGAAATCAGACCTGCACTCATGATGTCGCACACCTTGTGGCCGCTGACATTGCCCGCGCCGTCCACAATCAGATTGCGCAGGTCGCTGACCGTGACCACCCCTAGTGGAATACCGTTCTCGACCACCACCACCCCGGAGATGTTATGTTCACGCATCAGACGGGCGGCTTCGACCACCGCCGTTTCCGGCGGGCAGGTTACTGGTGTTCCCTGACAAAGCGAGCCGACCTGCAAGAACATGAAGCTGCCTTCGCTGAACGGGCCTTGCGGCATGATGGCTCCCGGATGTTAGTGATATTTCATCATTATTCCCGGTTTTTCCGTTCGGTGCAACCGTTAGTTCGCGGGAGTAGCGGCAGGATTGCCAGCAGCACGACAATCTGTTATCAGTGGTAATCCGGCGGCGGAGAAATTCATGCGCAAAACCCTGCGAAATCGACTTTTGGTACGGTTCTTCCTGGTGATCGCCCTGTTCACCAGCGGGGTCGTTCTGACCCTGTTCATCGTCGATGAGGTTGGTGGGCGGACCAAGCTACTGATTGACCGTTACTGGCAGGACAACAACCTGATTGCCCAGGTTAATAATCTGCTCGGCGAAGTGACACTGTTCCTCGACCTCCCTCCCGGACACCCGGAAGCCTCCTCCACTTTGCGCCAACTCCAGACCGGGATCGACGCGCTGATTGGCCAAATCGCCGTTTCCACCTTCCGCGAGGATTTCCGCAAGCATCAGGTGGCGGAGTTGCGTCAGCTCAAAATCAACCTTGGGGCCTCGGCCGAGATTCTCGGCCGGATCGAACAGAAGAACCGCGAAGCGGATGCGCTCCTGAAGCTCCTGACCGATGAAGCCGAGCGCCTGGGCCAGCGTGAGCTGGTCTTCGGCCTGAATATCGCGGCCTTGGCCTATCGCGATTTTCGCACCACCGAGAACCCATCCGATCTGGAAATCTTTCGTCAGCAGATCGCCCGCATTGCCAGTCACAACATCCACCCCGGGCTGGCCAATAGCTTTGCAGCCTTCCGCCAAAGCGGCGAGATGGTCTTCACCCGGCGTCTCGAGCTGCGCGAATCCCGGGGACGAATCGTGGCCCAGATCAAGGCTCTCTCCGCAAGCATGCGCGAGCGCACCGAACTTTACACCCAGAGCACAGTAGTTCCCGCCCGTAAAAAAATCGAGGAGGGGCTCGCGTCGATCCCTGATATCCTGCTGACGGCCCTCGTGCTTGGCGGTCTGCTCGCCTTGGGAACCTCGATCCTCTTTGCCCAGCGCATCAGTATCCCCTTGGAAAAGGCGGCGATTGCCCTGGCACGAATCGAAAAAGGCGATCTCGAAGCCAGAGTCGATCCTTCCGGCGACGATGAAATCAACTTGATCGGCCGGGCCATCAATTCTCTGGCGATTTCTCTGAGTCAGACGCTGGACCATCTGCACGCCACGGTAAAGCGTCTCCAGCAAAGCGAGGAGCAGTACCGCCAGATCGCCGAACAGCGACTGGAACTGGAGCGGATCATCAATGCCAGTCCGACGATTGCCTTCCTTTGTCATGCGACGGAGAACTTTCCAGTCGTGTACATGTCGCAAAGCGTCGACCAGTTCGGATTCCAGGCGCGGGCATTTCGCGGCGGCAGTTTGGCGATCCTCCAGCTCATTCATCCGGAAGACCGGGAGAGGGTTGCCGCTGCCTTCAATAAGTGCCTCGGCGACACCAAGATCCAGGAGTCATTCGTGGAATTCCGGATTCGCACCGCGTCCGGCGAAACCCATTGGGTCGATTGCCGTCTCCGGGCCCAGCGCGACGTAACGGGGGCGGCGACCCACCTGCAGGGGGTCCTGCTCGATATCACGGAAAAGGTCCGTCTCCGCGAGCAGGCGGCTCAGGCCAGCCGGCTGGCCTCTCTTGGCGAACTGGCCGCGGGGGTTGCCCACGAAATCAACAACCCGAATGCCACGATCCTGCTCAATGCCGCCGTGCTCAAGGACCTCGCCGAAGGGATGCTGCGGCTGCTCGACGATCTCTGGAAAGAACGGGGCGAATTAGATCTCGGCCGCATCCCCTATGCCCGGTTGCGCACCGAAATCCCCCGCTTGCAGGCCGAAGTGCTCGAAGCCTCCGGCCGGATTCGGCGGATTGTCGAGGACCTGCGCGAATTTGCCCGCAGTGATCCACCGGAATTGCTCCAGACCGTCGATGTCAATGCCGTGGTGCAGGCTGCCGTGCGCCTCACCGGGAACGCCGTG
Organism: Desulfuromonas sp.; assembly: GCA_012026975.1. Lineage (GTDB taxonomy): Bacteria > Desulfobacterota > Desulfuromonadia > Desulfuromonadales > BM103 > VAUL01. The sequence goes on along the minus strand of VEPG01000048.1, from coordinate 22,393 downwards.
AAAAAAGCCACCGATCATTTCACTGCCGATTACTGTGTGGATTTGCCGCCGATCAGAGGCCATGCTCAGCGCCTCGAACAGGTCGTCATCAACCTCCTGATGAATGCCGCCCAGGCGCTTTCGGACCGGCAGCGCGGCCTCTTCGTGAAAACCGCCATGACGGAAGCGGAGAACGCCATCTGCCTGACGGTCAGAGACGAGGGGGTGGGGATTCCGGCGACCCATCTGCCGCATGTGACCGATCCGTTCTTCACCACCCGGCGCGAACAGGGGGGGACCGGGCTGGGCCTGTCGGTTTCGGCGCGCATCATTAAGGAGCATGGGGGGCGGCTCGAAATCGATTCGCCCCCCGGTGCCGGGACCGAGATGCGCGTGATTCTCCCCCTTGCCGCCGAGGAGCCGGACTCATGACCACGGTTGCGCCGTTCCCCGCCGAACCGCTCCTGCTGGTGGACGATGAGCCGTCCTGGCTGCATAGCCTCGCTTTTACCCTTGAGTACAGCGGCGGGTTCACCAACCTCCAGACGTGCAACGACAGCCGCGAACTGATCGGCAGGCTGCGTTGCCAGAAATACAGTCTGGTACTGCTCGATCTGGTCATGCCCCATGTCGCCGGGGAAGACCTGCTGGTGCAGATCGGCCAGGAGAGTCCGGGCTTGCCGGTGATTGTCCTGAGTGGGCTCAATCAGTTGGAAACGGCCGTTCGCTGCATGAAACTCGGAGCTTTCGACTACTACGTCAAGACGACTGAGCCCGACCGGCTGCTGGCGGGGATCCATCATGCCCTGAAAATGAGCGGGCTGCAGCGCGAGAACCGGGAACTGGCCAACCGGCTGCTGCGCCGTGAACTGCGTCATCCCGAGGCGTTTGCCGCCATGACGACCCGCAGCCCGCGGCTTGAAGCGGTTTTTCGCTACCTCGAGGCAATCGCCGGCAGCCCGGCGCCATTGCTGATCATCGGCGAACCCGGCACCGGTAGAAGGCTTGCGGCAGAGGCCCTGCGTCAACTGGCCTGCCCGACAGCCCCCTGGCGGAGCCTTGATGTCGCCGGGCTCAATGAAAGAGAATTTTCCGCCCGCTTGTTCGGCGGCACGGGCGTCCCCGGATTGCTGGCGGAAGCACGCGGGGGAATGCTGTTGCTCCGCGGGTTGCATGAACTGCCGATAGCGTCCCAGGGGGTGCTGGCGCAACTGCTGCAGTTGGGAGAGTACCTCCCTCGGGAGGGGGCGGCACCGGTTCGTCTGGAAACCCGCCTGGTTTGCACAGCGAGCAGCGAACTGCCGGAGATGGTTGGCGAGAGTCGTTTCCGCAAGGATTTGTTTTATCGTCTGAGTATTCACCAAGTGAGCCTGCCGCCTTTGCGCGAACGGCGGGAAGATCTGCCGCTGTTGCTCGAACAGTTTGTTGCCGAAGCGTGCGCGGCCAACGCCCGCCGCAAGTTTACACTGCCACGCAACCTCGCCCCTCTGCTTGCCACCCATTCCTTTCCGGGCAATCTGGCCGAACTGCGCAATCTGGTGTTCTCCGCGATCGAACGGAACCCGTCCTCCCGGCTTTCTCTGGAACCATTCCGGCAACACCTTGCCCGACACGCCACTGCCCCAACGCAGGGTGGGGAAGCAGCGGTCGATCCGTTGTTATTGGTACCAGGGCGCCTCCCCTCTCTGGCCGAAGCCCGCGACCTGATTATCCAAGAGGCGCTGCACCGGGCCAATGGCAATCAGAGCATCGCCGCGCGGTTGCTCGGTATCAGCCAGCCAGCGCTCAGCATCCACCTGAAAAAAGCCTCCCCCGCCTAGCCTCCCAACCGGTCTTTCCCGCGCGAGATCATGGCTGTGCTTGCAGCCGTTCATTTGGTCTCCCGTTTCCGATTCGAACAAATATCATTTTATCCTCATTCGAGATGTGGTTTTATCTACCCTCCTAGAAAACATTTGACAGAACTAATAAGTCTTGTCAAATAGACAAATTAACCTTTTAAGTTACTAAATAAAAAAAGAAATGAATTCTATTTACAATTTTATAAAAATGTATTGACAGAAATAAAACGTTGTATTACTTCTGTGGTCATCGTGGTTCTTATGAGCCCTGTCAGATTATGGTTTTTGGATCCCAGGAAAGGAAAAGCGTATATGCCCAGAGCGGCGCAGTTAACTTATCCGCAGAAAAACGATTACGCCGTGCATTCAGTCGATAACGCCCTCGATCTCCTCGATGCGATCTGCGACGAAGGGGGCGAGGCGCGCGTGTCCCAGCTGAGCAAGCGTCTCGGTATGAGCAAGACCAGTGTCTTTCGTCTGCTGGCGACCTTCGAGCGGCGGGGTTTCGTAGAACGCAGCGAAGATTCGGTGAAATACCGTCTCGGGATGTCGGCCTGCGAAATGGGGCAGAAGATCATCGCGCGCATGGGGGTGCTGCGCAAGGCGCGCCCGACCATGGATCGCCTCGCCCGCCAGTGCAACGAGTCCGTCTACTTCGTGGTGCGGCGCAACGACTACGTGTTGATGCTCGATATGGTCGACACGACCCAGCAGGTGAAGATCATGCCGCTGGTCGGCCTGCGCTTCCCCCTCGCGACGACTGCCGCCGGACGGATATTCCTGGCTTATGAGAATGAAGCCGGCGGCACTGGCAAAAAACGGGCGGAGGCCCGGAGCGCGGCAACGATGTCGCTGACTGAGCGCGAGGGGATTCGCAACCGTGGCTTCTCTATCGAGGAGCAGGGTTTTGGCGACGGCGTGACCTGCCTGGCGGTACCTCTGCTCAACGGCAAGGGGGAGGCAACCGCGGCGCTGACGGTCCTCGGCCCGACGTTTCGCATGGCGCCCGAACGGATCGAGAAAGACTTGCTGCCGCAACTGCTGGAAGCCGGCCTGACCATTTCCGCCGGGCTTGGCCATCTCAATCACTATTTGCGGAGCAAGACCGCTTAAACCGCCCGCCCCCCGCCAGGAGACGGGGGATATCAATATTGAAGTTCGGTTTTATGGAAAGGAGGTGTGCTGGTAGGACGATGGCTATACCAGTCAACCAACAGTGAACAACCATCAACGAAAAAGGAGTGTGCATTTATGGACGCAGCAAAACAAAAGGCCTATTGGAAGGAAAATCTGCTCTACATCGTCGTGCTGCTGACGATCTGGTTTTTCGTGTCGTTCGTCTGCGGGATCATGGCGGTCGATCAGCTCGACGCCGTGAAAATCGGCGGCTTCCCCCTCGGCTTCTGGTTCGCCAATCAAGGTTCCATTATTTCGTTCGTTGTTCTGATCTGGGTCTATGTCTGGCTGATGAACAAGCTCGACATCAAGTACGACGTTCACGAAGGCTAGCAAACTTTCGGGGCGTAACGTCGTGCGCGGCTAAGCGCATCACCCATACAACTCAATCGTGAGGTGACAAAATTATGAGTATTTTGACCTGGACCTGGATTCTTACGGGGTTGAGTTTCGCCCTGTACATCTACATCGCCTACGCGTCCCGCGCCAAGTCGACCGGGGACTTCTACGCCGCCGAGCAGCAGGTTCCGGCCTTCATGAACGGGATGGCGACCGGTGCCGACTGGATGTCGGCGGCCTCCTTCATCTCGATGGCCGGTCTGATCTCCTTCATGGGCCGCGACGGCTCCTTCTACCTGATGGGCTGGACCGGCGGCTACGTTCTGCTCGCCCTGCTCTTTGGCCCGTACCTGCGTAAATACGGCAAGTTCACTATCCCCCAGTTCATGGCGGATCGCTACTATTCGAACACCATCCGCGTCATCTCGCTGGTCTGCGCGATCTTCGTCTCCTTCACCTACGTCGCCGGCCAGATGCGCGGCGTCGGCGTGGTCTTCTCCCGCTTCATGGGGCTGAGCATCGACATGGGGGTTGTCGTCGGCATGGCGCTGGTCTTCTTCTATGCCACCCTCGGCGGCATGAAGGGGATCACCTACACCCAGGTCGCCCAGTACTGCGTCCTGATCATCGCCTACCTGATCCCGGCGATCTTCATCTCCCTGCAGTTCACCGGCAACCCGATCCCGCAGCTCGGCTACGGCTCGACCATCACCCCCGAGGGCGCCGCTCTGCTCAACGACCCGGCCACCCAGGGCAAATATCTCCTCGACGTCCTCAACGGCATCCAGAAGGATCTTGGTTTCGCCAACTATACCGACGGCGTCCGGCCGAGGATCGACGTGTGGTTCATCACCATGTCGCTGATGATCGGCACCGCCGGCCTGCCGCACATCCTGATCCGCTTCTTCACCGTGCCGAAGATGCGCGACGCTCGTTCCTCCGCCGGCTGGGCGCTGATCTTCATCGCCCTGCTCTACACCACCGCCCCGGCGATCGCGGTCTTTGCCCGTACCAACTTCATCAAGTCGATCAACAACGTCGCCTATGCCGATGCCCCGTCCTGGTTCAAGAACTGGGAAAAGACCAAGCTGGTGGCCTGGAAGGACAAGAACGGCGACGGCATCATGCAGATTGCCAAGGGTGCCTGGGACAGCGACAAAAGCGCCAACGAAGTCAAGATCGACCAGGACATCATGGTGCTGGCCAACCCGGAAATCGCCAAGCTCCCCAACTGGGTCGTTGGTCTGATCGGCGCCGGTGGTCTGGCCGCCGCCCTCTCCACCGCGGCCGGTCTGCTATTGGTCATCTCCGCGGCCATCTCCCACGACCTGATGAAGGGGATCATCACCCCCGATATGTCGGAGAAGGCCGAGCTGATGTGGGCGCGTATCGCCGCCGGTGTGGCCGTCTGCATCGCCGGCCTGTTCGGCATCTATCCACCGGGCTTCGTCGCCCAGGTCGTGGCCTTCGCCTTCGGTCTGGCGGCTGCCTCTTTCTTCCCCTGTATCCTCATGGGGGTCTTCAACAAGAAGGCCAACAAGGAAGGGGCCATGGTCGGGATGATCGTCGGCATCGTCTTTGTCGCCGCCTACATCATCTACTTCAAGTTTGTCAACCCGGCGGTCAACAACAAGGACGGCTGGTGGCTCGGCATCTCGCCGGAAGGGATCGGCACCGTCGGCGCCGCTCTCAACTTCATCTGCATGTACGTGGTCGGCAAGTTCACCAAGGAGCCGCCCCAGGAGATCCAGGATCTGGTCGGCAATCTGCGCTACCCCGGCAAGCTGTCACCGCCGTCGTCGCACTGATCCAGCCCTTGAGGGCTTGTGGTCCCATGTAGTGAACTCCCCCTCTCCCTGCAAGGGGGGAGGGGGTTTCTTTAACCCGTCACCATCTTCACACCTTGTCATCACCTCAGGGAGTCAGGTATGAATGTCTCGGCATCAACCGTGGAGAGCAACAACATGATCGTCAAGCCGATTCGTCGCTTCAACGCCAGCATTGTGCGCGCCATCATGAGCATCCGGCTGCGGGCCATCGGTGCCGCGCTGCTCAGCAGCTTTGCCGGGTTGAGCCTGACCACTACCATCATCCCGACCGCCATGGAATCGATGGGGGTCATGGATACGTTTTCCGCCCGCTGGGATCTCGGCGGCTTCGCGGTCTACTCGATGATGGCCTGGGCTGTCGGCGGCTGGGCGGTCCAGAGAAGTGGCGACAAGCGGCTGGGTGCCATCATTCTGGGGTTCGTCGGCCTGGTCACCGGCCTGCTCTTTACCGGCGTCGGCATCGGGACGGAGATGAGCCTGCTGTTGACGGGCGGCGGCGCGGCCCTGCTCTACGGCGCGGTCGGCGGCATGATCATCGGCGACGCCCTGCGCAGCCCCGACGTGGATGACAGCGATCCGGCCGCACCTCGGGGTCGGATCGGCGACCTCGGCATCTTCAGCTATTTCAAAAACAATAAGTAGCCGGTCGGCGTTTCGCCGCACGTCGCAACATCTGCTCCCCAAGGCTGCGGCGATGATGTGTGGCGGCTATTGCAATCGACTTTTTTTGGAGGCTGTCGCATGCTCACCCTGATCATCGTCATCTTTGTGGTCGCCTACGCGGCCATCGCCCTGGAACACCCGCTCAAGATCAACAAGTCGGCTTCGGCGCTGATCGGCGCCGGCCTGCTCTGGACCATCTACGCCCTGTTCACCGGCGATCACCACCTGGTCAACGAACAGCTCGGCGAATCGCTGATGGGGACGGCGCAGATCGTCTTCTTCCTGATGGGGGCGATGACCATCGTCGAGGTGGTCGACGCTCACAACGGCTTCGAGGTCATCACCTCAAGGATCAAGACCACCAGCCTGGTCTCCCTCCTCTGGCTGGTCGGCTTCGTCACCTTCTTTCTCAGCGCGGTGCTCGACAACTTGACCACCACCATCGTCATGATTTCGCTGATGAAGAAGCTCCTCGACAAGCACGACGACCGCCTCTTCTTCGCCGGGATCATCGTCATCGCCGCCAACGCCGGCGGCGCCTGGTCGCCGATCGGCGACGTCACCACCACCATGCTGTGGATCGGCGGGCAGATCACCACCCTGGCGATCATGAAGGGGGTCTTTATCGCCTCGATGGTCAACATGGTCGTCCCCTTGGCGGTGACCAGCTACTTCCTGAAAGGGCGCGAGGTGATCAGCCCGGCCCGGGTCGATCATGGCCTCGGCCATCATGGCCACCACCCCAAGACCACCCCCTTTGAGCAGAACCTGATGTTCTGCATGGGGCTCGGCATCCTGATCTGCGTGCCGATCTTCAAGACCATCACCCACCTGCCGCCGTTCATGGGTATTCTTTTCGGTCTCGGCATCATCTGGCTGGTGGGTGAACTGATTCACAGCACCAAGGACGACGAGGCCAAGGAGCACCTGACCCTGGTGCGCGCCCTGCGCCAGATCGACATGGCGTCCATCGTCTTCTTCGTCGGTATCCTGCTGGCGGTGGCGACGCTGGAGCACACCCACATCCTGACCAATCTCGCCAAGTGGCTCGACCAGACCGTCGGTCGCCAGGATGTGATCGTCACCATTATCGGCCTGGCCAGCGCCATCGTCGACAACGTGCCGCTGGTGGCGGCGTCGATGGGGATGTACGATCTGGCCCAGTACCCGACCGACAGCTTCCTCTGGGAGTTCATGGCCTATGCCGCCGGGACCGGCGGTTCGATCCTGATCATCGGTTCGGCGGCCGGGGTGGCGGCGATGGGGCTGGAGAAGATCCACTTCTTCTGGTACGTCAAGCGGATCAGCGGGCTGGCGCTGATCGGCTACTTCGGCGGGATCGCCGCCTACATCCTTCAGTACAAGATGTTCCACGGCTGAGCGGTGTTCCAGCAAACGGCAAAGGGCGCCAACATAAGTACGGATTTAACCCCTCGCGGCATCACCCCTCCCCACATCGCTGCGGCAGGGGGTAGCCAATGCCGGTCGTGTGGCAGACCTCAAGCCGCGCCAGGTTTCGGATATCTCCTATAGTTGTCAGTCAGCCAAGGAGATTGCGATGCTTACCTTTCTGTATCCGTTGTTCGGCATCACGGGTAAACCCAAAGGGCCGGTAACCTGTTTGCAGTGCGGTCAATGCTGCGAGTCTTTCGGCGGGCATTTACATGTCACCCCCCGGGATCTGCAACGCTGGCGCGAGGCCGGGCGCCAGGATCTTCTCGACAGCGTCAACCGGCTTGGTTGGATCTGGGTCGATCCGCGGACAAAGCAACCGCTCGATACCTGTCCGCATCTCGACCGCGGTGACCCGGAGCATGTCCGTTGTGCAATTCACGAAATCAAGCCGGACATGTGCCGCGACTATCCGACCCTGGCTCACGGCAACCGTTGCCTGCGAGGCGTGTTTCTCAATGTGTGGTTAAGCCTCTTCGCTGAAAGCTTGTTGGAATATGGTACTGCTCTGGATGGATTGACTTTGCTGGCGGCGTAGCACAGGCGTCTTCTCGCAGGGGTGGCGGTCCTTACGTACTTCCTGACGGCTTCATGCCATAAGCAAACCGCGCTTCGCTGACGGTTGCTGCCATCCAGCCGAGGAACATCCCCAGCATCAACAGCCCATCTATTCGCAAAAGGGTTCCGTCCAGGGCGAATACCCCGGTTATCAGGGGCACCAGTAACGCCACGGGGAAATCGCGGCGGATGCTGCCACGCGGGCAATGGTCAGGGAAATCGACAGTTCCGGACTGGATGTGGCGAATGCGGCAACGGTCGCACCGATGATGCCGGGCGAAATTCGCAGCCAATGCGCAAGACCTACGGCGCCTCGTACGAACAGTTCGCCACCCAGCCCGGCACAGCCGATTCCCAGTAGCAAGGCAACATAGTCGTCCATGACGGCTGGATTATACCCGCCAACTGTCGAAATGAATTGGCAACGTTTCCATCAAAGCTGTATAAATTTTTAATAACTTTTCCCGGAGCTTCCCTTGCGGCGTTTTACCCTCGACTGGCCGCGGCAACTGGTAACCGTGCCGATCATGCTGACCTGCGTGGTCGGCGTGACCATCTGCCGGCGCGACATCGTCTCGGCCTACAACCGCGCGTTGATGAGCCGTTCGCTTTCAACTTGAATGACGACCTCTGCCGGACATGACGTTCGATGCGTCGACGGTATCAATGAGGTTTTTGCCAGGAGGGTAACAACGTAATGTGGCGGGGGATCGGGTTCTTCAGACAGTGCAAGTTGATGTTGGTGCGTTTCGTACGTTTGCGCGGTCTCCCCGAGGAGATTGCCAAGGGAATGGCACTGGGCATCTTCATCGGCATGACTCCGACCATGGGTTTCCAGATGCCGATCGCGCTAATCTTCGCTTCTGTCTTCAGGGAAAACCGCTTGGCCGCCGTGATCGGGGTCTGGATCACCAATCCGGCAACGGCGCCGTTTATTTATGGGCTCGAATACGAAATCGGCCGGCTTCTGCTCGGCATGGGCTACGTCGAATTTCCCAATGAGCTGACGGTGGAGAGCGTGATGAAGATGGGGTGGGAGGTGATTGCCCCCTTGTGGCTTGGCGGCATTCTGGCCGGGATTGCGCTGGCGCCGATCGCCTATTGGCTGACCTTGCGACTGGTCCCCATCTTCAAGACCTGGCGTCCGCGTCGTTGGCCACGCCGACAGTGGCATCGCAAGCACAAACACCGAGTTAACACCTATTGAAGATTTCAACCCTGATTACCTCAATAGGTGTTTCACGGAAATTGACTAGTGTCCCGTGCGGTTAGTTCCCGCTATTTGCGTCACCAGGCTGCCGATGCTCGGACTTTACCTGCACATTCCGTTTTGCCGGCGCAAGTGCCCGTACTGCGACTTCTTTTCGGTCGAGGACCACGCTGCGCGCCTGCGCAGCTATCCCGCCCTGCTTCGCCGGCATCTCGCCTGGGCCGCCGGGCACGGCTGGCACGGGCCGATCGGCACGGTCTACTTCGGCGGCGGCACGCCGTCGCTCTTGACCGCCCGCGCCGTCGGCAGCCTGTTGCAAGTCGTCGACCAGCACTTTGGCCTGGCCGTCGATGCGGAAATCACCCTGGAGGCCAACCCCGGCACGGTGACGCCGGCGAGTCTTTCCGGCTACCGCGCCGCCGGCGTCAACCGCCTCTCCCTTGGGCTGCAAAGCCTTGACCCGCACCAATTGACCATCCTCGGTCGGCTGCACGATGCCCGGCAGGGCGTGCAGGCAGTGCAATGGGCGCGCCGCGCCGGCTTCGCCAACCTCTCCCTCGACCTGATCTTCGCCCTGCCGGGGCAGACGCTTGCCGATCTCGACGCAGAGCTCGACCGTTATCTTGCCTTGGCCCCCGAGCACCTCTCCTGCTACGGCCTGACCGCCGAACCGGAGACCCCTTTCCATCATCGGGTGCAGGCCGGCGAGTTGATTCTCCCCGACGGCGAGTTCTACGCCGAGGCCTTCCTCCTGCTGCACGAACGGCTGACCGCCGCCGGCTACGACCACTACGAGATCGCCAACTATGCCCGCCCGGGCAAGGCCTGCCGGCACAACCTCGGCTACTGGCAGCGTCGCCCGTATCTGGGCATTGGTGCCGGCGCCCACTCCTTCCGGGAGGCCGATTGGGGGGAGCGTTGGGCCGTGCCGCCCGTTCTCGATGCCTACGCCGCGGCCCTGCGCACGGCGCACGAGCCGGCCGAACGCCTCGAAAGCTTCGATTGCGCCGGAGCCATGAGCGAAGTGCTCTACCTCGGCTTGCGTACCCGTGAAGGGGTCGATGAAGCGGCCTTCCGCTCGGGTTTCGGCCGCGGGGTGGCGGAGGCTTGGCCGCAGGCGGTGGAAAAGCTGCGCCAGTGGATCATTCTGACGGACGGCTACTGGCGAATGACTGTCGACGGGTGGCTGCTTTATGATCGTCTGATCCAGGAATTTCTTTAGAGAAAAACGCCTTTTCCCGCCCTTGACATCCGGGGTACCCGTTGTTATGTTGACCATGTCTTGGCACTCGACTATGCGGAGTGCCAAAGGATGTGAAAAGAAGACCTTTTGGGCCGGGTTCCCCGGCTTGAGTTTTTTGCACGGAGCCCGTCATGGCGGAACCGATCAGCGAACGCAGTCGGAAGATCCTGGAAGCGATCATCGAGGAGCACATTGCCACGGCCCAGCCGATCGGCTCCAAGGCACTCACCCGCTTCCAGGCGATCAATCTCTCCCCGGCCTCGGTGCGCAACGTCATGGCCGAACTCGAGGAGCAGGGCTATCTCCACTCGCCGCATACCTCGGCGGGGCGGGTGCCGACCGAGAAGGCCTATCGCTATTACATCGACAGCCTGTTGCGGGTGGATTGTCTCGATCGCGCCCGCCGCGACCAGATCGAGCAGCATTACCATCGGCGGGGTCTGCAGATGGGTGAACTGCTGCGTGAAGCGAGCCGCACCCTGTCGAGCGTAGCCCACTATACCGGGTTGGTCATGGTGCCGCGTCTGCAGAGCACGGTTTTCCGCCGCATCGAGTTTGTCAAGCTCTCCAGCCGGCAGGTGCTGGCGGTCTTCATCACCCGGTCCGGCATGATCCAGAACCGGCTGATCGAGACGGCCGAGGAGTTCACCGCCGGCGAACTCGAACAGATCACCAACTACCTGAACCAGACCATGAGCGGCCTCAGCATCCGCGAAGCCAGGGCCCTGATCCTGGCAGACATGGCCCAGGAAAAAGCGCTCTACGACCGTCTGCTGCAACGGGCCTCCCGGCTCTCCGCGGAAGCTCTGAGCGAAAGCGCCGACGGCGAGGTGATCATCGAAGGGACCAGTCACCTGCTGGATCAGCCCGAGTTTACCGACCTCGAGCGGATGAAGCGCATCTTCCGCGCCTTCGAGCAGAAGAGCCTGCTGCTCAACCTCCTCGACCGCGGCCTGCAGTCCAAGGGGGTGCAGGTGATCATCGGCGGTGAAACCGAGTATCCCGAACTGGCCGGCTGCAGTCTGATCACCGCCAACTACTCGGGGCGCCGCGGCACGCTGGGGGCCCTGGGAGTGATCGGCCCGAGCCGCATGCCTTACTCCACGCTGATACCGATTGTCGATTACACCGCCGGCATGATCAGCCGCATGCTGGATGAAGAGAACGAATAGGAGCGAACTGTTGAGCAAGCATCGCAAGAAGGAACACGAAGCTGACGCGGCGGCCGCCGCCGAAGCCGTTGTCTCGACCGAGGCCGCGGAACCCGCGCTCGACCCGTTGGCGGAAGCCCGGGCCGAAGCCACGAAGAACTGGGATCTGTACTTGCGCGAACGTGCCGAACTGGAGAACTTCCGCAAGCGCACCCAGCGCGACAAGGAGGAGTTCCGCATCTTCACCCGCAAGGAACTGCTGCTCGAAGTCCTGCCGGTCCTCGACAATCTGGAGCGGGCCCTCAGCCATGCCGGCCAGGACGGCGAAGTCCAGGGGCTGCTCGAAGGGGTCAACATGACCGTCGTCCAGTTCCGCAAGGTCATCGAGGATTTCGGCGCCCGGCCGATCAACGCGGTCGGCGTTCCCTTTGACTCCAATCTGCACCAGGCCATGGCCCAGGTGGAGACCGCCGAGCAGCCGCCGGGAACGGTGATCAGCGAATTTCAAAAAGGTTATCTGCTGCACGACCGCCTGCTGCGCCCGGCGCTGGTGGTGGTCGCCAAGGCCCCGGCCGCGCCGCCGGCCGACGAAACCAATCAATAGTCCGAAGGAGGATTGTCACACATGAGCAAAGTCATCGGTATCGACCTGGGGACCACCAACTCCTGCGTCGCCATCATGGAAGGGGGCGAGCCGGTCGTCATCGCCAATTCGGAAGGGTCGCGCACCACGCCGTCGATCATTGCCTTTACCGAAAACGGCGAGCGCCTGGTCGGTCAGCAGGCCAAGCGCCAGGCCGTGACCAACCCCGAAAACACCCTGTTCGCCATCAAGCGCCTGATCGGCCGCAAGTACGACAGCGAGCCGGTGCGCAAGGACATCTCGCTGGTCCCCTACAAGATCGTCAACGCCGACAACGGCGATGCCTGGGTCGAGGCGCGCGGCAAGAAGTACAGCCCGCCGGAGATTTCGGCCATGGTCCTGCAGAAGATGAAGCAGACCGCCGAGGACTATCTCGGCCAGCCGGTCACCGACGCGGTGGTCACCGTCCCCGCCTACTTCAACGACTCCCAGCGCCAGGCCACCAAGGACGCGGCCAAGATCGCCGGCCTCAACCTGCTGCGCATCATCAACGAGCCGACTGCCGCGGCGCTGGCCTACGGCCTCGACAAGAAGCACGAGGAGAAGATCGCGGTCTTCGACCTTGGCGGCGGCACCTTCGACATCTCGATCCTCGAGTTGGGTGACGGCGTGTTCGAGGTCAAGTCGACCAACGGCGATACCTTCCTCGGCGGCGAGGATTTCGACCAGCGCATTATCGACTATGTCGCCGACGAGTTTAAAAAGGATCAGGGAATCGATCTGCGCAACGACAAGATGGCCCTGCAGCGCCTCAAGGAGGCCGCCGAAAAGGCCAAGTGCGAGCTCTCCTCGAGCATGGAGACCGACATCAACCTGCCGTTCATCACCGCCGACCAGAGCGGGCCGAAGCATCTCAACCTCAAACTGAGCCGCGCCAAGCTGGAGAGCATCTGTAGCGATCTGCTCGCCAAACTGGTCGAACCCTGTAAAACCGCCCTCAAGGACGCCGGGCTGTCGTCGGCCGAAATCAACGAGGTGATCCTGGTCGGCGGCATGACCCGTATGCCGGCGGTGCAGAAAAAGGTCGAGGAGATCTTCGGCAAGGTGCCGAGCAAGGGGGTCAACCCCGACGAGGTGGTGGCAGTCGGCGCCGCCATCCAGGGGGGGGTCCTCAAGGGCGAAGTCAAAGACGTCCTCTTGCTGGATGTTACCCCGCTCTCCCTGGGGATCGAGACCCTTGGTTCGGTCATGACCAAGCTGATCGAGAAGAACACCACCATCCCCTGCAAGAAGAGCCAGGTCTTCTCCACTGCGGCCGACAACCAGCCGGCGGTCTCCGTGCACGTTCTGCAGGGAGAGCGCGAAATGGCCAACGACAACAAGACCCTCGGCCGCTTCGACCTGACCGGCATCCCGCCGGCGCCGCGCGGCGTGCCGCAGATCGAGGTCACCTTCGACATCGACGCCAACGGCATCGTCCATGTTTCGGCCAAGGATCTCGGCACCGGCAAGGAGCAGTCGATCCGCATCACCGCTTCCTCGGGTCTGTCCAAGGAAGAGATCGAGAAGATGGTCAAGGACGCCGAATCCCATGCCGCCGAGGACAAGAAAAAGCGCGAGCTGATCGAGGCGCGCAACCAGGCCGATGGCTTGGTCTATACCACCGAGAAGGCAGTCAAGGAGCACGGCGACAAGGTCGACGAGGCAACCCGCAAGGCAATCGAGAGCGCCCTGGAAGAGCTCAGGAAGGCGATGGAGGGTGACGACGTCGAGGCGATCCGCCAGAAGACCGAAGCGCTGGCCACGGCTTCGCACAAGCTCGCCGAAGTCATGTACCAGCAGGCCCAGCAGTCCGCCCCCGCCGAAGGCGCCGGCGGCGAGACCGCCGGCGGCAAGCAGGACGATGTCGTCGATGCCGAGTTCGAGGAAGTCGACGACAAGAAGAAGTAAACAATGGCTGCGTCGTCATTATGAATCGGGGTAGGGGCGCAGCATGCTGCGCCCCTACATGCATTATGCTCAAGAAGGGATAAACCCGCGTGGCCAAGCGCGACTACTATGAAATTCTCGGCGTCAACCGCAACGCCAGCGAGACCGAGATCAAGAAGGCCTATCGCAAGCTGGCGATCCAGTGTCACCCGGACAAAAACCCAGGGGACAAGGAGGCGGAGGAGCGTTTCAAGGAGCTGTCCGAGGCATATGCGGTCCTCTCCGACGGCCAGAAACGGGCGCTCTACGACCAGTATGGCCATGCCGGCGTCGAACAGGGCGGCGGCTTCTCCTCCGGTGGTTTCGGCGGTACCCCCTTCGAGGATCTGTTCGGCGATATCTTCGGCGACATTTTCGGTACCGGCCGGCGTGGCGGGAGGGGGCGGCGCGGCGACGATCTGCGTTACAACCTGACGATCAGCTTCGAGGAGGCGGCCTTCGGTTTGGAGACCAAGATCCAGGTGCCGCGCCACCAGAGCTGCAGTCACTGCCAAGGCAGCGGTGCCAAGCCCGGCACCTCGCCGCAGACGTGCAGCAGCTGCCGGGGGAGCGGTCAGGTGCGTTTTCAGCAGGGGTTCTTCTCCCTGACCCGCCCCTGCCCGGCATGCAACGGCGAAGGGAAGATCATCAAGGATCCGTGCCCGGAATGCCGTGGCACCGGCCTGACCCGCAGCAAGAAAACGCTCTCGCTGAAGATTCCCGCCGGGGTGGAGAGCGGCAATCGCCTGAAGCTCTCCGGCGAAGGGGAAGCCGGCGCCCACGGCGCCCCCCCCGGCGATCTCTATGTGGTAATCAGCGTCAACGAGCACCCGATCTTCCGGCGCGAAGGCCAGGAGGTGGTTTGCGAGGTGCCGATCTCCTTTCCGCAGGCCGCTCTCGGCTGCGAGATCGATGTGCCGACCCTCGACGGCAAGGTGCGCCTGAAGATTCCCGCCGGCACCCAGGGCGGGAAGATCTTCAAACTGACCGGCAAGGGGATCCCGGTGCTGCAGGGGTACGGCCGGGGCGACCAGCTGGTGGTGATCCGGGTCGAAACGCCGACCCACCTGACCACCCGACAGAAGGAACTGCTCGAAGAGTTTTCCCGTGAAGGCGGTGCAGATATCCACCCCATGGGAAAAGGGTTCTTCGACAAGGTCAAGGAGATGTTCGGCTGATGCGCTGCGCTCTGGCGGGGCTTTTGCTCCTGCTGCTCGGCGCCGTGGCCGGGGCGCAAACCCCGCCGCCCGGCGAGCACCCCGCCGCGGCCGCCGGCAATCTGGAACGCACCCTTGCCCTGCTCGACCAGGTTGATCCGCAGACGCTGCCGGCCGAGCAGCGCCGGGCTCTCTATTTCGCCCTGACCGATGCCCTCCTCGCTGCCGGCCAGCCGGAACGGGCCCTGGACTTCCTGGTCATGGCCGCTCAGAGTCCATCTCCCGAAAGCTCCTCCACAACCGACGAACAACTGCTCACCCGGCTTCAGAAAATAGCCGGCCCGGTGCTGGTCACCGCGCTACAGGCCGGCACCCCCCTGGCGCCGCTGCTTCGTGCCGAACTGGCCCGCCGCGGGGAACCGATTCCCGCTGCTCCGCCGGAACGGGTCATCGGCGTGCTCCTGCCGCTCAGCGGCCGCTATGCGTCTTTCGGCCAGGAGGTGCGGCAGGGACTGGAACTGGCGCTGGCTGGCCAGACGGCTGCTGCCGTGCGCTTCGTCTACCATGACACGGCCGCCGAAGGGACTGCGGTTGCCCGCCTGGTCGCAGCGCTGGCCGCTCAACCGGAATTGCTGGCGGTCATCGGCCCGCTGACCAGCAGCGAGGCGGCCCCGGCCGCCGCCCAGGCTGAACGGGAGCGACTTCCTCTGCTACTGCTGGCCCCGCGCGAGGGGGACACCGGCAGCTACGTTTTTCGCAATGCCCTGACCATGACCGCCCAGGCCCGGGCCGTGGCCGACTATGCCAAAAGCGAGGGGTTGCAGCGTTTTGTCATCCTCCATCCGGCGACTCGACACGGCGAGCAGTGCGCCGGGTTGTTCCAGGCGGCGGTCGAGCACAACGGCGGCCGGATCGTGGTTCGCCAGAGCTATCCCGCGGGGACGATCGACCTGCGCGAGCTGCTGCAGACCTTGGCCGCGGCGATCCGCCGCGGCGGCGGCTCGGTTGAGGCGCTGTTTCTCCCCGATGACGCCCGGCAGGTGGCGCAGATCATCCCGCAATTGGCCTTTGCCCGTCTCGATCAGGTGCAGCTGCTCGGCATCAATGCCTGGAACGATCCGGCCCTGGGCCGGATGGCCGGTCCCTTGAGCGAGGGGGCGGTCTTCGTTGACGGTTTCTTTGCCGACAGTCCCCGCCCGGAGGTGCGCGATTTCGTCGCGCAGTTCCAGACCACCTATGGCGCCCCGCCGAACATCCTCGCCGCCCAGGGATATGACGCCGGGCGCATCATGCTGGCCCTGCTGGCCCGCCCCGCAGTGCACGATCGCGAGACGCTGCGCCAGGCCCTGTCGACCCTGCGCGATTTTTCCGGAGTCACTGGCGTCACCCGCTTCGACCTGCGGGGGGAGGCGGAAAAGATCCTCTTCCTGCTGCAGGTGCAGGATGGTGCCGTGGTGCAGATCAATTGAAAGCCGGGAGCCTGCCGATCATGCGTGCCGCGCTGTTTTTCATGGGTTTCCTGCTCTTGATGACGTGCCTTCCGGGCTGTGTGGTGGGCTCCGCAGTGGTGCCGCCGGCACCAGCAGCCAAGACCGCCGCTCTGACCGGCATCGCCGGCACGGTGACCGACCGCAACGGCGTGCCGGCCGTGGGAGCCTATGTCTATGCCTATCGCAGCGCCCGTGGCGGCCTGCGTGGCCCGGCCGATTTCGAAGCGGCGGTCGACGGCGCTGGCCGCTACCTGCTCGACCTGGTGGAAGGGAGCTACCACCTGGTGGCACGCCAGCGCCCGGACGGCGGCGATAGCGGTCCGCCGCGTTCCGGCGACGCCTGGGCACTGCCGGCGAGGAACCCGGTAGTGGTGGCGTCCGGCGAGCTGGCCGCTGTCGATTTCGTTCTGCACATCGTTGCCCAGCCGATGCTGATGCGCGAGGGGACGCTGACCAGCGGCGATACCGGCTTCACCGGTGTGCTGGTCGACGCCGGCGGCACGCCGCTGGCCGGTGCCTTTGTCATTGCCTACCCGGACCCGGATTTCCGGCACATGCCCGAAGCGACCTCGCCGGCGGTGGGAGAGGATGGCCGCTTTACCCTTTACGTCGAGCGTCCGGGCCGCTGGTGTCTGGCGGCACGCACCCGGACCCGCGGCCAACCGGTCGCCGGCGAGCTCTTCGGGATCCTCGGCGAAGGGGCGGCAGGGTGTCGCGAAGTATCTTCGGGGCAGATGGCCGAGGTGGGACCTATTCGCCTTTCCCCGTACCGCCGGTGACCATGGTTCAAGGCAAATCAGTGAATTATCGGCACTTTCCTTGACATTTTCAGATTCCGGTGATATGTTTGCAACTTCCCGGTTGAGTGGGAGGTAAGGAAATTATGTTCAAAGTCGGTGACCAGGCAGTATACCCGGCCCAGGGGGTCGGCATAGTCGAAGCGATCGAAACCCGCCAGCTCTGCGGACAAACCCACGATTACTATATCCTGCGCATTATCGACAACGACATGACCATCATGGTGCCGGTGGCCAATGCCGGTCAGGTCGGTCTGCGCCGCCTGATCAGCCGGGAAAACATCCCGTCGGTCTACGATCTTCTCGGTGAGAAGCGGGTCGGCAACCTGACCATTTCGTCATGGAGCCGCCGGCAGCGTGAGTATCACGATAAGATCAAGACCAACAATCCCCTCGAGGTTGCCCAGGTGCTGCGCGAGTTGTACCTGATCCGCGAATCGAAGGAACTCTCCTATGGGGAGAAGAAAGTGCTCGACCTTGCCCGCCGCCTGCTGGTCAAAGAGCTGGCGTTGGCCGAAGGGGTCGCCGAAGACACGGTCTGCACCCGTCTGGAGACGATGGTCAACTGAGCTCACCCGTTTTGAAACCGAGACCAGGTGCCTGTGCACCTGGTCTTTTCTTTTCTGCTTTCCTTAATTGTTTCAACTTCTTATAATCACCGCTCATTGATTTGCACCGGATGGATCAGCGTTTATGGCCGTACACGCCTTGATTCCCGCCGCCGGTACCGGACGCCGCATGGGTGCCGGCGGCAACAAGCAGTATCTGGAACTCGGCGGCCGGCCGATCCTGGCGCATACCCTTGCCCGTCTGGCGGTGTTGGGATGCATCGACGCCCTGCATGTCATCGTCCCGGACGACGAATGTCAATTTTGCCACGACCAGGTGGTGGCGCCTTACGGACTGGCGAAAAGTTGTTCGATCGTCGCCGGTGGTGCCGAGCGCCAGGATTCGGTGCGCAACGGCCTGGCGGCCTGTGGAGCGGCCGATGACGACGTGGTGCTGATCCACGACGGAGTGCGGCCGTTTTTCCCCGCGGGGCAGATTGCCGCGCTGGTTGCGGCGGCCACCGATACCGGTGCGGCCCTGCTGGCGATTCCGGCTCAGGACACCATCAAGGAAGTGGCGGACGGCCAGGTGGTGCGCACCCTCGACCGCAGCCGCCTCTGGCAGGTGCAGACCCCGCAGGCGTTTCGCTGCGCGGTGATCCGCGAGGCACACCGGCGGGCGCTGGAGTCCGGATTGGCCGGCACCGACGATGCCAGCCTGGTGGAGTGGTGCGGCTGGCCGGTGGCGGTGCTCCCCGGCAGCCCGTACAATTTCAAGCTGACCACGCCGGCCGATCTCGCCCTGGCCCGGGCGCTGCTGGCATCCGGCGTGCTGGAGGGTTAGGGTCCCATGCGCATCGGCCACGGTTTCGATGTTCACCGCCTGGTGCCCGATCGACCGCTGATCCTCGGCGGGGTGACGGTCCCCTGGCATCTCGGCCTGCTCGGCCACTCCGACGCCGATGTGCTGCTGCACGCGATCTGTGATGCAATCCTCGGGGCGTTGGGGCTCGGCGATATCGGCAGGCATTTTCCCGACACCGACCCGGCCTACCGGGGGATCGACAGCATGCGCCTGCTCGAGCACGTGGTTGGCCTGGCCGCCGGGCACGGCTATGCGGTCGGCAACCTCGATGCCACGGTGGTTGCCCAGCAGCCCAGGCTGGCCCCGCACATCCCGGCAATGGTTGTGCGGATTGCCGGGGCCTGCCGGGTCGATGCCGGGCGCATCAATGTCAAGGCAACCACCACCGAACAACTCGGCTACACCGGGCGTGGCGAAGGGATCGCCGCGCATGCGGTGGTGCTGATGGAGCAAGTGTCTCCCCTCCCTTGACGGGCGGGGTGCTCCCCTGTCAAAGGGGAGGGATACTCAATCTGGAGAACGCGCGCATGGACACGACCACGCCGACTGCCGGCGTCAATTTCATCCGTAACCTCATCGACGACGACCTGGCCAGCGGCAGGCAGCGGACCGTGGTCACCCGCTTTCCGCCGGAGCCGAACGGCTACCTGCACATCGGCCATGCCAAATCGATCTGTCTCAATTTCGGACTGGCCCTGCACTATTCAGGACGCTGCCATCTGCGCTTCGACGACACCAATCCGGTCAAGGAGGAACAGGAGTACATCGACGCCATCAAGGCCGATGTACGCTGGCTCGGCTTCGACTGGGGGGCGCACGAGTACTACGCCTCCGACTACTTTGAAAGGCTCTACGCCTTCGCCGAACGGCTGATCGAAAAGGAGCTGGCTTACGTCTGCGATCTCAATGCCGAACAGATTCGCGAGTACCGCGGCACCCTCACCGAGCCGGGGCGGGAGAGTCCGTACCGCAGCCGGAGTGTGGCCGAAAACCTGGATCTGCTGCGGCGCATGCGCGCCGGCGAGTTTGCCGACGGCACCCGGGTGTTGCGGGCGAAGGTCGACATGACCTCCCCCAACCTCAACCTGCGCGACCCGGTGCTCTACCGCATCCTCCACGCGACCCACCATCGCACCGGTGATGCCTGGTGCCTCTACCCGATGTATGACTTCGCCCATGGCCAGTCGGATTCGCTCGAAGGGATCACCCACTCGATCTGCACCCTTGAATTCGAGGCCCATCGCCCCCTGTACGACTGGCTGTGCGAGGCCCTGGAAATCTACCACCCCCGGCAGATCGAGTTCGCCCGCCTCAACCTGACCTATACGGTGATGAGCAAGCGCCGGCTGCTGGAACTGGTCAACGAGAGGCGCGTGGCCGGCTGGGACGACCCGCGCATGCCAACCCTCTCCGGCATGCGCCGGCGCGGCTACCCGGCGGCCGCGATTCGCACCTTCTGTGAAAGGATCGGGGTGGGGAAGAGTGACAGCATTATCGACATGAGCGTGCTCGAAGACTGCGTCCGCGAGGAGCTCGATCACACTGTGCCGCGCGCCATGGGAGTGCTGCGCCCGCTCAAGGTGGTTATCACCAACTATCCGGAGGGTGAAGGCGAACAGTTCACCGTGCCGAACCACCCCAAGGATTCGTCGCTCGGCACCCGCAGCCTGCCCTTCGGTCGCGAGCTGTACATCGAGCGCGATGACTTCATGGAGGATCCTCCCGGCAAGTACTTCCGCCTGGCGCCGGGGCGCGAAGTGCGTCTGCGCTATGCCTACCTCATCCGTTGCGACGAAGTGGTCAAGGATCCGGCCAGCGGTGAAGTAGTGGAACTGCGCTGCAGTTACGATCCGGCCACCGGCGGCGGCGCGACGCCGGACGGCCGCAAGGTCAAGGGGATCATCCACTGGGTGGCGGCGGCCAACGCCGTACCGGCGGCGGTGCACCTCTATGACCGGCTGTTCAGCGTGGCCAACCCCACGGCCGACAAGACAGGTGACTATCGGGACCTGCTGAACCCGGCATCCCTGGAGATATTGGGCGAAGCCCTGCTCGAGCCGATGCTGGCCGCGGCCGCGCCAGGCAGCTGCTTCCAATTCGAACGTCTCGGCTACTTCTGCGTCGATCCGGAATCCGTCTCCGGGCAGCCCTGTTTCAACCGGACGGTGACGCTGCGCGACAGCTGGGCCAAAGTGGCCGGCGTGGAATCCTGAAAGGAATCGATGCCCCAAGCGTTCTCGATACAGATCATTGACGAGGGGCTGGAGCGTTGCGGCGAGCTGCGCGGCTGGCTGGAGCAAACCGGCCATTCCGTCGCCTGCGGCTCGCCGACGCGCGCCCTGCTGACCACGTTGGCCAGCAACCCGCCGGGGCTGGTGATCGTCGATATCGCCAACGGAGCGGGGAACGGCTACGATTTCTACCAACGGCTGAGCAGTCACCGGCAATTGAAGCATCTGCCGGTGATCGTTATCGGCGATGACCCCGATCTCGAGTATGAGCTCCTTGATGTCTACGACTTCCAGCCGCGCCCTGTCGATCGTTCTCGACTGTTGAGTACCGTGGCGCGGGCGACAGCGCTGACACCGGTGCAACTGGCCGGGCACTTTTCGGTCAAACAGCTCGACCCCTTCACGGAGTTGCTCAACCAGCACAGCGGCCTGCACTTCACCGCCAGCAACTGGCGGTTGCTTGAACGCGGCCTGCAGCGCCGCATGCAGGCGTTGCAGATGATGTCGCCCCAGCGCTATTTCGATTATCTTTCCCTCAATCAGGACAACCAGGACGAGTTCAACAAGCTGGTGGGGCTGCTTACCGTCGGAGAAACTTGTTTCTTCCGCTATCGGGCGCACCACGACGCGCTGGTCCATACGGTGCTGCCGGCGCTGATCGAGCGCATGACACCAGACCGGCGCCTGCGCTTCTGGTCGGCGGGGTGTTCGACCGGCGAGGAGCCGTATTCGCTGGCGATGAAGCTGCTGGAAAACTTCCCGCAGCTGCGCGATTGGGACGTGCAGATCCTCGCCACCGACATCAACAAGCGCTCCCTGCGCCACGCACGCGAGGGCGTTTACCGGGAACGCGCCCTGCGCCAGGTCGAGCCGCGCTATCGGGAGCGCTACTTCCGCCAGGCCGGCGACCATTTCCTTCTCGACCAAAAGGTCCGCAGCCTGGTGCGTTTCGCCTACCTGAACCTCCAGGTCGGACCTTTCCCCGATTCGGAGAGCGGGACCGCCGCTCTCGACCTGATCCTCTGCCGGAACGTCCTGATCTATTTCCGTGCCGAGACGATGCGCCAGATCGTCTCCCGCTTCGCCGACTGCCTCAATCCCGGCGGTTATCTGCTTCTTGGCCATGCCGAAACGCTGCAGTATGTCTCGGACCGCTTCCAGCGCCACCATCAGCACGGCGCCTTTTTCTACCAGCTCAAGTCCCCCCAGACGCTGAAGGCGGCATCCCTGCCGGCATCGCGTCAGCCCGTCTCGCCTGTCCCGGCACTGTCACCGCCCCCGGTTGCCCCTCCGCCCCCGGCGCTGCCAAAGAT
>VEPG01000080.1 GCA_012026975.1 Desulfuromonas sp. | reverse complement strand
CTGCCGAATTCGACGTCGATCCCCATCACCTCGCCGGTCGACTTCATCTCCGGACCGAGCAGGGTGTCGACGCCGGGGAACTTGACGAACGGGAAGACCGATTCCTTGACCGAAATGTGTTTGGGAACAATCTCTTCAGTGACGCCAAGGTCCCGCAGACTTTTGCCGGCCATGACCCGGGCGGCAATCTTGGCCAGCGGTCGGCCGGTGGCCTTGGACACAAAGGGCGAGGTGCGACTGGCGCGCGGATTGACTTCCAGCACATAGAGTTCGTCGCCTTTGACGGCAAACTGGATATTCATCAGCCCGCTGACTGCCAACTCCAACCCCAACTCCCGCGTCTGACGGCGAACCTCATCGATCAACCCGGGCTTGAGCGAGATCGGCGGCAGGGCACAGGCCGAGTCCCCCGAGTGGATGCCGGCCTCCTCGATATGCTGCATGATCCCGCCGACGACCACCTCAGTGCGGTCGACGAGGGCATCGACATCGATTTCGATGGCATCTTCCAGAAACTTGTCGATCAGGATCGGGTGCTCCGGAGAAGCGGCGACGGCATACTTCATGTAGTTTCTGAGCTGGTCGATGCCATAGACAATCTCCATGGCCCTTCCGCCGAGCACGTAGGAGGGACGAACGACCACCGGATAGCCGATGCGCTCGGCGATTTTTTCCGCTTCCTGAACGGAGCGGGCCGTGCCGTTCTCCGGTTGTCTCAGGCCCAGTTTGTGGAGCAGCACCTGGAAGCGTTCGCGATCCTCGGCCCGGTCGATGGCATCCGGCGAGGTCCCGATGATCGGCACCCCGGCCTGCTCCAGCGGCACGGCCAGCTTCAGCGGCGTCTGCCCGCCGAACTGGACGATCACCCCCTTCGGCTGCTCGACATGGACGATCTCCAGGACATCCTCGAGGGTCAGCGGCTCGAAATAGAGCCGGTCCGACGTGTCGTAATCGGTGGAAACGGTCTCCGGGTTGCAGTTGACCATGATCGTCTCAAAGCCGTCCTCGCCGAGGGCGAAGACCCCGTGCACGCAGCAGTAATCGAACTCGATCCCCTGACCGATGCGGTTCGGACCGCCGCCGAGGATCATGATCTTGTCGCGCTGCGTCGGCGCGGCCTCGCACTCTTCTTCGTAGGTCGAATAGAGGTACGGCGTGTAGGCGATGAATTCGGCGCCGCAGGTATCGACCCGCTTGTAGACCGGACGGATGCCGAGTTCATGGCGCAGTTCGCGGACGCGTGCTTCAGAAGTCCGCCACAACTGGGCCAGGCGACGGTCGGAGAAGCCGAACTGCTTGGCTTCGCGCAGTAACTTGCGGAACACCTCGCCGCGAGGCTGCTGAAGCAGATCGGTGGCACGGATCAGCCGGCCCTCCATCTCGACGATCTGGGCGATGTTGCTGAGGAACCAGGGGTCGATGCCGGTCGTTTCATGGATCTTTTCCACCGAACAGCCGGCGCGGAGGGCATCGGACAGGTACCAGAGCCGCTCCCAGTTGGGCACCCGCAGCTTCTGCTCGAGCAGCGTCTGTTCTTCCGCGCCGAGGCTGCGGCGGTAGTCGCCGGGTTCCTCGAACAGCCGGCTCTCCAGACCATGGGACCCGATCTCCAGGGAACGCAGGGCTTTCTGCAGCGACTCCTTGAAGGTCCGGCCGATCGACATCACCTCCCCCACCGACTTCATCTGGGTCGTCAGGGTGGCGTCGGCCTGAGGGAACTTCTCGAAGGTAAAGCGCGGCACCTTGGTGACCACGTAGTCGATGGTCGGCTCGAAAGAGGCGTAGGTTTCGCGGGTGATGTCGTTGCGGATCTCGTCGAGGGTGTAGCCGACCGACAGCTTGGCGGCGATCTTGGCGATCGGGAAACCGGTGGCCTTGGAGGCCAGTGCCGAGGAGCGCGACACGCGCGGATTCATTTCGATGACGATCATCCGCCCGTTGGCCGGGTTGATGGCGAACTGGATGTTCGATCCGCCGGTCTCGACGCCGATCTCGCGGATGATCTTGCTCGCCGCGTTGCGCAGCAGCTGGTATTCCTTGTCGGTCAGCGTCTGTGCCGGGGCCACGGTAATCGAGTCGCCGGTGTGCACCCCCATCGGATCGAGGTTCTCGATCGAGCAGATGATCACCACGTTATCGGCGAGGTCGCGCATCACCTCGAGTTCGTACTCTTTCCAACCGATCACCGACTCTTCGACCAGGATCTCACTGGTCGGCGAAGCGTCGATCCCGGCCATGGCCATCACTTCATACTCTTCGCGGTTATAGGCGATGCCGCCGCCGGTGCCGCCAAGGGTGAAAGACGGACGGATGATCGCCGGAAAACCGACCTGCTCGACGACCTCCAGGGCCTCCCGATAGTTGTGGGCCAGCCCGGAGCGCGGTACCGGCACGCCGATTTTTTCCATCGCGGCCTTGAAGAGGGTGCGGTCTTCGGCCTTCTCGATGGCCGGCAGCTTGGCGCCGATCAGTTCCACCCCGAATTTATCCAACGTGCCGTTCTTGGCGACGGCCACGGCGGTATTCAGGGCCGTCTGTCCGCCGAGGGTCGGCAACACGGCATCCGGACGCTCCTTCTCGATGATCTTCGCCAGCACCTCGGGGGTCACCGGCTCGATATAGGTGCGGTCGGCAAAGTCCGGATCGGTCATGATAGTGGCCGGATTGGAGTTGAGGAGGATGACGGTGTAGCCTTCCTCCTTGAGCGCTTTGCAGGCCTGGGTCCCGGAGTAATCGAATTCGCACGCTTGGCCGATGATGATCGGGCCGGCGCCGATGATCAGGATCTTCTGGATGTCGGTTCTTTTGGGCATTCTCTTCCTCTTCGTGATCAGTAATTAGTTATCAGTGATCAGTAAAATTGGGTCTAACCGATCACCGATCACTGATTACGCCTTATTATGCTTTTCCATCAACTTGATGAATTCTTCGAACAGGTAGCGCGCATCGTGCGGCCCGGGCGACGCTTCGGGATGATACTGCACCGAGAAGGCAGGCAGGCGGTTATGGTGCAGCCCTTCGACGGTGTTGTCGTTGAGATTTATGTGGGTCACCACCGCTGCGTCCCGGATGGAGCCGGGTTCAACGGCAAAGCCGTGATTCTGCGCGGTGATTTCAACGC
The DNA here is from genome assembly GCA_012026975.1 of Desulfuromonas sp. Classification (GTDB taxonomy): domain Bacteria; phylum Desulfobacterota; class Desulfuromonadia; order Desulfuromonadales; family BM103; genus VAUL01. The sequence goes on along the minus strand of VEPG01000080.1, from coordinate 24,805 downwards.
AATGACCGTCGCCGCGCCGCACTGGCTGGTTGCCGCCGCGGTGACCGAACTTCAGTTTGTAGGTTTTGCCGCCGAGCGCAATGGAGAGCAGTTGGTGGCCGAGACAGATGCCGAACAGCGGTACCTTGCCGAGCAACTGGCGGATATTCTCCTGGGCATAGCCGATCGGCTCGGGGTCGCCGGGGCCGTTGCTGAGAAAGACCCCGTCGGGGCGCAGGGCCTGCACCTTGGCGGCCGGGATGTCGGCCGGCACGACGGTGACGTCGCAGCCGCTCCCCACCAGGTTGCGCAGGATGTTGCGCTTGATGCCAAAGTCGTAGGCGACGACCCGGAAACGCCCCTCGCCCTGGCGCGGCTGATAGCCGTTTTCCAGATCCCAGGTCCCCTCGGTCCAGTGATAGGGTTCCTTGCAGGTGACTTCCCTGACCAGGTCGCGGCCGACGATGGACGGCGCGGCCTTGGCCTTGGCAACGAGACTGGCCGGATCGGTATCGATCGTCGAGAGCACCCCGGTCTGGGCCCCGTGGTCGCGAATGTGCCGCACCAGGGCTCGGGTATCGATCCCCTGCAAGCCGATGATGCCGTGTTCCTTCAGGTAGGCATCGAGCGACAAACGGGAGCGCCAGTTGCTCGGAAAATCGCTGGCTTCCTTGACGATGAACCCTGACAGATGGGGTCGCCATGACTCCACGTCCTCCACATTGATCCCGTAGTTGCCGATCAGAGGATAGGTCATGGTGACGATTTCGCCGCAATAGGACGGATCGGTAAGGATTTCCTGGTAGCCGGTCATGCTGGTGTTGAACACCACCTCGCCGGAAATTTCGCCGACCGCACCGAGGGCCTTGCCAAAGAAGACCCGGCCGTCGGCCAGGGCCAATGCTGCTTTCATGGGTGCTGCTCCTTCATTTACGGGACATGTAGGGGCGTATCGCGATACGCCCTGGGCGCACGACAGTGCGCCCCTACGAAGACCTACCGCCGGAACTGGATTTTGCCGCCTACAACCGTATAGCGTGCCCCGCCCTTCATTGCCTGGCCGAGGAACGGCGAGTTTTTCGATTTGCTGCGCAACCCGTCCGCCGTGACCGTCCAGGTGAGTTCCGGATCGATCACGGTGATATCCGCCGGGGTGCCGGCCTTGAGAGTGCCGCGACCAAGACCAAGAATATTCGCTGGGTTGACTGACATGACCTCAACCATTTGCTTAAGGGTCAGCACCCCTTCCGCCACCAGTCGCAGCGCCAGCGGCAGGGACGTTTCCAGACCGACGATGCCATTCAGCGCCTCGTTGAATTCGACATCCTTGTCGTCGAGGTGATGCGGGGCGTGGTCGGTGGCAATGCAGTCGATGGTGCCGTCCGCAAGACCCGCCTTGATCGCCGCAACGTCTTCAGCCTCGCGCAGCGGCGGATTCATCTTGGCATTGGTGTTATAGCCGCGCACCGCATCATCGGTCAGAGTAAAGTAATGCGGCGCGGTCTCACAGGTCACCTGCACGCCACGCGCCTTGGCTTCGCGGACAACCCGGGTCGATCCGGCCGTCGATACATGGGCAATGTGCACCGGAGCACCGGTGTACTCGGCCAACATGATTTCACGGACGGTGGCGATATCCTCGGCCACCCGCGGAATTCCCTTCAGACCGAGTTCGGTGGAGGTGAATCCCTCGTTCATCGTCCCCTCCCCCACCAGATCGAGATCCTCGGCGTGGGAGATGACCATGATGCCGATCCCCTTGGCATACTGCAGGGCGCGGCGCATCAGTTCGGAGCTTTTGACCGGCTTGCCGTCGTCGGAGACCGCCACGCAGCCGGTCTCCTTGAGTTCGCCCATTTCACTCATGCGGTCGCCGTTCATCCCCTGGGTGATGGTGCCGACCGGAAAAACGTTGCAGCAGCCTTCACTCTTGGCCTTATTGATGATGTAGCTGGCCACCGCCTTGCCATCGATCACCGGTTTGGTGTTCGGCATGCAGCAGACCGAGGTGAAGCCGCCGGCGACCGCCGCCTGCGTGCCGGAGACGATATCTTCCTTGTATTCAAACCCCGGGTCGCGCAGGTGCACATGCATGTCGATCAGCCCCGGCGTCACATAGCAACCCGACGCATCGATGGTTTCGGCGCCGGCCGGCGCTGCCAGATTCCTGCCGACTTCCCTGATCACGCCGTTTTCCACCAGCACATCCAACGTTTCATCAAGCTTCTGCGTTGGGTCGATCACCCGACCACCCTTGATCAGCAGATTCATATGGTCACCTCGTCATCCGGATTTTGGTTATTGTTGGGGCGCACTGCTGTGCGCCCGTAACACGATCACCGAACCAGGGTACATGAAATGCGCCCCTACTCCACACTACCGCCACCCGACACGTGATACAGCATCGCCATCCTCACCGCCACGCCGTTCTCCACCTGCTTGAGAATGTGCGACTGATCGCCATCGACCACGTACGAAGACATCTCGACGCCACGGTTGATCGGACCCGGGTGCATGACCATGGCGCCGGGCTTGGCCAGCTTCAGATTGGTTGGGTTGAGTCCGAAATAACGCGAGTATTCGCGGGTATTCGGCATCAGCGTCTTGCCCTGCCGCTCCTGCTGGATGCGCAGCATCATCACCACGTCGGCATCCTGGATGGCCTCCTTCATGGTGCCGCAGACCGTGACGTTGCCGAGTTTTTCGACTCCCGGCGGCATCATGGTCGGCGGGCCGGCCAGAAAGATGCTGGAACCCATCTTGGTCAGTCCCTGAATATCGGAGCGCGCCACCCGGCTGTGGGTGATATCGCCGACAATGGCCACCTTCAGACCATCGAGACGGCCAAACTTGTCCTTAATGGTCAGCATGTCGAGCAGCCCCTGGGACGGGTGTTCATGGGCACCGTCGCCGGCATTGATGATCGAGCAGCTGACCTTGTTGGCCAGGAAGTAGTGCGAGCCGGAAACGGCGTGGCGCATGACGATGATGTCCGGCTTCATGGCCAGCAGGTTCAGCGCCGTGTCGGCCAGTGTCTCCCCCTTGGTGGCGGAACTGGTCGAAGGCGAAATGTTGACGGCGTCGGCGGAGAGCCGCTTGGCGGCGATTTCGAAGGAGGTGCGGGTACGGGTCGACGATTCGTAGAAAAGGTTGATGATCGTCTTGCCGCGCAAGGTCGGCACCTTTTTGATGTCGCGGCTGTTGATCTCACGCATGCTCTCGGCCGTGGCGATCAGCAGCTCGATCTCCTCCTTGTTCAGGTCCCGCAGGGCAATGATGTGTTTGTGCCGGAATGACATGTCTCTCCTCCCTCGAGCGGTTAGGGCTTGACCAGCCGGACTTCAATCGGATGATGGGTATCGTCGAAGCGGACCCTGACGTCTTCTTCCTGAGCGGTGGGAACGTTACGGCCGACGTAGTCGGCACGTATCGGCAGTTCGCGATGACCGCGGTCGATCAGCACCGCCAATTGGATGCTGCGTGGCCGCCCGAGGTCGATCAGGGCGTCCATCGCCGCGCGGATGGTGCGGCCGGTGTAGAGCACGTCGTCGACCAGCACGATCCGCTTGCCGTCGAGGGGAAACGGGATGTCGGTCTTGCCGACCGGGAGGTTGCCGCGTGCCGCCAGGTCATCGCGATACATGGTGATGTCGACGGCACCGAGGGGCACATCGACCTTTTCGATCTCGTTGATGCGCACTTGCAGCTGACCAGCGAGATAGTCGCCGCCGCTGCGGATGCCGACCAGTGCCAGATCTTCGACCCCTTTGTTGCGCTCGAGAATTTCGTGGGCGATGCGGGTCAGCGCACGGTTGACACCGGCCTGGTCAAGAATGACGGTTTCACTCACAGACATGGCTCCTCCTCATTTCTGGTTCGGACAAAAAAAGAGCCCCCTCACCGCGTGGTGGGGAGACTCCGGGCAGATTTATCGTGTTCAGCGGTTTTGTTCAAGTCGGCCACCTTTGCCGACCTCTCGGGATCAGCTTAAAAGGGGTTGGTACTACGTTGATTTCCGCGGACTATAACAGGGGCGATTTCAGACGTCAACCGCGAATCGCCTGTTACCAAAAAACTTCCACAACTACTCGAATTCACAACCTTTTACTTCTGGACTACAGACCATTTCAAAGAGTTGCCGCTTGGTCACTGCACCGCTTTGCAACTGCCTTGTCCAATAGTCCAGGCGTTCGGCCGATGGCTCGCGATTGAGCTTTTCACGATAGACAGAACTGACAAAGTAGCGATCTTCGCTTGCCGATTTCGACGAACTGTAATTCATGCCGGCAGTCGGTGTGCGCAGCAGTTGTTCGGCGGCTTTTGTCTGGGCGGACAAGGTTTTGACATTGACGGCTGCAGGGTGGCCGCCCGTCCCCGCCAGCACTCCGGCAATGCGCTGCGGCAGATCACCGGAGATCCCCTGCCGGCCAATCAAGGTCAGGTCGTGTCCGACCGGGCCGATCACCACGAACTGACCGGGTTTGCCGGCAACGTAGTTCGCCTCGATCAGTGCCAGTTCCGCCGTGGCGTAACGATTGAGCCACTCCTCGACCTGAGCGGCATCGGGCAGAACCACGACACTAACGGTCGTGCCCAGTCCGCCGCCGATCTGGCCGGCAAGCTGATCGGCCCGTTCCCGCACGGCCGCGCCGGACTGCTGACTGACGGCCATCGTCACCGCCGCATGGGTCGAGACAACCCCGGACAACAGCAACACAATGCAAAGAAGGGTTCTCACCATCACTCTTTCCTCCCTGCTGTTCTTCCAACTAGTCAATCAACCGGCCGATACGGCTCCAGCGAGGCCGGAAGCCATCGTTGTCCCAGGACCAGTACGTGATGAACGCCAGCCCCTTGAGCTCCTCATTGCTGACAAAGCCCCAGAAACGGCTGGCGTAGGAACGGTCGCGATTGTCACCCATCATGAAATAGCGGCCGGCCGGCACCTTGATCGGCGGCATGGTGTCCCGGCACCACTGCGCACGGGGAAAGGCGGGAGCATCGCAGTCGGAAACGCCCTCGAAAAGGGTGGCATCCTTGTGGACTTCTTCCGGCAACCGGAAAGGCTGGCCATTGACGAAGACCTGCTTGTTGCGAATTTCCACGGTGTCGCCGGGAAGCCCGATCAGACGCTTGATGAAATCGCGCCGTTTCCAGAACGACTGGCCACGGTCCTCGGGAAATTCGAAGACCACGATGTCGCCGCGCTGCGGTTCGCGGATGGTCAGAAAACGACCGTCGATCCCGGGTATCTGCATGCCGTAAATGAACTTGTTGACCAGCAGATGATCGCCGATCAGCAGAGTGTCCTCCATGGAGCCGGACGGGATTTTGAATGCCTGCACAACAAAGGTGCGAATGATCAGGGCGAGGATGGCGGCGACGAGCAAGGCCTCCGTCCAGTCACGGACCGCCGACTTGTGACCGGACTTGCCGGATGATGCTGATTTCTTGCTGAACAGTCCCACTACTTGGTCTCCTTGACCTTGAGAATGGCGAGGAAGGCTTCCTGCGGCAGTTCTACGTTCCCGACCTGTTTCATGCGCTTTTTCCCCTCTTTCTGCTTTTCCAGCAGCTTGCGCTTGCGGCTGATGTCGCCGCCATAGCATTTGGCGGTCACGTCCTTGCGCAGCGCCTTGACCGTCTCGCGGGCGATGACCTTGCCGCCGATTGCCGCCTGAATCGCGACTTCGTACTGCTGGCGCGGGATGAACTCGCGCATTTTCGAAACCAGTTCGCGGCCGCGGAAAGGGGCCTTGTCGGCGTGAACGATCAGGGAGAGGGCATCGACGGCATCGCCGTTGATCAGGATGTTCAGGCGGACCAGATTGCTGCGCCGGTAGTCGAGGTGTTCGTAATCGAGAGACGCATAACCGCGCGACAGGGTTTTGAGGCGGTCATAGAAGTCGAGGACGATCTCGTTAAGCGGCAACTCATAGATAACCATGACCCGGCTGGCCGTCAGATATTTGATTTCGCGCTGCACCCCGCGCTTTTCCTCGCACAGGGCGAGCACCGCGCCGACGAACTCGTTGGGAACGTGGATCGAAGCGAGGATGAAAGGTTCCTCGATGGTGTCGATATACTGGACAGCCGGCAGTTTGTTGGCACTGTCGATCTGAATGGTCTCGCCCTTGATGTTGGTGACCTTGTAGACGACGGTCGGCGCGGTGGTGATCAGGTCGACGCCGAATTCGCGCTCCAGGCGCTCCTGGATGATCTCCATGTGCAGCAGGCCGAGGAAGCCGCAGCGGAAGCCGAAGCCCAGGGCCATGGAATTTTCCGGTTCGAAGGAGAAGGAGCTGTCGTTCAGGCGCAATTTCTCGATGGCGTCGCGCAGTGTGTCATACTCGCTGGACTCGACCGGGTAGAGCCCGGAAAAGACCATCGGCTTGACTTCCTTGAAACCGGCCAGCGCCGTCTCCGCGGGACGGCGCACATGCGTGATGGTGTCGCCGACCTTGGCGTCCTGCACAACCTTGATGGCGGCTGTGATGAAACCGACCTCGCCCGATTCAAGCTGGCCGATCTCGCATGGGTGAGGAGAGAAGACCCCGACCCGCAGTACCTCGTATTCGCGGCCGCTGGCCATCAGGCGAATCTTGTCGCCCTTGCGCAAGACCCCGTCGATGATGCGTACCAGCACGACCACTCCCTGGTAGGGATCATACCAGGAATCGAATATCAGGGCCTTGAGCGGCCCGTCGGAGACCCCTCGCGGCGCCGGGATCTTCCGAACGATCGCTTCAAGAATCTCATGAACGCCAATCCCGGCCTTGGCGCTGGCAGCGACCGCCTCGGAGGCATCGAGGCCAATGATTTCCTCGATCTCGTGACGGACCCGTTCCGGTTCGGCGCTTGGCAGATCGATCTTGTTGAGGACCGGCAGGATTTCCAGATCCTGATCGAGAGCCAGATAAACATTGGCCAGCGTCTGTGCCTCGACCCCCTGGGAGGCATCGACAACCAGCAGGGCCCCTTCGCAGGCGGCCAGTGACCGGCTGACCTCGTAGGTGAAATCGACATGCCCGGGCGTGTCGATCAGGTTGAGAATGTACTCTTCGCCGTTATCAGCGCGATACGTCAGGCGTACCGCCTGAGCCTTGATAGTGATACCGCGCTCACGCTCCAATTCCATTTTGTCGAGGAACTGATCGGTGCGTTCGCGAGCGCTCAACGCCCCGGTCACTTCAAGCAGGCGGTCGGCCAGGGTCGACTTGCCGTGATCGATATGTGCAATAATCGAGAAATTACGGATATGCGCTTGATCCATCAGTATGCAGTCCAGTTTGCGTGGCGATTCGGAAACACTCCAAAATAGCGAACAATCCAATACATGTAAAGGCGGAAAAGGTTGTCGGGAAGCCTTGCTTTAAACTTGCGAGTTGAGCGGGGCGCATCTAGAATTACAATTTGATGAAACTGAAATTTTCCGGGGGCACAATGACACTGATCGTTGACATGCTGCGGCAGAGTTGCCTGAAATTCGGTGACAAGCCGGCGTTTCGCTCCAAGGTGGCCGGGCGATGGATCGACTACAGCTACCGTCAACTGTGGGCCGATTCCGACCGGATTGCCACGGCCCTGGCCGACTGGGGTCTTGGAGGCGGCGACCGTGCCGCCATCCTGGCGCCGGCTTCGCCGACCTGGGTTGCCGCCTACTTCGGCATCATGAAGGCGAACGGCATCGTCGTCCCCATCGACAAGGAGCTCAAACGCGGAGAGTTGCGCCACATTCTGGAGGACTGCGGCGCGCGCCTGCTGTTCACCACGGAGGATTATCTCGAAACGGCACGGGATCTCTTCGGGCAGTTGCCGGCCCTTGAAAAAATCATTCTGCTGGCCCCTCCTCTGGCCGGCAAGGTCCGCATGCCTCCCCAGACCGAGAGTGCGTTGTTCGATCTGATCAGCGAATGGCGTCGACTGGCACAGGATTACCATATCCGCAAGGAGGATATCCGGCGACTGGAGGCCAGTGCCGAGAGTCTGCAGAAATTGCTGACTCCTGGCGTCTCCTGGGCGGAAACCGGCAATCAGGTACCCCATGGCCTGCTGGGTAAAGAGCGCAGAAAACTGAAAGACCACGCCATTGAAACGCTGGATGCCTTCCAGAAAGACGGCAAGCCGCCGGTAGTGACCCGCCATCCCGACGAGCCCGCGGTCATTCTCTACACTTCAGGCACCACCGGTCGTTCGAAGGGCGCCATGCTCAGCCACGTCAACCTGCTCAGCAACATCCGCACCGTCACCCCGATCTTCAAACTCGACGAAAATATCCGCATGCTTTCCTTCTTGCCGATCAATCATGTTTTCGAACAGGTCGGCGGCATGCTCCTGCCGCTTTCCCTCGGCGGCACCGTCAGTTTCGCGGAGAGTCTCAAAAAGCTCGGTGACAATCTGGCCGAGGTCAAACCCAACTTCCTGCTCGGCGTCCCGGCGGTCTTTCGCATGCTGCTCGAGCGCCTGCAGAAGAACATCCAGGGGCAGTTGCTCTCCCGGACCCTCTTTGCCTTCCCCCTCACCCGCCCCCTGATCGGGCGCAAGGTCAGGGAAGCTCTCGGCGGCACACCGACTTTCGTCAGCGGCGGTGCCGCTCTCGATCCCGAAGTGGCGCAGGGTTTGATGGACCTGGGAATCATCGTTTACCAGGGCTACGGCATTACTGAAACCTCTCCGGTCATTTCGGCGGAACGCCCGGATGTGCGCAAACTGGGAACGGTCGGCCCGCCGCTCCCCGACGTCGAGGTACGCATTCATGAACCGAATGAAGAAGGGGTCGGGGAAATCTGGGTTAAGGGGCCGAACGTCATGCTCGGTTATTATAACAACCCCCAGGCCACGGCCGAGGTTCTGACCGACGGCTGGTATCATACCGGGGACCTCGGCCGCCTGGACGCCGACGGCATCCTGTCAATCTGCGGCCGCGTGAAGAACCTGATCGTCACCGCCAACGGCAAAAACGTCTATCCGGAAGAGGTTGAAAACGAATTGTTGCACAGTCCCTTCATCGCCGAGGCCATGGTTTACGGTCACAAGGTCAGCAAAACGGCCGAAGAGGTTTATGCCATCATCTATCCGAATCAGGAAGCCATCGACGCCTATGCCCAGGAAAAAGGGTTGACGCCCATTGCCATGAAGAATGTCGAAGAACTGATCCGTAACGAAGTGCTCAAGGTGGGGAAAAACCTCGCCGATTACAAGCGCATCCGCAAATTCACCCTGCGCGAGGATGAATTTCCCAAGACCACCACGCGCAAAATCAAGCGTTATGTGGTGGAGGCCGGCATAGACACGCAAGACTAGATGATAGGTCGTTCAAACCCCGAAACAACGCCGCAGGGCAATGCCGGCCTCTTCTGAAATTTCGATGAACTCCAGTCCATACCCAAAGGGGTAATGCGGTTTGATCGGCGCATCCGGCCGGTTGACCCAGGCAATCCTGCCGGTCAGTTTGATGACGGTCCGTTCCCGGTCGGGCAAGCGCACACGCAATGGCAACAGGTCCCCCTTGCCGGCGCGCGGGTCAATCTTGAGAAACATACCGCCGCTGCTGATGTCGACACAAAGACCGTGGCGCTCAGCTCCGCCCCATTCGAACGTCACCGGAATATCGCAGCCGCGGCGCGGTTCGCGGCGATCGATACTGACCAGCAGCCGGTGCCCAACTTCGAGAAACTGCCGCCGATCGAGCGGCTTGGTGAGAAAGCCGGCACTCCCGGCGGCGGCCGCCTGTGCCTGATGCTCCGGAACGCCCTTGTCGCCGATCAGGATGACCGGTATTCCCTGCAGCTCCGGATCCTGCTGAAACTGCCGGCAGCATGCCAATCCGTCGGTCTCCGGCATATCGATATCCATGAAGACCAGACTGGGACGATGACTGCGCGCCAGCTCCAACGCCTCAGCGGCACTCTTTGCCTCGAGCAGGGACGCAGGCGTATTGCGCAGGAACTGGCGTTCGAGGGTGAGAAAAAAGCCCGAATCGTCAACCAGCAGGATGCAAAGCGGTGTCGGCATGGAACTAGACCTCCAGGACCGAACCCGCGGCAGCGAAGAAAACCCGCTCGGGGAAGCGTCCGTGCAGGAGAGAGCCGCGTGTCTGCCCGGTGCAGTGACTGACACCGATCCGGGTTGTCCCCAGCGCCTCCAGATACTTCACCGTAGCGATGAACTGCGCTTCCCCCGCGGAACCAAGATGGGTCCCGCCGATAATGGCATGCAGCGGCCGGCGGCCCAACTGGCGGCGAAAGTGCTCGACGGTGTTGATCAACCCGGCATGCGCGCAGCCGAGCAGGAGGACCAGCCCCCGCGAGGTTTCGACCGCGAGCGCGGCATCGTCCTCGAAAGGATCCGCCATCATCTTCCCACGTTCGGGAGCTTCCTGAACCAGGCAGGGGTCGCCGGATTCTTCCGGCGAGGTGCGTTGGATGCATCCGCTGAACCAGAGACCTCCGGCTATTTCGCTGCACTCGTCGAGATAGCGGAAGCGCGCACCGGCCGCTTCAAGCTCGGTACGGCCAACGGCCAGGCCGATGCTGCGCCGTTCTTCGCCCTTGACGAAGAATCGCTCGGCAAATATTCCCGGATGAGCGAAGACCGGTCGTGCTCCCGTGCGGTGCAGCAAAGGCAGCAGTCCCCCGGTGTGATCATCGTGCCCATGACTGAGGACCACGGCGTCGATGCTCTGCGGATCGATACCGAGAGTCTCGAGGTTGTGCAGCAACGACAGTCCGCGCCCGGTATCAAAGAGCAGGCGCCCGGCCGGACTGTCGATCAGGCAGGCAAAACCGTGCTCGCCGATCAGCGGCAACGGTCGTCCCACCGTATTTTCGCAGATGATTGTCAGTTTTACCGGATTTGACATGATAAGTTGCCTTTTCCATCGTGTGCCGCGAATTCACGCTTTTACTCAAACCATCACAATGCTATAGTCCGCGCCTATGCAATCGACACTCGCCCCAACGCTCACCGGCAAACAGGCCCGTTTCCTGCGCGGCCTCGGTCATGCCCTGCGTCCCGCCGTCATGATCGGGCGCCAGGAACTGACCGATACCGTCCGCACCTCACTCGACGAATCACTGACCGCCCATGAACTGGTCAAGGTCAAGCTCCAGGAGGGCTGCGTCCTTGACCGCCGGGAAGTTGCCGAGCAACTGGCTGCCGCCACCGGTGCCGCCGTGGCGCAGGTGCTTGGCAAAACCATCCTGCTGTATCGTCCCAGCGACAAAAAACTGATTACCCTCCCCTAGCCTGTCTCCGCCGCGACAAACCCAAACGCGCGCAGCTCAGCCCGCCCCTAGACCCGTTCAAACGGGTCGAACAGCCGTTTATATTCATTCAAGGCGTAGCGGTCGGTCATGCCGGCCAGGTAATCGCAGATGACCCGCTCGCGGCCATGCTCCGCAAATCTGGCCTGGTAGGCAAACGGCAGCAGCAAGGGCGAAGCGCAAAAACTTTCGAACAGCATGGTCAGGAAGCGTTCGGCCTTGCTGCGCATGCGCTCGACCTTGTAGTGATGGTAGAGTTTCGCGCGCAGGAAACCCTTGAGCGCCCGATTCTGCGCCGCGACTTTCGGGCTGAAACCGACCAGGTTGACCGGATGAGAGCGGATGTCGTCGAGTGTTTCGATCCCCGCCGCCTGCATGCGTCGCGAGGTTTCGGCGACCAGATCGAGAATCAGCAGGCCGATCAGGTGGCTGATGGTCTGATAAACCAGGCGCTCGCCGCGCAGTTCCGGATACTTGCGGGTCACCAGTTGCATGGTTTCCGCCCAGAGTTCGACGGCATGCAGTTCGTCCGGGTCGATGTAGCCGGCCTTGAGTCCATCGTCGATATCGTGGTTGTTATAGGCGATCTCGTCGGCCAGATCGATGATCTGCGCTTCGAGGGTCGGCCGTTGGTCGAAGCGGTATTCGGTCAGGTCGCCCTGATCGGGACAGTCATAATCGGACGAATGTTTGATGATCCCTTCCCGGGTCTCCCAGGTCAGGTTGAGCCCGTTGAAATTGGGGTAGCGCTCTTCCAGTTGCTCGACGATCCGCAACGACTGGCGGTTGTGTTCAAACCCTCCGTAGGGCGTCATCAGCCGATCCAGCACCTCCTCGCCGGTGTGACCGAACGGGGTATGACCCAGGTCATGCGCCAGCGCCAGCGCCTCGACCAGATCCTCATTGAGGCGCAAGCGCCGGGCAATCCCCCGCCCGATCTGGGCCACCTCCAGGGAATGGGTCAACCGCGTGCGGTAGTAATCTCCTTCATGATTGACGAACACCTGGGTCTTGTATTCCAGACGTCGGAATGCGGCGCTGTGAATGATCCGATCGCGGTCGCGTTCATAAGCCGAGCGGTCATCCTTGAACATCTCCTCATGCCGCCGGCCGCGTGAACGGTCGCTGCGCGCTGCATAATCGGCCAGATCGGTTCGTTCCATCCCTGCCTCCGGATTCCGAGATTTCGTCATTAAAACCTCATGCGCGGGAACTGTCAAGCGTGGCGCGCTTGACGGCCTATAGCCATTGTGCTAGCGTTTTCGCCATGTTATGTCATTTCATCGGGCTCTGGCGCCCAGCGGATGACCAATGCGAGTGATCGGCGGCACCGCCCGGGGACGCCGGCTGGCTGTATTTGCCGGCCGCAACATCCGCCCGACTCCCGATCGGGTCAGGGAAGCGCTGTTCAGCATCCTTTACAGCCGCTGCGGAGCGCTGAACGGGTGGAAGGTGCTCGACCTGTTCGCCGGCAGCGGAGCGTTGGGCATTGAAGCCTTGAGCCGTGGCGCGACCCATGCCTGGTTTGTGGACAGCTCCCGGGAATCTGTCGGCACCCTCAGGGAAAATCTGGAGCTTTGTGGCTTCTCCGCCAAGGCCACGGTAGTCACCCGGGATATTGGCGGCGCATTGCCAACGCTTGCCGGTATCGGCCCGTTCGACGTGATTTTTGCCGATCCTCCCTACGGCCGCGATCATGCCGCGGCACTTCTGAGCGGAATCGACCGGCATCGGTTGCTGGGCAGCGACGGCCTGTTGTGCCTGGAAACCGCAGCTGCCGATCCGGTCCCATCGGCAGCCGGAAGATTGGCGCTGCTCGATCAGAGACGTTACGGATCGACTATGATACACTTCTATCATTGTTGCGGCGAGGAGCAGGCATGAGTCAGAAACGCATAGCCGTTTACCCCGGATCCTTCGACCCGATCACCTACGGGCATCTCGACATCATCGAACGGGGCTTGGAAGTCTTTGACGAGATTGTCGTTGCCGTGGCGAACAACATCGGGAAAAAGGAGTTGTTTACGACGGCCGAACGGATTGCGCTGATCCGTGAGGCCGTGAGTGACAACCCGCGGGTGCGGGTCGATACTTTCGAGGGATTGCTGGTCGACTATGTGATGGCCCAGGGGGCGCGGGTCATCCTGCGCGGACTAAGGGCGGTTTCCGACTTCGAATACGAATTTCAGATCGCCCAGATGAATCACAACCTGCGCCGTGAAGTCGAAACCCTGTTCATGATGACCTCGGTCCCCTACGGCTACCTCAGTTCTTCAATCGTCAAGGAAGTAGCTTCGCTCAATGGTCAGGTGGAAGCGCTGGTGCCGCCGACGGTTTACAAGGCCCTGCTTGAAAAGTTCCCCCGCCGCTGACAAACTGCCGGGAGGCTCCCATGATTACCCGTGACATGACCATTGCCGACATTCTCTCCCGTTATCCGCAGACCATCGCGGTCTTCCGTGAATTCGGGCTCTCCTGCCAGGAGTGCCAGATCGCCGATTTCGAGGAGATCGAACACGGTGCCGGCGTGCATCATATCGATGTCGAGGTGTTGCTGAGAGAATTGAACCGGGCGATCGGACGCTAACTGTTTTCCAGCGCGTCAACCAACTGCCCCAACGCCGCAACCACCAGTTCCTCGATCCGTCGCCCCTTCTCGACGCTGGCCTTGGCCGGATCGCCGTGCACCCCTCCCGGCCAGCAGCTCCGCTTGTCACGCACCAGGATGAACTTCGGGAAGGCAGGCTGTTCGGCAGGCGCGCTCCCTTTCACCAGAGGCCGCCGCGTCGCCAGCATGCGCGACGTTTCGATCTCGCCGGCATGACTGTCGCCGGGCGTCTCGATCAACCCCTTCCCTGCCTCATAAGCCAGCGCATATTCCGATGCCACGGCAATCCGCAGCTCCGGCAATTCGCGCAGCAGGACTTCACCAGCATCGAGTAGCGCGGCATTGTGCGTTCCGCCGGCATGCCCGGAGAGCAGCACCACATTGCGCAAACCCTGCCGGTAAAGGCCGCGGACTAGATCGCAGGCCAGAGCCTTCAACGTTTCGGTTGAGATGGAAATCGTTCCGGGATGGTCGCCAGTCGATCGGCAAACACCGTAAGGGACTGACGGGGCAACGAAAATCTTGCGGCGTTCAGCCAGCAGCCGACAGACATCCGCGGCTTGAAAGGTGTCGGTGCCGAGCGGCAGGTGCGGGCCATGCTCCTCGGTGGCACCAAACGGGATCAGCACGGTTTTCGTTTCAACCAACCCGGCGATAAACTCCGGCATGGTGATTTCTTCAAGCAGCATGACGTGCTCCACCAATGCGAAGGGCGGCCTGCGCCGCCCTTTTTCAAACCTCAGAACCGGATTTGCAACCCCAGCAGCGCTGCATGCTGCTGGATATCGAAGTCGGAATGGGAAACCGGGAAGAGGAATTTGTAACCGACATCGACCGCGACCCTTGGCGTCACGGCAAACAGCACTCCGGCAGCCAATTGGGCAACCCCCACATCGTCGTTCTGGCCGTCGTCCAGTTCTCCACGCGCATAACCGGCACCGGCTCCCAGATACGGGGTCAAGGGACCGCCGGTGGCAAAATCGGCATAGCCGACGGCCAGCACGGCGTCGACCGTCAAATCGTTCCGGGCATTGATGTCGCCGCTCCGGGTTTTAAGCTTGTCGCCATCGCTGTCGCGATGGCTCCCCTCGACTTCGAGGCGGACCGGACCGAAATCGTAGCCGACCGCCAAACCTGCCGCATAGCCATTATCGAGACTCATATCGGCGGAACGATTGACTTCGATGTCGCGAGTCGCGACCACACCACCCCAGACTGCCACATATGGCCCCTCGGCGGAGGCGAAGGACTGCTCCAGGTAAGGAACCGAGCCGCACTTCTTTTCCATGGCGGCGGGCGCGGACACTGCCGCCGGCGCGGAGACAGCCGGCAGAGTGCCGATGGCCGGGGACACGGGAGTTGCGGCAGGTTCAACTGTCGGCCTGGAACTGGCAGGCACGACCGGCGCCGCAGCCGGCGTTACTCTGACCGGTGCCATCGGCGCGGCGGCAGGAACAACCGGTTGCACGGTCTGGGCCGGCGCCGAGGGTTGCTGCACGACAGGCTCGGCGGCGGATTTGTCCAGATTCGGGTTTTCACAGACTGCCGGATTGATGTAGCCCGGGTAGTCCCGGTAAACCTTGGCTATCAAGGTTTCTTCAGCGCAAACCGGAGCAGCAGCCAACAAAACAACGACCAGAAAAATGGAAGAAGCGACCAGGATCGTGCGCATGAGTGACCCCCTTGAATAACGATTCGCCACGGTCAGGCTTATCTGTAAAGCATTCTTAAATGTTGTTAAAACTAGCTGAACCAACGGAGGAAGTCAAAAAGAAATCGTGATTTAACGGATCGACAGAAGTGGATGCACCTGGGGGATGACCAGAGTGGCGGGATGCTCGCGAACCACGGTTCCCTGCAGGGAGAGCAGATGCCTGCCGGTCACCGTGGGGCGATCGGCAACAGTCTTCGGCTGGAGGATCAGCGGGGTCTGCGGCGCATGACGGTGAACGAAGCGGGCGGCCTCAACCAGCTCATCTTCGGTTGTCTGCAGATCGATAACAACCTTGACCTGACAAGCCTTGGCTTGTGAAAGGGCCAGGAAGGCCGCATGCGCACCCCAGGGGGTTGGTGACCCACTGGTTCCGGCAAGCTTGATGTCCATGGACACCCATGAAATGTACGGCAGAAGTTGCTCCAAAGGCTCCGGAAGCGTGCCGTTGGTCTCCAGATAAACCGGCAGGATCCCGCGGACGACCGGAAGCCACTCGGCAAGGGCTTCCCCTTGAACCAGCGGTTCGCCGCCGGTCAGCGCCAGCGAATGATGCTGGATGCGTGACTGCCACCTGCCGATCAGTTCTGTCAGGAAAGCTGGCGTCGTTGGATTGGGATATTCCCGACGTTCCGCCCCGCCCGGCTCAACCTCGGCAGACCAGGTTGGAGAATCCACATAATCAGTATCACAGTAAGCGCAGTCGAGATTGCACCGGGACAGGCGCACAAACAGCTGTCGGCGACCGATCAGCACCCCCTCCCCTTGCAGGGACGAGAAGACTTCCTTCAGACGCAGATCAGTCACGGGTGTAGCTGGCACAGGCAAATTCCGACTCCCAGACAGTGACCCGTTCCAGGCGTACGTTGTCGCTATCGAGCTGCCCGCTCAATCTGTCAAAAAGGTATCGGGCAATCTGTTCCGACGACGGACTGCTCTGGATAAATGGCGGCAGGTC
This sequence comes from Desulfuromonas sp., assembly GCA_012026975.1. GTDB lineage: Bacteria > Desulfobacterota > Desulfuromonadia > Desulfuromonadales > BM103 > VAUL01. The sequence goes on along the minus strand of VEPG01000080.1, from coordinate 8,285 downwards.
GTTGAGATACTTGTGGTCGAGTTCCCCAAGCAACTCCTTGGTGTGGCGCTTGAGAATCTTGAAATCGACACCCAATCCTGCCGCATCCAGCTCCCGGGCCGCGACGGTCACTTCGACATGCCAGTTGTGTCCGTGCAGATTCTCGCAATCGCCTTGGTAGTTGACCAGCCGATGGGCGGCGGAAAAATGTGTCTTAACAGTAAGGTGAAACATGAGGTGTTTGTCTCCAACTATAAGTAATTAAGAGGGATTATTCATGAGCGTTATCCGTTTCAGGTAATGGCTTATCAGGAATGCGATAGCTCTCGCCGGCCCAGGCGCCAAGATCGAGCAGACGACACCGCTCGGAACAAAACGGCCGGTTGTCGTTGCCTTCCCAAGTCGTCGGTTTGCGGCATTGCGGACAACGTATCCCGCCTGACGTCATCTTCTCCTCCTGTACTGCCCAATCATCCTAACATGCCGCATGGCAGGTCACAAGACGACGAAAAACAAGGGGCCGGCATTAAGCCGGCCCCTTGTCGACGAAACCCCGGTCAGGGTTATTTCTTCTTGGCCTTTTCTTCCTTCGGCCAGTTATTCAGATCATGCGCAATATTGTGGCACGAACCGCATTTCGGGAACTTGTCGTGCATCGAGCCATGCGGCAGGCCATGGCAGTCGCTGCAGTTCGGCACGGTCTTGTGCTTGTTGGCATGGCAGGTCACGCAGGCCAGTTGGCTGTGCTTGGCTTTGCTCGCCGTCAGCTGGGTCATCACGTTGCCGTGACAGGCGGCGCACATCGTCGAAGCGGTCGACGCCCCATAGAGCAGTTCCTTCGGCTTGTGCGCCTTGTGGCAGGTTGCGCAGTCGGCCTGGGTCATCGACGCCGAGTGCGGTTTGTGGCAATCGACGCATTTCGGGATCATGCCATGCTTGTCGGCATGGCAGAAGTTGCAGGCAAAGGTTGCATGCTTGCTCGGGCTGGCGGCCATCTCCTTGCCGGGGCCGGCATGGCAGGTGAGGCACACGTCCTTCTGCTGCCCGGTGATGGCGACCAGCAGCGGCTGATGCGGGTTGTGGCAGCTGACGCATCCCTTGATCTGATAATGGCTCTTGCCGGAGTGGCAGTTGCTGCATTCCGGGATGTTTTTGGCCGACTTCGGGCGGTGCCCTTCATGACAGGCCTGGCAGTCGATCTCCGTCTTGTGTTTTGCGCCGTTGGCGTCGATCTGCGCCGGTTGCACGTCGTGACACTTGACGCAGTCGGCAACGCCCAAGGTTGCAGTCTGGGCCATCGTTACGCCGGATACGCCGGCCAACAGCAATGCACCGGCCAGGATGACCAGAAACTTTTTCATCATGCTCATTCCTCCTGAAATTAGGGATAACTGCAGACTCTCTCCACACACTCCTATGGAAACCACGCCTTTGAGGCGTCAAATACAACAGAAAATTTTTAACTTTGCGGTACGGGGGGTGTCAACAGGAAAATATCATCAACAAACACAAACCATGCAATCCGCTGCTTCACATCGACCCACCGAAACACGTCCGGCCACCAAGCCGGAGAGCTAGAGTGTGAACCAGCTGCTCGGCGGGTGGAGCAGGAGGCGTTGGATACGCCGAACCGGTTTCGGGGCTAAAACATCATTAGAGCAACAACATTGACGTGGGTCAATGTTGTTGCCGATGAAACCAGGCAAGATAAAATTACAGAGCATTGATCGCCGTGGCTTTTTGAAGACCGGCACCACAGCAACTCCGTCACCTGAAGGGAGGAAAGTCTATGTACGAAAAGTCAGGGAAGTTTTTAGCGTTTTGGGGAATTGCCATAGCAATTGGTTTTAGCGTGGCAGCGCCACGACAAGCATTCGCCCACTGCGACACGCTTGACGGTCCGGTGGTTGCCGACGCCCGGACCGCCTTGGACAAGGCAGATATCACCCCGGTTCTGAAATGGATCAAGGCCGACGATGAGCAGGAGCTTCGCGAAGCTTTCACCAAGGCCCAGGCGGTGCGCAAGCTCGATCCCGCGGCCAGAGATCTAGCCGACACCTACTTTTTCGAAACGCTGGTACGGGTTCACCGGGCCGGCGAAGGTGCGCCGTATACCGGGTTGAAATCCGCCGGAACGGTGGAGCCGGTAATCGTCAAGGCCGACCAGGCCCTGGAAAAAGGCAGCGTGAATGAACTGGCCAAAACGATTGCCGGCCACACCGAGGCCGGCATCCGCGAACGTTTCCAGCATGCCCTGGAAACGAAACAGCATGCCCGGGAAAGCGTTGCGGCCGGACGTGACTACGTTGCTGCTTATGTCACTTACGTCCACTATGTCGAAGGAATTGTCAATGCGGTTCATGCTGCCGGTCATCATGGGGAATCGGCAGCGCCCGTCGCTCATCAGCACTGACACAAGGCCAACCTTCCCCTCACCTCGCGTCAGGGCCGCAGAAGCAAAGGGCCGGCAGCAATGCCGGCCCTTTGCGCAATTTCTGCGTAATACCTACTTTTTGCCCATCGAAGGCAGGTCATGCGGATCCAGGTGGCAGGTCAGGCACACCGGATACCGGTCGAGGAAGACCTTCGGATGCGGCGCCTCATGGCATTCCGCACACTGTGGCACCGCCTTGTGCCTGGCCTGGTGACAGGTCACACACGATACGGCGGAATGCTTACTGGGCGACTTCTTCAATTTGCCGGCAACTTCCGCATGGCATGACGTACAGGTCGCATTTGCGGTGTCATCGCCGTAGGTCACCAGTTTCGGTTTGTGAACCTTATGACACTTGGTGCAGGTGTCGAATCCCTGCTCCGGGTAATGCGCCTTGTGGCACATGTTGCAGTTCGGCTTGAAACCGTGGGATGTGTGGCATTTATCGCATGCCACCTTGGTGTGCTTGCTGGGATTCTCAATCAACTCGGCCTTCGGCTTGGCATGACAGTCGCCGCAGGCACCGGCAAGTCGCGTTCCCATGACCGGTTTTTTGATGGCATGCGGATCGTTGTGGCAACTGGCGCAGTCGGTGATCCCTTTGCCATGGGGAAGAGCGTGGCAACCGGCGCATTTGGGCATGAGCTCCTGATAAGCCGCAACACCCTTGGTCGGATTATAGGCATGGAATGATTTGTGGCATTCCTGGCATTCAAAGCGGTGTTTTCCACCATTGGCCTTGAGGTTGTTGAAATAGGACTCATGGCACTGACCGCATTGCATCGGCGTCAGTGGCTGGGGATTATTGGCATAGAGTTCCGCCTTGAGCGGGATTTTCACCGTGGCGAGTTCCTTGGCTCCTGCCGGCGAGCCCGGGGACAGGGATGCAACGACCAAAACCAAGGCGATTTGCAGCATTCTCCGGATTGCAATTTTCATTGGATTTCCCTTCTTTTTTGATTTTCTAGAATATACAGCCTCATAGCAAAAAGACCACTTCTGACCGTCAACAAAGCCCTGTTTATACACCAAAGGGAGCACCGATTGAACCCCCTTCCATGGCTCGGGGCTATCCGGGAGGCCAATGACGGTTCGACCTGGAGCCATATCAGCGGGAGTCGCGCGGTTGCGTCAAGACCGCCGTGATGGTTAACATACAGGTATGGACAGAGCAGCAGGAAAGGAGATTGCCATGAAAAGGTTCTGTTCCCTTATTCTTCTCATAGTCACCTTGGTCATTCTGGCAGGCTGCAACACAACCGCGGGCTTTGGCCGCGATGTTGAAAAAGCCGGCAACTGGATCGAAGAGAAAGCGGCCGATTAGTCGGATCTCTTTTGCGGCTTACCATGGCACCGAAAGGATTGCAGAGGAGATCGCCTTCCTTTGCAATCCGGCCGTAGCTGCCACAGACGCAGGTTCATGCTTCTGCATGACCTTACGCATCGCCACCCCCTCTCTCCTGCCCGTTATGCGGGGTTTATCCCGGCTGCCAAGGGATGAACCTTACCCCCCTTTTACACGATCGCAGCGCTCCGGACTCAACTGAAACGTCGCGTAAAATCGCAATTTCCGATTCCGCGCCGACCGGTTGACAGCGAGGAGAAGCGAGCTATTGTGAAAATGAAAACGGACATAAAGAGCCACTGCCAATCCACAGCAAAGGAGCTCGCCATGGCACGCACTATCTCCCGCCGCCGATTCATGCGAAATACCGCCATTGGGGCCGTGGGGCTGACATTCGGACCCGGGCTGCTGCGCAGCTGGGCCCAGGAGCCAAAGACCCTGAAGCTTTTGCAATGGAGTCATTTCGTTCCCAGCTATGACACCTGGTTCAATCAGTACTGCCAGAGCTGGGGCGCCCGGAATAACGTGAAGGTGATCGTCGACCGCATCAGCCTCTCCGACCTGAAAAGCACCTTTGCCGCCGAGGTGGTTGCCGGCAAGGGACACGACCTGGTTGAGTTCATCTCGCCGCCGTCCGACTTCGAACCAAGCGTTCTCGACCTCACCGACGTCAACCAGGAGGCGCGCAAGCGCTTCGGCGAGCAGGTGGCGGTCGCCACCAAAAGCTCTTACAACCCGTTCACCAAAAAGTTCTACGGTTTTTGCCACGGCTGGACCATCGACCCCGGGAACTACCGCAAGTCCCTGTGGGAAAAGGCCGGCATGCCCGAGGGCCCGCGCAGTTGGGATGATTTATTGACCAACGGCGCCCGCATTCTCAAGGAACAGGGAGTGCAGGCCGGCATCGGCCTCTCCCAGGAGCTCGACTCGAACATGGCCGGACGGGGACTGTTGTGGTCCTTCGACACCAGCATCCAGGATGCCCAGGAGAACGTGGTTCTCGACAACCCGAAGACCGTCGAGGCGGTGAAATACATGGCCGATCTCTACAGACAGGCCCTCACCCCGGAAGTTTTCAGCTGGAACCCAGCCTCCAACAACCAGCTGCTGCTGGCCGGAAGAGCTTCCTACATACTCAACTCGATTTCAGCCTACCGCTCCGCCCAGCAGGATGTCCCGGAGATCGCCAAGGACGTTTTCTTCACCCCGGCGTTGAAAGGTCCGCGCGGTACCGCCTGGGTCAGCGAGCACGTGATCTATGTGTCGGTTGTTCCCAAGTTTGCCCGCGAGCCAGAACTGGCCAAGCAGTTCCTGCTCGATCTCTGCGCCAATTACGATCAGGCCATGTGGGCGAGCAAGCTCTATAACACTCCGGCCTACTTCCAGACCAAAATCCCCGGCGGCGACCGCGGCTACACCGGTCTGGCGGACGCCAAAACCCTGCGCGACCAGTTCGGCGCCTGGTTCGGCAACGATCCCTTCGCCCTCCCCGGGGAAACGGCCGGCAAACTGAAGCCGCTCCAGAATGCGGAACAGTGGAGCACCAACGTCGGCCATCCAGGACCGGCCAACCCGGCCATCGGCGAAATCTTTGGCACTTTCGTGATTCCCAACATGTTCGCCACGGTCGCCCAGGGGCGACAGAGCGCCGAGGACTCGGTCAAGGACGCAGCGACCCAGTGCCGCAGGATCTTTGCCAAGTGGCGCGAGCTGAAACTGGTCGTAGGAAAGGGGTAAGCGGGGGGCTGAGGTCCGGTTCAGCGGCGTCAGCAAGGCGTTCGGCGACGTTCGCGCCGTCGACGGCGTCGACCTGGAGATCAGGGATGGCGAACTGCTGGTTCTGCTCGGCCCGTCGGGGAGCGGCAAGACCACCCTGATGAGGCTCTGCGCCGGACTGGAGCGGTTGACCAGCGGCACGATCCGCATCGATGGCGAGGTAGTCAACGATCTCCCGCCGCGGCAGCGGGAGATCGCCATGGTCTTCCAGAACTACGCTCTTTACCCGCACAAGACCGTATTCGGCAACATCGCCTTTCCGTTGCGGGTGCAGGGGGACAAAGAGCAGGACATTAGAAAGAAGGTGGAATGGGCCGCCGGGCTCTTCGAAATCGGCCACCTGTTGGAGCGGATGCCGTCCCAGCTCTCCGGCGGAGAGCGACAGCGGGTGGCCATCGCCCGCGCGGTGGTACGTCGGCCGAAGGTCTTCCTGATGGACGAGCCGCTCTCCAACCTCGACGCCAAGGTGCGGGATTATGCCAGGGGCGAGCTGAAAAAATTTCAGCAGCAGATCGGCGTCACCACTATTTTCGTCACCCACGACCAGGTGGAGGCAATGGGTCTGGGTGACCGCATCGCGGTCCTTCACCATGGACGGTTGCGGCAGATCGGCACCCCTGCGGAAATTTATCATAATCCGGCCGACATCTTCGTCGCCGGCTTCATCGGCATCCCGCCGATGAATTTCATCGAGCGAGACACCGAGACCCTTGGCTTCCGCCCGGAGGTCTTCCTGCCGGCAGCGGCGATCGACGGGGACGAGAGGGAGGATTTTCGCTTCCGGGTTGAAATGAACGAGGATCTCAGTTCGTATCGCATCCTTTACGGGACGATCGACGGCGCCAAAGTGCGTGCCAGGCTTACCGAGAACGGTGACTACACGGCCGGAGAGGTCTATTCCTTCTCCGTCCGGCGCAGTGACCTTTATTATTTCGACCGGGAAACCGGGGTGCGGCGGCGCGCCGGTTCCGAGACAGGGGAAACCGGCACGGCCCACGCTCGCCCGGAGGTGCCGGAGCAGAGAAAGGCCCTGCCATGAAGAGGGAACTGCGCGACCATGAGGGACGCCTGGCGGCGGTCATGCTGCTGCCGGTGGTCCTATATATCGTGCTGCTGGTCGGCTTCCCCTTCCTCATGGCCTTCGCCTACAGCCTCAGCAACGTCACGGTGGGCAGCCCCGACTTCCGGATCGTCGGTCTGGGCAACTTTCTCGCCATCTTCGCGGACCAGGCTTTTCGAACCGCCCTCTTCAACACCTTCGTTTTCACCTTCTGCTCAATCACGGTGGTGGTTGTCTTCGGCCACATCCTGGCCGAACTGCTTCGGCAGGAGTTCCGCGGTAAATGGCTGGTGCGGTTTCTGCTCCTGCTCCCCTGGACGACCCCCATCGCCCTCGGCACCATCGGTTTTCTCTGGTACTTCGACTCTCTGTACAGTCCGATTGACTGGTTTCTGCGCCAGACCGGGTTCCTCGGCCACCACGATGCCCCGTTGGGGCCGCGCAGCAACCTGTACTGGTTGGGGCGGCCCGGCCTGGCCATGTTTGCGGTCATCACCGTCCATATCTGGCGCCTGCTGCCGCTGGCGGCGATGATTATGCTGGCCGGGATGAACGGCATCCCCAAAGAGATCGTGGAGAGCGCCAGGGTCGACGGCGCCGGCTACTTCCGCCGCCTGTTCGAGATCGTCCTGCCGCTGCTCTTCCCGGTGGTCGCCGTCACCATCCTTTTTGCCACCTTCTTCACCTTCACCGACATGACCGTGGTCTGGATCCTTACCAAGGGGGGTCCGCCCCCCAATGCCACCCAGGTGCTGGCCAGCCTCGCCTTTTTGAACGGCATCGAGGGCGGCGACCTGGCCAAGGGGGCGGCGACGGCGATCTTCTTCTTCCCGGTGCTGGCCGGACTGGCGGCCCTCGTGCTGCGGCTGGTGAAAAAGGCGGTGGTCATATGACCCGGTGGAGCACGGAGGGGCCATGCTGAAAAAAGTGCTGGCCCGTGGCGGGCTTTACGGCGGCCTGGCCGCATTCGTGGCTTTTTCAGCCGCGCCCTTTTACATCATGCTCATCTCCATGTTCAAGAGCAACCACGAGCTGATGAATCCGAATGCCAACCCGTTCCTCTTTACCGAAGCCCCGACCCTGCAAAACGTGGAGTTTCTTTTCACCGGCAGTCTCTATCCCGGCTTTCTCCTCAATACCCTGCTGGTCGGGATCGCCGTGGTGGCGATCACCCTGGCGGTTGCGGTCCCCGCGGCGTTCAGCCTCTCCCGGCTGGCGGGGGGTTGGGGGCAGTACCTGGGGATCGGCATCTTTCTCACCTACCTGGTTCCACCGACCCTCCTGTTCATCCCCATGACGCGGGTCGTGTCGCTTCTCAACCTGCAGAATTCCCTCTGGTCCCTGATCCTGACCTATCCCACCTTCACCCTGCCGTTCTGCACCTGGCTGATGATGGGTTTTTTCATGTCGATCCCGCGCGAACTCGACGAACAGGCGATGATCGACGGCTGCAGTCGGCTGGGCGCCTTCGTCCGGGTATTGCTGCCGATCTCCATCCCCGGCATGGTGACGGTCGTCGTCTTTGCCTTTTCCCTGGTGGCCAACGAGTACATCTACGCCCTGGCCTTTATCCAGGACTCCGCCAGAAAGACTATCGGCATCGGGGTAACGACTGAACTGATCCGAGGGGATGATTACTACTGGGGGGCATTGATGGGGGGGGCACTGCTGGCAAGTATCCCGGTGGCACT
>VEPG01000081.1 GCA_012026975.1 Desulfuromonas sp. | reverse complement strand
CCAAAAAAGCCTGAGCCCCCGGCGCCACCCGCGCCCCGCGCCCGGGGGTGGGAAGGGCTGGTGGAACAGGTCAAGCAGAGTCGTCCGATCATCGGCTCGATCCTTGAGCACGGCCGGCCCCTGCGGCTCGAACCGCCGGCCCTCGAGATCGGCTATCCCGAAGGCTCCTTCCATCTCGCCCATTTTCAGGATGCCGACAACCGTCAGGCGGTAGAGGCGGTCGCCCGGCTGTACTTCGACCACCCGGTGACGCTGCGCGTGGTCGCCATTGCGCCGGACCGTCGCGGGGAGGTGCCGCCGTCGCTGGTCGAAGAGCGACAGGCACTGGAAAGCGACCGCCAACGCCGCCTGAAGGAGGATGCCATGAACCATCCGGCCCTCAAGGCGGTGCAGGAGATTTTCGGGGGAGAGGTGAAGAACGTCATCCCGATCGACAAGGGTTTTGTGTGAGCGGCCGATGAAAAACGCCCATCTGCGGCGAAAAGGCAGTGACTAGTAACTAGTAACCAGTTAAAACCAATAAAACCAAAGGGTTTGCTAGTCACTAGTCACCAGTCACTAGTAACCAGTCACTGCCTTGCGGCGACTGAGGAACTTTCAACAGGAAAATCATTCAGGAGGAAGAGGAAAATGCTGGGACGCGGTGGCATGGGCAATATCATGAAGCAGGCGCAGATGATGAAGAAGCGCATGGAGCAGTTGCAGCAGGAGCTGGAAGAGCTGCGTATCGAGGCGACGGCGGGTGGCGGCATGGTCAAGGCCGTGGTCAGCGGCAAGCAGCAGCTGATCTCGCTGACCATCGATCCGAAGGCGGTTGATCCCGAGGATGTGGAGATGCTGCAGGACCTGGTGGTGGCGGCGGTGAGCGAGGCGCTCAAGCAGAGTCAGAAGATCTCCGAGGAGGAGATGGGGAAGATCACGGGCGGCCTCAACCTTCCCGGCCTGTTTTAGCGGTCGCTGAAAAACGCCCATCTGCGGTGTTGCGCTGGCCCGCGTCACTGCGGCGTACCGATGGGTACGCCTCGCTCTTTGGGCTGCGCGCGCCTTGCACCTGGGCATTTTTGAGCGACCGTGCACTGGGCTACCCGATTCGCGGTCGCTGAAAAACACCAAAAATTTTTAGTAAAAAGAAAAATATTTATCAAAGCTAAATATATGGACTGCCTGCTTTTTACCGAAATCAAAAAAGTTTCGCCAGCTTAAAATGTTGTTCTACAACGGATAAAATGTTGGATTACTGAGAGATTGCATGCTAGACTCCATCCCGTCCTTCGCCCGGTTGGTGGCCGAACTGGCCAAGTTTCCGGGGGTCGGCACCAAGACGGCGACCCGGTTGGCTTTCTTCCTGCTCCGTCAACCCGATGCCGAGGCCGCGGCTTTGGCGGCGGCCATCGTGGACCTGAAGCACAACACGCGGTTTTGTTCAGTCTGCTTCCACATCACCGAACAGGATCCCTGCACTCTGTGCGCCGATCCGGCGCGAGACGGCAGCCTGCTTTGCGTGGTGGAAGAACCGCAGGCCGTTTTGGCCGTGGAGCGGAGCCGTTCTTTCCGCGGTCGCTACCACGTGTTGCACGGCGCCCTGTCGCCGCTTGACGGGATCGGCCCCAATGAACTGAAGATTGCCGCGCTGCTGGAGCGGCTCAAGCAGGGAGAGATCAAAGAGGTATTGGTGGCGACCAACTTCACCGTCGAAGGGGATGCCACCGCGCTCTACCTGGCCCGGTTGATCCACCCCCTGGGGGTTCGCGTCACGCGGCTTGCCTACGGCATCCCGATGGGGAGCGAGCTCGAATACGTCGACGAAGCCACGGTGCACCGTGCCGTGGAAGGACGCCGCGAACTTTAACAGCGTCGGTACGGGGATCTTACGCCCCGCTGACGTGACCCGCCGCAAGGCGGTTTCGCCGATCAATACAAACGCAATCCGTAAAGGAGGATGGTTCAATGGCAAAGAAAATGGTCACCATCGACGGCAATACCGCCGCGGCCCATGTCGCCCACGCCACCAACGAGGTCATCGCGATTTATCCGATCACCCCCTCGTCGGTGATGGGCGAGATCTCGGACGCCAAGAGCGCGGCCGACGAAAAGAATATCTGGGGGAACACCCCGACCGTGGTCGAGATGCAGTCCGAAGGCGGCGCCGCCGGGGCTGTCCACGGTGCCTTGCAGGCGGGGGCGCTGACCACCACCTTCACGGCCAGCCAGGGGCTGCTGCTGATGATCCCCAACATGTTCAAGATCGCCGGCGAACTGACCTCCACGGTCTTCCACGTCTCGGCGCGTGCCATCGCCGCCCAGGCGCTCTCGATCTTCGGCGACCATTCGGACGTCATGTCCTGCCGCTCCACCGGCTGGGCGTTCCTCTGCTCCAACAACGTCCAGGAAGTCATGGACTTCGCGCTGATCGCCCAGTCCTCGACCCTGCGTTCGCGCGTGCCGTTCCTGCACTACTTCGACGGTTTCCGCACCTCCCATGAAGTGCAGAAGGTCACCGAACTGACCTTCGACGAGATGCGCGCCATGTTGAGCGACAAGCTGATCGCCGAGCACAAGGGGCGCGGCCGCAACCCCGACAAGCCGGTCATGCGCGGCACCGCCCAGAATCCCGATGTCTACTTCCAGGGGCGCGAAACCGTCAACCCCTTCTATCCTGCCTGCGAGAAGATGGTGCAGGAGGAGATGGACAAGTTCGGCAAGCTGACCGGCCGCAAGTACAAGCTGGTCGACTATGTCGGCGCCAAGGATGCCGAGCGCATCGTGGTGGTGATGGGCTCCGGCGCCGATGTGGTGCAGGAGACCGTGGAGAACCTGGTCAAGAAGGGGGAGAAGGTCGGCGTGGTCAAGATTCGCCTCTACCGCCCCTTCCCGCTGGATGCCTTCCTCAAGGCCCTCCCCAAGACCGTCAAGAAGATCGCCGTGCTCGACCGCACCAAGGAACCGGGCGCCCTGGGCGAGCCGATCTACCTGGATGTGCGCACCGCCATCGGCGAAGGGATGGCCAGCGGCAAATTCAAGTTCAACGGCTATCCGGTCATCGTCGGCGGCCGCTACGGCCTGGGCTCCAAGGAGTTCAATCCGGCCATGGCCAAGGCCGTGCTGGATAACCTCAAGGCCGCCAAGCCGAAGAACAAATTCGTGGTCGGCATCGAAGAGGATGTCACCGGCTGCAGTCTGAAGGTCGACACCTCCTACAAGAACCCGATGGAAGGGGCGTACCAGGCGATGTTCTTCGGCCTCGGTTCCGACGGCACCGTCGGCGCCAACAAGAACTCGATCAAGATCATCGGCGAGGAGACCAGCAACAACGCCCAGGCCTACTTCGTCTATGACTCGAAGAAAGCCGGGTCGATGACCACCTCGCACCTGCGTTTCGGCAAGAAGCCGATCCGCGCCCCGTACCTGGTGCAGGAGGCCGACTTCGTGGCGTGCCACAACTTCTCGTTCCTGGAAAAGTACGACATGCTGGCCAAGGCCAAGCAAGGCGCCACCTTCCTGCTGAACGCCCCCTTCGGCCCCCAGGAAGTCTGGGACACCATGCCCAAAGAGGTGCAGCAGCAGATCATCGACAAGAAGATGAAGCTGTATGTGATCGACGGCGTCAAGCTGGGCAACGAGATCGGCCTCGGACCCCGCATCAACGTGATCATGCAGACCGCCTTCTTCAAGATCTCCAACATCATCCCGCTCAAGGATGCCGTGGCTTCGATCAAGGACGCCATCAAAAAGTCCTACGGCAAGGCCGGCGAGAAGGTGCTGGAGATGAACTACAAGGCGGTGGATGCCGGCCTGAACAACTTCTACGAGGTCAAGGTCCCGGCCAAGGCGAGCAGCAAGATCAAGATGGCCGCCGCGGTCTCCGCCAAGGCGCCCAAGTTCGTCAAGGATGTGACCGGCGTGATCGTAGCCGGCCTGGGCGACAATCTGCCGGTTTCCAAGATGCCCGCCGACGGCACCTTCCCGACCGCCACCTCGCAGTACGAGAAGCGCAACATCGCCACCGAGATCCCGGTGTGGGACGAGAAGATCTGCATCCAGTGCGGCATCTGCTCCTTCGTCTGCCCGCATGCCTCGGTGCGCACCAAGGCCTATGACGGCAAATTGCTCAAGGGTGCGCCCAAGACCTTCAAGTCCACCGACTGCAAGATCCCCGAGATGGCCGGCAAGAAGTACACCGTGCAGGTGGCTCCCGAGGATTGCACCGGCTGCGGCGCCTGCGCCTGGAACTGCCCCGGCAAGGACAAGCAGAACCCGAACCACAAGGCGCTGGACATGCACTTCCAGCCGCCGCTGCGGGCCTCTGAGGCCGAGAACTTCGACTTCTTCCTCGCGCTCCCCGATGTCGACCCGACCCAGGTCAAACTGGAGACCCTGCGCAGCAACCAGCTGGTCCGGCCGCTGTTCGAGTTCTCCGGCGCCTGCGCCGGCTGCGGCGAGACCCCGTACCTGAAGCTGCTGACCCAGCTGTTCGGCGATCGCATGATGGTCGCCAATGCCACCGGTTGCTCCTCGATCTACGGTGGCAACCTCCCCACCACCCCCTACGCCCAGCGCGCCGATGGCCGCGGTCCGGCTTGGTCCAACTCGCTGTTCGAGGACAATGCCGAGTTTGGTTTCGGCATGCGCCTGACCGTGGACCAGTTCACCAAATCGGCGCGGGAGTACCTGAGTCAGCTGGCCGACAGCAAGGGCTTTGCCGCCAATGCCAAGCTTGCTAAGGAGATCCTGACCGCCGACCAGTCCAGCCAGGCCGGCATCGAGGCGCAGCGCGGCCGGGTGGAGAAGCTCAAGGCCGCCCTCAAGGGGAACAAGGAGCAGGCCGCCAAGCAGCTGCAGACGATTGCCGACTATCTGGTGAAGAAATCGGTCTGGTGCATCGGCGGTGACGGCTGGGCCTACGACATCGGGTTCGGCGGTCTGGACCACGTGATCGCCTCCGGCAAGAACATCAATCTGTTCGTTCTCGATACCGAGGTCTACTCCAACACCGGTGGCCAGGCCTCCAAGTCGACCCCGATGGGTGCCGTCGGCCTCTTTGCCGCCGGGGGCAAGCCGGTCGGCAAGAAGGATCTGGGGATGATTGCCATGTCCTACGGCTCGGTCTACGTGGCCGCCGTGGCGCTCTCCAACCCGGCCCAGTGCATCAAGGCCATGCTTGAGGCCGAGGCTTTCGACGGCCCGTCCCTGATCATCGCCTATTCCCACTGCATCGCTCACGGCATCAACATGACCGAAGGGGTCGATGCCCAGAAGAAGGCCGTACAGTCAGGCTACTGGCCGCTGTACCGCTACAACCCGGCGCTTGCCGCCGAAGGCAAGAACCCGTTGCAGCTGGACAGCAAGGCGCCGACGATTGAATTCAGCGAATACACCAATAACGAAAACCGCTATCGGATGCTCAAGAAGGCCAATCCCAAGGCGGCCGATGCGCTGATGAAGAAAGCCGGCGAACTGGTCAAGGCCCATTTCGCCTACTACGAGAAACTGGCGGCGCTGAACTTCGAAGAGAGCAGCGAGAAGAAGAAATAGCCAGCAGTTCTCTCCAAGCCAGGGCTCCCGGAGGCATTGCCTCCGGGAGCCTTTTTCATGGTGGCGCAACGAGAGGCCGGCCGTTTATTCAGTCCGGCGGCGGGGTGGATATCCCTTGAACCCGCGGGGATTCGATGCTATAAAAACCATTGGTCCTTAAGACCACACCCGTGCAAGGAGTCACCATGCTTGGCCCCCAAAACTCAACCTTTGTCATGTATGACGAGGAATTCAAGCGGATCAGCGTCGTTATCGACAAGCTGCTGCGCGAAGCCAACGCCAAAGTCATCTTTCTGGTTGACAAGAACGGGCAGCTGATCGCCGGTTGCGGGGAGACCGAGCATCTCGATACCACCAGTCTCGCCTCGCTGACCGCCGGGAATATCGCCGCGACCGGCGGCTTGGCCAAGCTGATCGGCGAAAAGGAGTTCTCCATCCTCTTTCACGAGGGGGAGAAGGACAATATCCACATTTCGATCATCGCCCAGCGCGTCATCCTGGTGGTGATTTTCGACCACCGCAGTTCCCTTGGACTGGTGCGCCTGCGGGTCAAGAAGGCCAGCGAAGAACTGACGGTCATCTTCGACGATCTGGCCAAGAAGACGGCCTCCGCCGCCGAGCAGGGCGGTGGTCCGGGCAGCCCGTTTGCCGAGATCACCGACGACGATATCGATAATCTGTTCAGCTAAAGGTTCGGGTGCATGTCCTTCATCAACTACGCATCGCGCGAGATCAACTGCAAGATCGTCTATTACGGTCCGGGCCTGTGCGGAAAGACCACCAACCTCCAGCATGTCTATCAGAAGACCGCGCCGGAGGCGAAGGGGAAGATGATCTCCCTGGCGACCGAGACCGAGCGTACCCTGTTCTTTGATTTTCTGCCGCTGGCTCTCGGCGAGATCCGTGGCTTCAAGACCCGCTTTCATCTCTATACCGTGCCTGGCCAGGTGTTCTACGATGCTTCGCGCAAGCTGATCCTGAAGGGGGTTGACGGCGTGGTGTTCGTTGCCGACTCTCAGGAAGAGCGTCTCGACGCGAACATCGAGAGCATGGAAAACCTCAAGGTCAACCTCGAGGAACAGGGCTATCAGCTGGAGCAGCTGCCGTTCGTCATCCAGTACAACAAGCGCGACCTTCCCAATGTTACCTCGGTGGCGGAGTTGCGTGAGCTGCTCAACCCCGATAACGTGCCGGATTTCGAAGCTTGCGCCCAGACCGGGGAAGGGGTGTTCGAAACCCTCAAGGCGGTGGCCAAGCTGATTTTGATGGAGCTGAAAAAGGGCTCCGGCGGCTGAGGGTGGCAGGTCGCGAAAAGACCGGCATAATCACGCAAAAGCCCTTGACGGCTGCGCAAGAATTTCGTAAAGTCACGTTCCGTTACACTATTCCGCCTTAGCTCAGTCGGTAGAGCAGTGGACTGTTAATCCACGTGTCGCTGGTTCGAGCCCAGCAGGCGGAGCCAAACACAATGCGACCGATTTCCTTGAGGAAATCGGTCGTTTACTTTTTACAGTGGCAAGTCGGTGATTTCATTCCCACAAAAGATTTCGACTGGCTGGAAGGTCACGTCCGCGAGAGCCAGGGCTAAGAGAGCAAAGGCCCTGAATTCGACTGGCGAGTCCTGCCTTATAAATCCAAGGGGCTCGCAAGCAGCGCTTGCGGGATGATTTAAAAGACAAACAAAGACCGCACGGTGGCCGGGCTTTGACCTCGTCAATAATTAGACTTAAAACCCGCAGGACTTTAGTCCAGAAAAATTCGCCCAAAGGCTCTTGACATAAATAGACCGACCGGTCTACTATCTGCCAATGACCAAACGGGACACGAAAGCGGAACTGATCAGCGCTGGCATGGAGTTGATCGGCACCCATGGATATAACGCCACCGGAATCGAGGCGGTGCTGAAACGGGCCGGGGTTCCCAAGGGCTCCTTCTACCATTATTTCGGCAGCAAGGAAGAGTTCGGCCTGGCGGTCATCGAGGAGTTCTCGACTCGCTTCCTGGCACGTCTCGATGCGTTCCTCTCCGATGCGACGGTTCCCCCTCTCGACCGGCTACGGATCTTTCTCGAAAGAGGCCTGGAGCGGATGTCTACCCACGAGTGCACCGTCGGCTGCCTCATCGGCGATCTGGGGCAGGAACTGGCGGCGCGGAACGAGCGTCTCAGGGAGCGCCTCGACCTGATCATGTTCTCGTGGAGCGACCGCTTCGCCATCTGCATCCGGGAAGCCCAGGAAGAGGGAACCATCAGCGCCGCTCTGGACCCGCGGGTGACCGCCGGCTTCATCCTCTCCGGCTGGGAAGGGGCGATCCTGCGCGCCAAGGTGATGAAGTCCACGCAGCCCGTCCGGGAATTCATCGATACCCTCTTCACTACCATCCTGGCCTAAGCCTGAGCTGTCCGCCGGCGCCCGACAGCGACGGTTCCTCTCAGGCGCCAAACCTCACGCACAAGGAGCAATGCACGCATGGCAACGCATCGGATCAATGACGAGACCCACAGGAACTTCCACCTGTTCTGCGACAATTTCCCGTTTCCCGTGATGCTGGTTCACAAGGATCGGACGATCCTGGCCGTGAACAAAACCGGCGCGGACGAGGGCTATCCCACCGGGGTTCGCTGCGTCGAGCTGGGGAAAGGAGAGCACCACAAGGCCTGCCTGGCCAACCAGTCCCTCGCCGAACAGACAGCCAAACGGGTGGTTGGCTACTTCGATTTTCGGGGGGCCGTGCTCGACTCCTACTGGATTCCGCTGGCCGGGAGCGAGGAGCTCTTCCTGCACTTTGCGGCGGATATCACGGAGTGGGCAAAGGACAGCCTGGTCCCGCAAGGGTGCCAGGAGGGTGCCGCCTGTTCCGCCTGCAATTGCGGTTGATGCCGGGCTAAAGCTGAGCAAGCCCCTCATCCAGGGATCCATTATTGTTCGACATAGGGAGTTGCGGATCAAGGGTGCCCTCAATAATCTGCGCCCGCTTGATTGCCTGGTAAAATCCAAGCACACCCAAGAGACAAAAGGAGCGGTTATGGATGCGATTGACATGATCAAAGAGCGGAGAAGCGTTCGCAAGTATCGGGACGAAAAAGTCGACCGAAAGACGATGGAGGAGATCGTTGAGATCAGCCGCTGGGCGCCTTCGTGGGCAAACACCCAGATTGCCCGCTACACTCTGGTCGATGACAAACAGGTCATTGCAAAGCTAGCCACCGACGGTGTGCAGGGTTTTGCCTACAACATCAACACCTTGAAGAATGCCCATGGGGTAGCGGTGCTCAGCTTTGTTAAAGGCAAGAGCGGGCGACTCGACAAATACGGCGATCTTGACAGCTCCAACGCGCATTTCTGGGAAGCGTTTGATGCAGGGATCGCCTGCCAGACATTCTGTCTGGCAGCCCACGCCAAAGGGGTTGGAACCTGTATCTTCGGGGTCATCGACGACGATGCCATCGCCGAAATCGTCGGTTTGCCGGAGGGAGAGACTGTTGCGGCACTGATTGTTTACGGTTATGAGGATGGCCATCCAGAGCCGACCCCACGTAAACCGGTTAAGGATATCCTGCGGTTTATTTAACACAAATTGCCTGTAAAATTCACGGCCACCCGAAAAACCGGGTGGCCGATGTTTTCAGTGTCGGGAATTTGGCGTTCAGTTAGACGCCGGCATTTGCCTCGGAAGTCGTGATTTCTGACAACGCTATGCTCAGCAGTCGCCAACAGATTAGGCCTAATTTCATTGCGACGCCCTATCCGTTTGTGAAGTCAACGACTGCCGCGCCGACTCGGTCAGATAAGGCGTGAGCAATAGGTGCAGGTGGTCAATGCCCCGCTTGAGGGTTTCATCGTTCACCTTCTCGCCGCCGACCTCCAGGTAGTTCAACCAGAAGAGTGTCATCATCCAGACTTGCTCGGCCAGCAACTTGCGCACGAGCTCGTTAAGCGGCACCAGAAAGCCCTGCACAACCGAGCGCTCGAGAGCCGCGTCGACCATGGCCAAGTTGACCCGGTGTGAGGTGACGAACTGCTCGCCGAGCAGCGGATCGGCCATGACCAGCGCGGTTAGCTCCCTCTTGAAGAAGCGGTAGCGCCAGTTGAACCGCTGGATCATAACGAAGGTTTCAGCCATCGTCTCCGCCGTTCCCGGTCCGCGTTCGGCATTGATCGCCAGGTATTCCCGGGCGCCGACCTCGTGCATCTGTTTAAAGATGGCCCGAATGATCGCCTCCTTGTTGCGGAAGTGGTAATAGAGATTGCCGGGGCTGATCCCTATGGCAGCGGCGATGTGGTTGGTGGTCACCGCTTTCGTTCCGCTGCCGTTGAACAGGTCGATGGCCGTCTCGATAATGCGCTCCCGCGTGGTCATGGTTGCGTCCTTCAGTAATCGAGGTGGGCGGCGCGCACCCTCTCAATGAAGACTCCGAACAGGCGCAGACGCAGCAGCAGACCGTGCAACCCGTAGCGCAGCAGCGTCGGCAGAGACCGGTACACCGGTACGGCTCCTGAATAGAGTTTCGCCATTTCCTGGTAGAACTCCGGCAACGGCAGCCGGGTCGGCAGCAAGGCGTGCAACATATCGTACAGCTCGGGCTTGCCGCTGAGCAGTTCTTGACGGCGTGACGCGTGCAGTTCGGTTCCCGGCAAGGGCGTCATCACTGTAAAGGTCGCATAGGTGAGCTTAAGCTTGCGGATGTAGGCATTCAGGGCCAGGAAGTCCTCGCGGGTGTATGCAGGATCGACCATGAAGGAGGCATACATCATCACCCCGAGGTTCCGAAGGATGCTTGCCGCCTCGACCTGTTGGTCGGTGGTTACCCCCTTCTTCATCGCCGCCAAACGCTCATCGGAAAAGTCCTCCATCCCCACAAACACTTGGGAGAGCCCGATCCGGGCCCACTTGGCGAACAGGTCAGGGTGCCTGACGATGGTATCGACCCGCGCATAGAGGAAGTAGCGTTTGCGGATTCCGGCCGCGGCAATCAGGTCGGCGAGCTGCGCCATGCGCCGGGTGTCGCACATTGACTCGTCATCGCAGAAAAAGACGTTCTCCTCGACAAGCCCCTGGAGCTCCTCGACCACCCTGGACGCGTCGCGGCGCAGATACTTGCCGTCGGTGATGGCCCAGAGCGCGCAGAAGGTGCAGCGGGCCGTGCAGCCCAGCGAGGTGCGGATCGAGGCCAGCGGCTTGAACCACTCGCTGAAGTAGCGCGAGCGCCAGGCCGCCGTCAGGCTGCGATCGGGGAGCGGCAGTTCATCGAGCGGAGTATAGGGTCGCGGCGGGGTGAAGCGCATGCCAGCCGGATTCGGGATGCCGAGCCCAGCAATCCCACGGAAATCCCTTGCCACGGGCAGTTCCCGCAAAATCTCCCTCAGGGCGACAACCCCTTCGCCGATCACCACCAGGTCGAAGGCGCTGTCGTTGAAATCTTCCGGCACCACCGTGGCATGGTGACCGCCGACCACCAGGAATGTCTCGGGCATTAGCTGACGAATCGAAGCTGCCAACTCCCTGACGATGTTGAGATGACTGGTAAAGGCGGTCAAGCCGACAACGTCCGGTTTGAACTCGCGTACCACGCTTTCGATATCGGGATCGAGGCGGGCATCGTGCAGGCGGACATGGTGCCCGTCATGCCGCGCGCCGGCGCCGAGGTATTCCAGCGCCAGCGGCTCGAATAGGTAGACCTGATCCATCAACGGGGTCTGACTGGGCGGCTGAATCAGCAGGACGTTCATGAGTCCTCCGACTTTGCGAGATAGCACATATTAGAGCAATTGCTCTAATATGTCAAATGTCTACACTCCCATCCAAGCGTTCAGCGCCCAAGAAGATATGGGGCCAGTCCGAATTCATTGCCATGCCCCGTGCTGAATCTTGATGCCCCTGATTAATAGGAACCGCTGCCAGCAGGCTAGATCTCTTCGAACCCGCGCTTGTTGCCATCATCTTCAACGTTGGAACGATTGCCAAAAAAGGGGGGGGCTAGTTGTTCTGATTGGCCAAATGAGCAGAAAATGACGGAGGGAGGGTGACGGAAATTGTTAATAAGGATTGGCTAAATTCTGGGCAGCGAAAATATGAAGATGCTCCCTTTTCCGGGTGCGCTTTCAACATAAATCCTGCCGTTGTGTCTCTCGACAATATACTTCACCATTGTCAATCCAAGGCCGGACCCCCGAGGTTTTTTACCCTCGGGCAGGTTCGCGCGGAAACCCCTTTTGAATATATTGGGCAGGCACTCCTCGGGGATGCCTATCCCCTGGTCACGAATCTTGATTATCACCTCTTGTCTGCATTCGATCGCGGAAATGCAGATATCCCCTCCGTTCGGTGAATATTTAATGGCATTGGCGAGCAGGTTGCGGAGAACCAGGTAGAGTTTCTCGGCATTTCCTCGAACCGGGGCTAGATCCGGCGGGGCCTCGATACGAATAGCGTGTGTGGCGGATGTGTTTTGAAACCGGTTGACGGCTTCTCGCAGCAAGTCACCGATATTGATCGGCTCGAACGAGGACTCTTTCAGCCAAGAGCCATTTTCGTGATGATAAATCTCGGAAAAATCCCGAAGGAGATGGTCTATGTGATGAGCCTCCTTGCTGATGATGTCGAGGAACGAATGCTGTTCGACAACAGAGAGTTTCTGCCCCTGTAGAAATTCCGAGTAGCCAATCACGGCGGTCAGGGGCGAGCGAATTTCATGAAAAAGGAAGTCGATGTCCTCCAGCAAGCGCTTATATCTCTGCTGCAAGCGTGATCCCGAAGTTTTTCCGGCCCCTGTTTCCAGGAGCGGGTTGTCGGTTTTTCTTGCCATTAATTATTCCCGCGAGCCGATGATGGGGTCATTCATTTACAAAACCAGCAATTATTGTTCCATCGGCAGGATCGCCGCGGAGAAACAGGCGATCCCGGCGCAGATTACGCTGACTTGACTGCTGGCCCGGAAACCGTGGCTTGTGCCGATTCCGGGAACCACCAAACTGACGCGACTGGACGAGAGCCTCGGCGCGGTTAAAATAGATCTTACCCTTGACGATCTGCACTAGATCGATACCGCCACGGCGCGGCTCAAGGTCTCGGGGCGCGTTACCTCGAAAAGCTGGAAGCTCTGACCGGTCGGTAAACTAGGAAAACTACCCAAGGAGAATGACCATGCACCAAATCAAAGCCTACTCCGCCGCCAACGCCACCGCGCCACTGGCCGTCACCACCATCCCGCGCCGCGCCACCACCGCAAGCGACGTGCGGATCGAGATCCTCTTCTGCGGCATCTGTCACTCCGACCTGCATACAGTGCGTGACGAGTGGCATAGCGTCATGCCGACGACCTACCCTTGCGTGCCGGGGCACGAGATCGTCGGCCGGGTCACCCAGGTCGGCGCGGCCGTGACCAAATTCAAGTCGGGGGATATTGTCGGGGTCGGCTGCCTGGTCGATTCGGATCACAGCTGCCCCAACTGCCACGATCACCAGGAACAGTTCTGCCGCAACGCCACTTTTACTTACAACTCCCCGGACAAGCACCAGACGGCGCCGGTCACCTACGGCGGTTACTCGGAGAGCATCGTCGTCGACGAGAGTTTCGTGCTGCGCGTCCCCGCCAACCTGGAGCTGGCCGGGGTGGCGCCGCTCCTCTGCGCCGGCATCACGACCTACTCGCCGATGCGCCGCTGGGGTGATCTCAAGGGGAAAAAGGTCGGCGTGGTCGGCCTCGGCGGCCTTGGACACATGGGGGTCAAGTTCGCTCGCGCCTTCGGCGCCCATGTAGTGGTCTTCACCACCTCGCCGGGTAAAAAGGCGGACGCGCTGCGCCTCGGCGCCCATGAGACGATCATTTCCACCAATAGCGAGGAGATGAAGCAGCACGCCGGCAGCTTCAATTTCATCCTCGACACCATCGCCGCCGAGCACGACCTCAACGCCTACCTCAACATGCTCGGCCGCGACGGCAACCTCACCCTGGTCGGCGCGCCGGAGAAACCTCTCGCGATTTCAGCCTTTGCCCTGCTGTTCGGCCGGCGCAGCCTCTCCGGTTCGCTCATCGGCGGCATCAGGGAGACCCAGGAGATGCTCGACTTCTGCGGCGCGCACAATATCACCTCCGACGTCGAAGTCCTCCCGATCCAGAAGGTCAACGAAGCTTACGCGCGGATGGTCAGGTCCGACGTGAAGTACCGCTTCTCCATCGACATGGCCTCGCTCAAATCCGATTGAGCGAAGGGCATGAGACAGTGCCCATCCTGGCCCGGCGAGGGGGGCCGATAACAAGCGAGGGGTTACAGGTTCAAGCCTGTAACCCCTCGGTCTTTTCCGCAGGAGGCGAAACTGACGGTCCTCGGCAAAGGCCGCCGCTCTGAATGGTGGACGCTATTTCCCCCCGGCCAGGAGTCGCTGTCCCACCCAGTGGCGGGCGAACTGCAGGGCGGTGCGCCCGCAGCGCTTGCTCTTGTCGTGCGACCACTTGATCGCCTCGCGCTCCAGTTCCTCGTCCCAGACCGGTTCCAACCCGTGCTCCGTGCAGAAGCGCGCAATGTGGCGACGCACCACTTCCAGGTAGCGGTCCTGCTTGAAGACGTGGAAGGACACCCACAAGCCGAAACGGTCGGAGAGGGAGATCTTCTCTTCGACGGCCTCGCCGTGGTGAATCTCGCCGTCGACCATTTTGGCGCCGAGGTTGTCGGTGTGGTACTCGGGGATGAGGTGGCGGCGGTTGGAGGTCACATAGATCAGCACGTTCTCCGGGGCGGCGTAGACCGAACCGTCGAGGACGCTCTTGAGAATCTTGTAGCCCGGATCGCCCGGCTCGAAGGAGAGGTCGTCACACAGCAGGATGAAGCGGTACGGCTGGCCGACGATGCGCACGAAGATATCGGGGAGGTGCGGCAGGTCCTGCTTGTCGACCTGGATAATGCGCAGCCCCTGTTGCGCGTAGGTATTGAGCAGGGCCCGCACCAGCGACGACTTGCCGGTGCCGCGCGAGCCCCACAGCAGCACATTGTTGGCCGGGTAGCCGGCCAGGAACTGGCGGGTATTGTCCTCCACGACCTGGCGCTGGCGTTCGATGCCGACCAGGTCGTCGAGCCGGGTCTCCTCGATCTGCGGCACCGCCTCGAGGTAGCCGGCGAAAGAGTGCCGGCGCCAGTTGGCGGCCCACACCTGGGTCCAGTCGACCGGGGTCACCACCGGGGGGAGCAGCTGCTCGACCGAAGCGAGCACGCGCTCAAGCTGCGTTTCCAATTCCGGTTTCAGGTTCATCTCTTCGCCTCCGTATCCGGACCAGACACTCGCCTCTTTACCACCCGGCGGCTTTCGTCTAACATCGCCGGCATTCCGACAAGGAGTCCTTATGTCCGATCATCTGGTTCGCTTGATTACCCGTGACGGCATGCTGCGCGCCGTTGCCGCCGAGACCACTCTGTTGGTCGAGGAGTGCCGGCACCGCCAGCAGACCGATCCGACCGCCACCATCGCTCTCGGCCGGGTGGCTACCGCCGCGGCCCTGATGGGCGGGCTGCTCAAGGGGGAACAGCGCCTGGCGCTGATCGTCGAGGGGAGCGGCCCGCTCCAACGCCTGCAGGCGGAAACCGATGCCGTTGGCCGGGTGCGGGCGACGCTCAAAGTGCCGGTTGCCGGCCTGCCGCCCCGCGAGGGGCGCTTCGATGTGGCCGGGGCGGTCGGCCAGGCCGGTTTCCTGCACGTGGTCAAGGATCTTGGCCTGAAGGAACCGTATCGTGGCATGGTGCAGCTTGCCACTAGCGAGATCGGCGAAGACCTGGCCTACTACCTGGCCACCTCCGAGCAGATCCCCTCGACCGTCGCCCTGGGGGTGGAACTCGACCGCGACGCAAGGGTGGCCGCGGCCGGCGGCTTCCTGCTGCAGCTTCTCCCCGGCGGCGACCCGACCCTGGTCGACCGGCTCGAAGAGCGACTGGCGCACCTGCCGCCGACCACCACCCTGCTGCGGCAGGGGGTTGCTCCCGCCGCCATCCTCGAACGTCTGCTCGAAGAGATTCCGACCACCCATCTCGGGCAGATCCCGCTCACCTTCACCTGTACCTGCAACCGGGAGCAGGTCGCCGGGGTGCTAAAGCTGCTCGGCGCGGCGGAACTCGACGAGATGCTCGCCGAACAGGGCGAGGCCACCGTCACCTGCGACTTCTGCAAGGAACCTTACCGGTTCGAACGGGCGGAGTTGGGAGAGATCAGGAAGGGGATGTAGGGGCGGAAGGCGTCCGCTCTGGGCGCAGTCATGCTCCCCTACAAACAACCCGTCACGCGTCTTCCGCGCCCACGATCGAGCCCACCAGATCATATTCCGACGAATCGGTAATGCGCAGCTGCACAATGTCGCCGACGTTGGCCTGTCCGGCATTAATGTAGACCAGACCGTCGACATCCGGCGCTTGGCGTACGCTGCGCCCTTTCAACAGCAACTCGGACTCTTCGCTGACTCCTTCCACCAAGACCGGCTCGATGCGCCCGACCAGGGCGCGGTTCTTGCGGAACGAGACCCGCGACTGGGCCTTCATCAGGCGACGGTAGCGAGCCAGTTGCACCCGCTCAGGCACCTGTTCGGGGAGTTCCGCGGCCGGTGTGCCTTCCTCGCGCGAGTAGCGGAAGACGCCGAGGCGCTCGAAATGTCCCTCCTCGACGAAGGCCAGCAGATGCCGGAACTGGTTGTCGGTTTCTCCGGGGAAGCCGACGATCAGCGAAGTACGCAGGGTGACATCCGGCAGGAAGTGGCGAATTTTCTCGATCAGGGCACGGATGCCGGCGCCATCGACCCGGCGGTTCATCGCTGCCAGCATGCTGTCGTCGATATGTTGGATCGGCACGTCCAGGTAGCGGCAGATCTTTGGTTCGCGGGCCATCAGTGCCAACAGCGCATCACTGATCCCGTCCGGGTAGGCGTAAAGCAGGCGCAGCCAATGCAAATCTTCGATCTTCACCAACTGTTCGAGCAGATCGACCAGGTTGGCGCCATCGTCGCGGTCGGCACCGAAGGCGGTGACGTCCTGGGCGATCAGGTTGACCTCCTTGACTCCTCCGGCCACCAGCTTTTCGACCTCGGCAACCACCGACGGCATGCTGCGCGAACGCAACGTGCCGCGGATGCTCGGGATCACGCAGTAGGAACAGTGGTTGGCGCACCCCTCGGCGATCTTCACGTAGGCCGTGTAGAAGGGCGAGGAGAGTGCGCGGGGGGTGGTGTGATCGTAGAGGAAATCCGGCGAACCGATCGCCCGGCGCGGCCCGGTGCCGGCCAGCCATTGGTCGAGCAGTTCGACGATGCGCGGCGCGTCGGCGGTGCCGACGAACAGGTCGACCTCGGGGAGTTCCGCGGCCAGTTCCTCCTGGTAGCGCTGGGACATGCAGCCGCTGACCACCAGCAACTTGCAACGTCCGCTGCTCTTCTGGTCGGCGACTTCCAGAATGGTGTCGACCGACTCCTCCTTGGCTTCGCGGATGAAGGCGCAGGTGTTGACGATGATCACCTCGGCCTGCGATTCGTCGGTAACGATCTGGTAGCGCTCCGGCGGCAGGTGACCGAGCATGACTTCGGCGTCGACCAGATTTTTCGGGCAGCCGAGACTGACCAGGCTGACGGTATGTTTGCTCACGGCACTCCTTTTGCCCCGCAGGGCGTCCGATGAAATTTCACCAAGATATTGAGGGCTTATAACATAAAACCGCCCCGGAACCAAGGGCTTTCCGGGGCGGCGGCGCTGGGTGGACGATGGCTCACCGGAAGACCCGGTTGCTCAGAACCCCATCTCTTTTCCCGTCGGGCGCACGACTTCGACGCCCGCCGGCAGGATGAACTGGAACTGGCTTGTGGAAAGGCCCCGGTTCAGACGCAGATCGCTGAACTCGATGGTGGTGCTGTTGCCGTTCGGATCGTAGACCGTCGTGGAGAGGATCGGGAAGAGCAGGCCGCCAACCGGCTCCGGTCCGATTTTGATCGATTCGGAGCGAGTCTCGCGAGTTGCATCAAGATCCGGGCCCCTGCTGAGGCGCTTGGGACGCGTCGATGGCTCGACCGGAAAGTTTTTATCTTCGATCCCCACGGTGCTCTTTGTCGTTGCCGTCGGTTCCGCCGCATCCCGGTCGACCACGATCACCATGCGGTTGAGGAGGGCGCTGCTGCGGCGTGGGCGCAGGTCGAGCACATAGTTCCCTTCGGCATCGCGGTTCGGTTCGGCGAAGCTGATCTGGAAGTCCCGGGAGAGGTTGCCCAGGCCGGTCAGAAAAGTCATCGGATCGGTCTCCCTGGCCTTGGAAACCATTTCGATGTCGGACTGGATCACCTGGTTGTTTTCCGGCAGATAGACCCACAGCGTCTTGCCGTCGGATACGATCTCCTGGGTGGTCGGCTCCCGGTATTCCCAGTTGAACAGCACGGTCGGCACCTGGCCGCGGCGGTAATCGAAACGCACACTGACTTGTCCGCGGGCCCGCTGCAGGCGGTCAAGGGAGGCAATCCGCGACTCCTGAAAGAAGTCCGCCGTGTAGTCCTGAATGCGCTGCCCTTCGGGGGTTGATGCCTTGAAAGGGGTTTCCAGGGCGTCGATCACGTCGCGCAAGCCGGCCGCGCTGGCCGGCAGTGCCGTCAGCGCCAACGCTGGAAGAACCATCAGGATCGCAAAGAGTCCAGACCGCATTTCATTCTCCTTCCGCCCCGGAAGATCGGCGGGAGCGTCGCTTTTGCCTCACAGGGGCGTCGTCCGGTTTTCCCTTGCACAGTAAACCAACAGTTGCCCCGTGGCAAGATCGAACGCCACGGTTCGGCCGCGGTTGCCGCCAACCTCTTCGCCCGCCAACGGGACGCCAAGCTCCAGCAGCGTCTCCCGGGCGCTGCGTGCATTGCGGACCCCGATGCTGTGCATCAACGTCACGTATTCGGTTTCGAACATGTTGGCTCCGCCTGCGATCTTGGCCTGCAGTCGTGCCGGGCTGGCTCCGGCCTTGGCCAGTTCCTCGATCATCAGCCGGATCGCTGCATCGACGTATTTGGTAATCTCGCCGGGCGGGTCGCCGGCCCGACGCTGCGGCAGCAGGCTGTGGACCAGGCCGCCGATGCGCAGGCCGGGGTCGTACAGAGCGATGGCCAGGCAGGAGCCGAGACCATAGGCCTTGAGCACCTCGGGGTCGCGGCCGATGCGCAGTTCGGCAATTCCGACGCGCTCGCTCATGGCTCCCCCGCCACTACCCGCAGGAAGATCTCCAGCGTCTGCGGATCAGGCATCAGGAAAAAATGCCCCTTGATCTGGTTGCTGCAGCCGGCATCCCCGGAAAAATCGGTCTCAACCATCAGGGCCAGATTGCCCGTTTGGCTGA
Organism: Desulfuromonas sp.; assembly: GCA_012026975.1. Taxonomy (GTDB): domain Bacteria; phylum Desulfobacterota; class Desulfuromonadia; order Desulfuromonadales; family BM103; genus VAUL01. The sequence continues at coordinate 9,225 of VEPG01000081.1, read as the reverse complement.
GATCGATCAGGACGTAGTCGACCACCGCGCCGGCCATGTCGTAGGAGAGCAGGGGGACCGAAGGGATCAGCGTCTTGTGCAGGAGGTTGCCGATGGCGCTCAAGTAGGCCGAGGCGAGGATGTTGCCGACCTCCTTGAGGGCCGAGACGTTCAGCTCGTTCATCACCAGGGTACGTTCCTCGCGCTGCAGCAGGCAGCCGAGCAGGCGGTGGGCGCTCTCCTGCGGGAAGAGCAGCATGATGCTCCCCCGGGCATCGCCGAGGATCTGCAGGGTGACGCCGACCATCAGCGTTTCGGCACCGCCGAGATGTTCGGGGACGGTGCTGATCTCGGTCACCGACACCCGGGGCACCCGCAGGTTGACGCGCTGGCCGATCATCTGCGAGAGGGCGGTGGCGGCATGGCCCATGCCGATGTTGCTGACTTCCTTGAGAGCGTCGAGCTGGATGTCGGTCAGATCACGAAAGGGCATCGAAAGTCTCCTTGCTGCGGGATAGGCTCACCGCGGACTGTCCTTCGAGCAGGGGGTGCGGGTCGATGATGAAGAGCACGCTGCCATTCCCTTGGACGGTTGCCCCGCTCATCCCCGGCAGACGATCCAGAGGGAAGCCGAGATTCTTGACGAAGGCGTCGCGCTGGCCGAGGAGACTGTCGACCTGCAGGCCGACGAGGCGCCCAGGCAACTCGATCAGGACAACGCACAGAGTGTCTGCCGCGGCGCCGCCGACCAGACCAAGCAGGCTGTCGAGTGCGACCAATTCGACCTCTTCCTCGTCGAGTTGGAAGAAGTGCCGGTGTCCCACCGACCTTACCTCCCCGCTCGGCAGTTCCAGGGTTCGCTGGACCCTGGTGAGCGGGATCGCCAGGGGGTGGCCGCCGCAGCTGACCAGCAGGATTCTGATGATCGCCATCGACAGCGGCAGGCGCAGCTGAAAACAGGTTCCCGAACCTACGACCGACTGGATGTCGAGGGTGCCGCCGAGTTTTTCCACGGCCGATTTGACCACATCCATGCCAACGCCGCGACCGGAGGTGTCGGTCACCTCCCTGGCTGTCGAAAAGCCGGGGACACAAACCAGCATCAGCGCTTCCCGGTCGGAAAGCAGCGCGGCCTGCTCGGGGGCGAGGATGCCGCGCGCCACCGCCTTCTGGCGCAGTTCCTGCGGATCCATGCCGCGGCCGTTATCGCTGATTTCAATCAGCACCTGATCTTTTTCCCGCCGCGCCGCGACCGACACCTCGCCCGGTTTTCCCGCTTCGATGCCATGATCGACGGCGTTACGGAGCAGATGCACCAGCGGGTCGGAGAGTTCTTCGAGGATCAGCCGATCAAGGCCGACCCCGCCGCCGGTCATCCTGAATTCGACCTGTTTGCCGGTTTTGCGGGCGAGATCGCGGACCATGCGAGGGAGCCGTCCGGCGACATTTTCGAGCGGCACCAGCCGGGCCTGCAGTGCCTGGTGATGCAGTTCATCGATCAGGCGCGTCGTTTGCTCCAACGCCGCATCCAGTTCCGCCCAGTCGCGTTCGGTTGCCGCGCGCTGCAACATGAAGCGGCGGGTCAGCAACTCTCCGGTCAGATTGACCACCAAGTCGAGCAGGTCGGTGCGCACCCGCACGCTGCGGCCCGCCTCGCCGCCGCGGCGGCTGCCGTCGGTCCGGCGATCATCGACGAAAAGGACCTTGTCGACATCGGCAATGGCCCGCAAGGACTCTTCGAGTCTCGGCTTGGGCACCGCCGTGCGCAGCCACGCCTGCACCCGCGGACAGCCACCCCCCTGCCGCAAGGTCTCCTTGGTCGGGGTCGCGTTGATAATTTCACCGGCACGTTCCAGTTCCCGCAGGATCAGGAGCCCGCGGGCCGCCGGTGCGGTGGCATCCTCTGCCAGGATGACGGTCACCTGAAAAACCGTGCTGACGGGAGGGGGCGGCAGCGTCACTGCGGTCAGCGCCGGAGCCTCGGAAACCGTTTCGCGCTGCCCGGCATCCTCGATTTCGATGACTTCGAGCAGTTCCAGGTCCCCCTCGTCGGGGTTTCCGGTGGCAACCGCAATCGGGGTCACGGCTTCGGCAGGTGCGGCCAGGAACGCAGCGATATCGCGTTCCTGGCGGTCGGCCTGCAGATCCTCGAGCAGTCCCTCGAGCAGGTCAAGCCCGGCCAGCAGCTGATCGATCGTTCCGTCCGGCATTCCGCCGCCGCGCCGGAATCCGTCCAGCATGTCCTCCAGATGATGCGCCAGCGCCGCCGTGCGCTCGTACCCCATCGAGGCCGCCATCCCCTTGACCGAGTGGGCCTCGCGGAACAGGGCATCGATCGTCTCCCGCGCGGATGGCTCCTGTTCCAGGGCGACCAGCAGCCGCCCCATCTGGTTGAGATGTTCCCGGGTTTCGCTGAGAAACAGCTCCCGATATCTGGACATGTCCATGCAAAGACCGCCGGGAACTGTCAGGCGCGGGAGGCGACCCGCCGGATGACGTCGATGACCTTCTCTTCCTTGAACGGCTTGACGATGAAATCGCGCGCCCCGGCTTCCACTGCTTCGAGAACCAGCGAATCCTGGCCGAGGGCGCTGACCATCACCACCTTCGCCTGCGGATCCTCCACCATGATGTCCTGGAGCGCCTCGATGCCGCTGCGCTTGGGCATGACGATGTCCATGGTCACCAGGTCCGGGCGGTGTTCGCGGAACAGTTCCAGCGCCGCTTCGCCGTTGTCTCCCTCGGCCACCACCTCGAAGCCGGCCCGCACGCAGATATCCTTGAGCATGTTGCGCATGAACAAAGCATCATCGACAATCAACACCCGCAGGGCCATGGTCTTCTCCTAGGCAGCGTAAATGATTTCGAGTCGCTCGACGACCGCGCCGGCATCGAGCAGGTTGACACGCTCACCCTGCTCGCCGATCGCGATCACCCCGGCGATCGCTTTCAAACGTTCGTCAGCGGACGGCAGCCGCAGATCGGCCGCTTCGAATGCGGCGATCCGGCCGACTCCGGAGACGGCCAGGGCCAGAGAGTGGAATTCGGGCCCCAGTACCACCAGCCGTTGATCGCGCCCCAGAGCAGCCACATCGAGCAGCGCCGCCAGGTCGATCACCGGCAGCACCCGCCCGTGCAGGTTGATGGCACCGAGCAGAAACGCGCCGGCCTGGGGGACCCGGTAGAGCGGCGGGTCATCGGCCACCTCCTGAAGCGCCTCGATCTCAAGGCCATACTGGTCCGGGCCGACCCGGAACAGCAGCATTCTCGGCATCGGCCTACTCCCTTTGCTCGCCGATCAGGCGGAAGCGCTTGACCGTGGTCAGCAGGTCCTCGGACATGGCGGAAAGTTCCTGGGCGGACTGCGCCATCTCGGCCATCGCCGCGGACTGTTCCTCGGTGGCCGCGGAGACTTCCTCGGTGGCCGCGGCATTGTCGGAGACCACTTTGTCGATCTCGTCGATGGCCCGGGTGATTCGTTGGGCGCCGCTGATCTGTTGTTCGGCCAGTTCGGCGATACTGCTGGCCTTGGTCAGGGTGTTCCCGGCATGCTGGTTGATCTCCGTGAAGGCCTGACCGGTACGATCGGCGGCCGTGCGCCCCTCCTGCATGCCCCGGGTGATCTGCGCCAGCGATCCCTGCAGCCGCTCCCCCTCATCCTGAAGTTCCTCGATCAGGGTGGCAATCTCCCCGGAGGAAGCGGTGGTGGAGTCGGCGAGCTTGCGCACTTCCTCGGCCACCACTGCGAAGCCGCGGCCGTACTCGCCGGCCCGCGCCGCCTCGATGGCCGCGTTGAGGGCGAGCATGTTGGTTTTGTGGGCGATGACGTTGATCACCTCGACGATCTTGCCGACCTTCTGCACCCGGACGATGAAGGAAACGATCTGCCGGCTGCTCTCTTCAACCTCGGCCAGCGCCTGACGGATCGTCTCCATGCTCGCCCCGGCCTGCTCGTTGCCGCGCGCGGCGGTCGCCACGGTTTCCTCGGCCGCGGCGGCAACCTTCCTGGCGGCCGCGGCCACCAGATCGATCGACATCGCCATCTCCTTGAATAGACGGTTCGACTCCTCGACCATCTCCGCCTGGGTCTCCGCCCCCTTGCTGATCTGATCGACCGTGCGGGCGACCTCCTGCGACGAGGCGGTGGTTTCCTGCGAAGTGGCCGACAGCGCCTGGGCCGACCCAGCAACCCGGAAGGCAATGGCCCGGATCTCCCCCACCAGTTGGCGAAGGTTGTCCTGGACCTGGCTGATCGACTCGGCCAGTTCGACGGTCTCATCGGGGAAGAGCCCGGCCGTGACGCCGACCTCCTCGGCCAGATCGCCCCGGCCGAGCCGCTCGCCAGCCGCCTTGAGCTTGCGGATGTTGGCGGTGAAGGCCCGGGAGAAGATGCCGCCGAGAATCAGGCCGACTACCATCGCGCAGCCGATGGTGAACATCTGCTGCCACTCCGGCGCGATCTCGAGGTAGGGAACCACCATGTTGATCACCACCACCGAGGCGATCACCAACAGAAAACCCATGACAAACTTGTAGCTGATGTCGACACGCATTCTCATGTCAGGCTCCTTGCCACCCGGGAGCGGGCGTCGGCACGGCGGTCGCCAGCCTCCGGTAGATGCGCTCCGTGGGGAACTCCGTCCGGAACAGCAGCCGTTCCCGGCCAACCAGCGTCTCGGCGCGTCCCAGTACCAGGGCGCCCCCTTCCGGCAGCGCCGAGGCGAAGCGCGCCAGGATGCGCGCCTGCTCTTCGCGGGTGAAATAGATCAGGACGTTGCGGCAGAGGATCAGGTCAGCCAGCGGAAACTCCGCCGAGGTCATCACGTTGTGCCGCTCGAAGCGCACCCTGCTGCGCACCGGCTCGATCAACCGGAAGCGCTCCCCCTCCGCCGTAAAGTAGCGGGCCAGCACCGGGGGTGGGACTTCCGCCAGCCGGGCGGGCTCGTAGCGAGCCTCGCGGGCGCTTTCCAGTACCGGCTCGCTGACATCCGTGGCCAGAATGTCGATTTTAAGCCCTACCGGTGCCAGTTCGTCAACCAGCAGTGCCAGCGAATACGGTTCCTCGCCGCCGGCACAACCGACGCTCCAGAGGCGCAGCTCACGGCGACCGGTGGCCCGGACCAGCCTGAACAGATCGGGCAGCACGTGCCGCTCCAGGGCCATAAAGGTATCGGGATTGCGAAAAAACTGGGAGACGTGGATGGAAAGAGTGGCGAGCAGGGCGTCGAGTTCTCCCTCGTCGGCAGCCAGCAGCGCCAGGTAGCCGGCGAAGTCGGATGCGCCGCTGTTGCGCAGGCGTTTGGCGATGCGGCGGCGAATGCAGCGATCCTTGTAGGCGCCAAGATCGAACTGCCGCCGGGTGCGCAGCTGTTCGATGATGGCCTCGAAGACCGGATCGGGCAGCTCGTCGCCGATCAACGGCAGGGTGTTGTCAACGGAGTTGGAATTCAAATGTATCGCTTCCCCCGTTCAGCGACAAAAATGGTCATAGCCCCTGACGCGCAGCGGCCGTACCTCTCCCGCGGCATCCCGCAACCGGAACCCGGCGGCGCGCTCCTTTACCGTACCGATCATCGTCAGCGGCACACCGATGCGGCCCCCCGCCGACAATGCCTCATCGAGCCGCGCGGCCGGAACGGTGCAGAGCAGCTCGTAATCCTCGCCGCCGCCGAGAGCCAGATCGATAAGTCCTGGCTGCCGCTCTAGATGGCTGCGGAACGCGAGGGATAACGGCAGGGCCGGACCCAGAATTTCGGCGCCTACCCCGGAGGCCTGCAGGATGTGCTCCAAGTCCGAGGCAACCCCGTCAGAAAGATCAATCATTGCCGTGGCCAACCCCGTCAGGGCCAACTCGCGGCCCAAGGCGATCCGCGGCGAGGGCCGGTTGTGCCGGGCCGCCAGCCAGGAGTCCGGGTTTTCCCCCTGCTGCCAGAGGCTGAGGGCCAGGGCGCTGTCGCCGAGCGTTCCGCTCACCAGTACGAGATCGCCGGGGCTGGCACCATCCCGGCCGACCGCCGTCCCGACGGGTGCCGTTCCTTCGACCGTCACCGAGATGACCCACGGCCCCGGACTGCGGCAGGTGTCGCCGCCGACCAGGGTGACGCCATGTTCGGCAGTCTCGGCAAGCACCCCGTTCACAAAGGCCTCGAGTTGGGACACTTCGGTAGCGGCGGGACAGGCCAGCCCGACGTAGACAAAGCGCGGCTCCCCTCCCATGGCGGCGATGTCGCTGAGGTTGACGGCCACGGCCTTGCGACCGAGATCGTAAGCGGAGGTCCAGGCGAAGCGGAAGTGCACCTCTTCGAGCAGCAGATCGGTGGAAGTGAGCAGGCGGTGACCGGCGGGGATTTCGAGTTCGGCGGCATCGTCGCCGATGCCGCGGTGAACGCCGGGTGCAACCCCGACCCGTGCCCGGATCGAATCGATCAAGCCGAATTCCCCCAACGCACCAAGTTTCATCGAAGATATCCGTTCACGAATTATTCCCGGTACCGATTAAAACAAAACCATGTTGAATCGTTGAGCAGTTGACCCGTTGGATCGCTTGAGAGGGATCTTCGCAAGCGTTTATTTGATCCCGTGGTAATGTCACGGTTGAACATTCTACCATTTGCCGGCAGCCATTCACATGCTTTTTCCCTTGGCCGGAAACCACATTTTATGTAAAGTAAATTTTTTCAATCTCCAGAAAAATCGTTGTCTGCAGGCGGGCAACGGTTGCTGATAAAAACGATTATTTCACTCAACGGGGAGGCGAAGTCCATGAGTTTCGAAGTTCCCAAGAACGAAAAACTGCTCAAGTGGGTCGAGGAAGTTGCAGCTTTGTGCCAGCCGGAGCGCATCCACTGGTGCGACGGTTCCCAGCAGGAGTACGACGAACTGTGCAACCTGCTGGTGAAAAGCGGCACCTTCCGCAAGCTGAACGACCAGCTTCGCCCCAACAGCTACCTGGCCTGGTCCGACCCGATCGACGTGGCACGAGTGGAAGACCGCACCTTCATCTGCAGCCTCTCCAAGCAGGATGCCGGCCCGACCAACAACTGGATGGCCCCGAAGGAGATGAAGGAGAAGCTCAAGGGGTTGTTCAAGGGATGCATGAAGGGGCGGACCATGTACGTCATCCCCTTCAGTATGGGGCCGCTCGGCTCGCCGATTGCCAAGATCGGCGTGGAGATCTCCGACTCCCCTTACGTCGTGGTCAACATGAAGATCATGACCCGCATGGGGAAAAAGGTCCTCGAAGTTCTCGGCGACGGCGAGTTCGTTCCCTGCCTGCACTCGGTCGGCGCGCCGCTGGCTGCCGGCCAGCAGGATTCAGCCTGGCCGTGCAACCAGGAGAAATACATCGTCCACTTCCCCGAGGAGCGCGCCATCTGGTCGTTTGGTTCGGGGTACGGCGGCAACGCCCTGCTCGGCAAGAAGTGCCTGGCGCTGCGCATCGCCTCCAAGCAGGGGAAAGACGAAGGGTGGCTGGCCGAGCACATGCTGATCCTCGGCGTCGAATCGCCCGCCGGCGACAAGACCTATGTCGGCGCCGCCTTCCCGAGCGCCTGCGGCAAGACCAACTTCGCCATGCTGATCCCGCCCAAGCCGCTGCAGGAAAAGGGGTGGAAGGTCACCACCCTCGGTGACGACATCGCCTGGATCAAGCCCGGCCCCGATGGCCAGGTCTACGCCATTAATCCCGAGTACGGCTATTTCGGCGTCGCTCCCGGCACCAACGTCAAGACCAATCCCAACGCCATGGCGTCCTGCGCCGCCAACACCATCTTCACCAACGTGGCACTGACCCCGGAAGGCGATGTGTGGTGGGAGGGGATGACCGACGAGCCGCCGGCCAAACTGACCGACTGGCAGGGGAACGAGTGGGCCCCGGGGTGCGGCCGTCCGGCCGCCCATCCCAACGCGCGCTTCACCTCGCCGGCCAGCCAGTGCCCGTGCATCGACCCCGACTGGGAAAATCCCAAAGGGGTGCCGATGAGCGCCTTCATCTTCGGTGGCCGTCGCAAGGACACCGTGCCGCTGGTCTACCAGAGCTTCAACTGGAACTTCGGCGTCTATCTGGCCGCCACTCTCGGCTCGGAGACCACCGCCGCTGCCGTCGGCGCCACCGGCAACGTCCGCCGCGACCCCTTCGCCATGCTGCCGTTCTGCGGCTACCACATGGCCGACTACTTCAGCCACTGGCTGCAGTTCGGCCGCTCGGTGCCGAAGCCGCCGCGCATCTTCAGCGTCAACTGGTTCCGCAAGGACGCCAACGGCAAGTTCATCTGGCCGGGCTACGGCGAGAACATGCGGGTTCTCAAGTGGATCGTCGAGCGCGTCCAGGGGAAGGCCGCGGCGGTCGAATCGCCGCTCGGCTGGATGCCGCGCTACCAGGACATGGACTGGGACGGGCTGGAGATGAGCCGCGAGAAGTTCAACGAGCTGACCTCCGTCGATCGCGACGTCTGGCAGCACGAACTCATCTCCCACGAGGAGCTGTTCGTCAAGCTCTACGACCGGCTTCCCAAGGAATTCCTGCACATGCGCCAGCTGATCACCTCCAGCCTGTGGCGCTCGCCGGAACACTGGGAGCAGATCGGCGATGTGCATCCGGAAGGGTGGAACGAGTAAGCTCCAATAACAAAGACCGAAACAAAGCAGAAAGGGCCGGAGTGATCCGGCCCTTTCTTTATCTGAGGTTAAGGATGGGATTATCCTCCGACCCTGTTTCGACTTTATCCGGCCCGTACCTTCAGATACGCCACTAGCTGCCAGATTTCAGTCTCATTGAGAGTCGGTCCCCAGGCCGGCATGACCGAACCGCGGGAAAGGTAGGGGTCGACCGTCTTGCCGACCTCGATCCGCCAGAAGAGGTAGGCCGGATCGACCGTGCGGTAGGCGGGGGAGCTGAAATCCGGGGCCGGCGGCTGGAAGAAGTTCGCGCGCGGCGAGCGCCCCTCATCCGGGTGGCCGTGGCAGGTGGCGCATTTTTCGCGGAAGAGCACCTGGCCGGCGGCGATCTGGATGGTGTCCGTCAGCAGCCCGGCCGGCACCTGGCGAGCCGGGTAGTTCGGTTGCCGCTCGCCGCAGGCGGCGAGGATCAAAGCGAACAACAAAAAGATTAATCTGAACATGGTATTCCTGTAGGGGCGCAATTCATTGCGCCCTGGGCGTGATAAATCACGCCCCTACGAAACCTCCGCACCAGTGGGACAGTCCCCTGCGGGGACAGTCCCTGCCCCAAAATCCACCCCCCACTTC
>VEPG01000008.1 GCA_012026975.1 Desulfuromonas sp. | reverse complement strand
CCCGGCCGTTTCTGCTCAGCCCACCCCGGCCGCGGCACCCGCCGGTGTCACTGCTGCCCAACCGCTTGCTCCGGCCCCGCTGCCGGTTCCCGCCACGGCGCCGGCCCGGGAAATCATCGTCGAAACCGCCAGATACCGTGCGGTTCTGTCGACCGTCGGCGCCCGCCTGATGGCGATGGAACTGAAGGATTACCGGGAGACGCCGGCCGCCGGCGCCGGCCCGGTACCGCTGGTCAAGACGGCGAACAGCCGCTATGCGACGCTACGCACGACCGGCACCGAGGGGTTGGCATTATATGCGGATGCTCCCTTTGCGGTCGATGTTGCTGACCAACAGATCAACCTTCCGGCCGGCGGAGAGCAGCGACTATCCTTCCGGCATGTCACCACCAGTGGTGCCGAGATTGTCAAGACCTTCACCTTCCATGGCGACAACTACACCATCGACAGTTCGGTCGGGATTCGCAACGCCTCCCCGGTGGCGCTGAGCGGTACCCTGAGCTTTGCCCTGGTGCAGCAATGGGATGACGGTCAGAAAGACAGTTACAGTTTTGCCGGGCCCGCGGCCCTGATCGGTGACAAACTCGAGCAGGTCGATGTCAAGGATCTCAGAAAACAGGCCAAAAGTTTCGGCAAAGAGACGGTCTGGAGCTCACTGCAGAGCAAATATTTCATGACGGCCGCAGTCCCGCTCGAAGCGGCGGCCGAGAAGCTGCAGGTCGCGCTTAACAACGATCAGCTGGAATCCGTGTTTGTCTCGCCGCCGCTGTCCCTGCAGCCGGGGGAACGCCGGCAGTTCAGCTATCTGCTGTTTTTCGGGCCAAAAGATTGGGAACTGCTGAAGGCGGCCGATCACCATCTGGATGAAGCCGTCCATTTCGGCTGGTTCGATCTACTGGCCAAGCCGCTGCTGCACGTGCTGGTCTTCTTCTATGGCTTCCTTAAGAACTATGGGTTGGCCATCATCGTCCTCACCATCATCATCAAGCTGCTCTTCTGGCCGCTGACCCACAAGAGTTATGCCTCGATGAAGGCGATGCAGAAGCTGCAACCGGAGATGCAGAAGCTTCGCGAAAAGTTCAAGAGCGACAAGGAACGATTGAACCGTGAGCTCATGGAGCTCTATAAGAAGCACAGCGTCAACCCGTTGGGCGGCTGCCTGCCGATGCTGGTGCAGATCCCCGTGTTCTTTGCCCTTTACAAGGTACTGCTCGACTCCATCGCCCTGCGCCAGGCGCCGTTCATGCTCTGGCTGACCGATCTATCGGCCAAGGATCCCTACTACATCACTCCTCTGCTGATGGGGGCGAGCATGTTCGTCCAGCAGAAGATGACGCCAACCACCGCCGACCCGATTCAGGCCAAGATCTTCCTGTTCATGCCGGTGGTCTTCACCTTCCTGTTCCTGAACTTTCCCTCCGGCCTGGTCATTTACTGGCTGGTCAACAACCTGCTGACCATTGCCCAGCAATACTACATCAACCGCCGTCTGACCTGAGTTCATCGTGACACGCTCCGCCCCGCCCGCCTGCGACACCATTGTCGCCCCGGCGACCCCGCCGGGCGAGGGTGGTGTCGGCATCGTGCGTCTGTCCGGGTCACGGGCAGAGGCCCTGCTGGCGGCTGCCTTTCGCGGCCGGACGGCACCGCCGGCCATGGTCTCGCACCATCTCTATCATGGTCGGCTCTGCCGCCGTGACGGCACCCCGCTTGACGAGGTGCTCGCGGTCATCATGCGAGCGCCGCATTCCTATACCGGCGAAGATGTGGTTGAAGTGCACTGCCACGGCGGCAGTCAGCTCCTGCGCTGCATCCTCGACCTGTTTCTGGCCGAAGGTGCCCGCCTGGCCAATCCCGGTGAGTTTACCCAACGCGCTTTTCTCAATGGCCGCCTCGATCTGGCCCAGGCCGAAGCGGTCGCCGCCCTGATCGGTGCCCGTTCGGAACAGGCCGCCCGCATCGCCCTCGGCCAGCTCGAAGGACGCCTTTCGCAGCAAATTCATCACTTCACCACGGAACTGCGCGAACTTCTTCTTCTGCTCGAGGCGCATATCGACTTTCCCGACGATGATCTCGGCACCCTCGATCACCAGGCGGTTTCCACACGCGCCGCGGCGGTGCATGCCGCCATCACCGAGCTGATGCTGACTTTCGATAACGGCCGGGCCCTGCGCGAGGGGGTCAGCGTCCTGATCCTCGGGCGGCCGAACGTCGGCAAGAGCTCGCTGCTCAATGCTCTGCTCGGCGAGGCCCGGGCGATCGTTACCGAAATCCCGGGCACCACCCGCGATACCGTTGAAGAAGAGCTGGTTCTGGATGGTCTGCCTTTGCGCCTGATCGATACCGCCGGGGTCCGCGACACCACCGACCCGATCGAGCAGGAGGGGGTGCGGCGGGCGCGGGAGAAGGCGCGTGCCGCCGATCTGGTGCTGCTGGTGCTCGATGGTTCGCAGCCGCTGACGGCCGAAGATCGCATGGCCGTGGCCATGGCACCACCGGAACGGACGGTTCTGGTGCGCAACAAGAGCGATCTGCCGGCCGCTGAAGAGCCACACAGCCACCCGTTCCTGTCTCACGTTGCGGTTTCGGTGCGGCAGGGGACGGGGCTCGCCGAGCTACAGGCAGCGATCGTTGCGCATTTCTGCGGACCCGGTGCCGGTGATACTGTTGGTGGTGTGGTTCTGGCTGAACGTCGGCATCGCGACGCCTTGAGCGGAACGCTCACCGCCCTTGAGCGCTTTCGGGCTGCACAGGCAGCCGGTGAGCCGTACGAATGCCTGGCCTTCGAACTGCGCGAGGCGTTGGCGGCGCTGGGCCAGATTACCGGAGAGACCACGCCCGACGCCATTCTGGAACAGATTTTCAGTCGCTTCTGTATCGGCAAGTAGCTGGCGTTCCACACAGGACACAAAGATGTTTCACGTGAAACATGGAGCCGCCGGTGGCGGTGCGAAGAACGATGAGTGAAGGTGCGCATTATCAGGTGATCGTGGTCGGTGCCGGTCATGCCGGCTGTGAGGCGGCACTGGCCGCGGCACGGATGGGCTGCCGCACCCTGTTGCTGACGCTGCACCTCGACATGTGCGGACAGATGTCGTGCAATCCGGCGATCGGCGGGTTGGCCAAGGGGCATCTGGTACGCGAGATCGATGCTCTCGGCGGTGAGATGGCGCGCAACATCGATGCCACCGGCATTCAGTTCCGTATGCTCAACACCAAGAAGGGCCCGGCCGTGCGCTCCTCGCGCGCCCAGGCCGATCGCGATCAGTACCGGCTGCGCATGAAGCTGGTGCTGGAAAGCCAGCCCGGCCTCGATCTCAAACAGGGACAGGTGGTGCGCCTGCTCGAAGCGGGTGGGCGGGTCTCCGGCATAGAAACCCGCGAAGGGCTCCGGTTTCAGGCGCCGGCGGTGGTGCTCACCACCGGCACCTTCATGCGCGGCCTGATCCATGTCGGGTTGGTCCACTATCCCGGAGGGCGGGCGGGGGAGCCGCCGTCCGAAGGGTTGTCCGAGCATCTGCGGGCGCTCGGCTTCGTGGTCGGCCGGCTCAAGACCGGGACCCCGGCACGGCTGGCCAAAAGTTCCATCGACTTCTCCCGGCTGGAAGCCCAGCACGGCGATTCCGTGCCGCGGCCTTTTTCTGCGGACACCGAACGGATCGACCGGCCGCAGCTGCCGTGCCACATCACTTACACCAATGCGTGCACCCACGAGATCATTCGCGGCGGGCTGGATCGTTCGCCGCTCTATTCCGGGGTGATCGAAGGGGTCGGCCCGCGCTACTGTCCGTCGATCGAAGACAAGGTGGTGCGCTTTCCGGAGAAGGACCAGCACCAGATCTTCCTGGAGCCGGAAGGGTATGCCAGCGGCGAAATCTATCCAAATGGTGTCTCCACATCGTTGCCGCTCGATGTGCAGCGGGCTTTCCTGCGGACCTTGCCGGGGCTGGAGGCGGTCGAAATCATGCGTCCCGGCTACGCCATCGAGTACGATTACGTCGATCCGATCCAGCTGCTGCCGACCCTCGAAACCAAGGCGTTGCGCGGCCTCTATCATGCCGGCCAGATCAACGGCACCTCCGGCTATGAGGAGGCCGGCGCCCAGGGGTTGCTGGCCGGGATCAATGCCGCCCTGCAGGCCCAGGAACGCGAGCCGGTCATTATCGGCCGTGACCAGGGGTATCTCGGCGTGCTGGTTGATGACCTGGTCAATCTCGGGGCCAAAGAGCCTTACCGGATGTTCACCTCGCGCGCCGAGTTTCGCCTGCTGCTGCGCGAGGATAACGCCGACCAGCGCCTGTCTGCCCTTGGTCGCCAGGTTGGCCTGTTGCCGGAGGCCCGCTGGCAGCGCTACTGCGCCAAGCTTGCGGCCGTGGCCACCGGCGGGGGGCGTCTGCGCGAGGTCCGGGTGGCCCCCGGCGACAGGGACACCCTGGAGCGCCTGGGCCTGGGGCTGTTGAACAACGGCGCCTCATTGGAAGAACTGCTGCGCCGCCCGGAAATTGGCCTCGATGATCTACTCTTCCTGGATGAACAACTGGCCGCGTTGCCGGTCGAGGTTCGTGACGAGTTGGAAACTTCGGTCAAGTACGAAGGCTATATCCGCCGCCAACAGGATCAGGTGGAGCGGACCCGGCGCATGGAAACCCAAGTCATTCCGGCCGATTTTGACTATGCCACGGTCGCCAGCCTCTCCGCGGAGGTCCGTGAGAAACTGCAGAAGATTCGTCCGCATACCCTCGGGCAGGCCAGCCGCATCCCCGGCGTAACCCCGGCGGCCATTGCTATTCTCGCCGTTCTGTTGCGCCGGTGATCGCGTGCCCGACCGTTCCCTTGCCGAGTTGCTCTTCCCGTCGGCGGGTGCCCTTGACCCGGAGGTGTTGCAGCGCTTGGAATGGCTGGCGGCCGAGTTACTGCGCTGGAATCGTACGCACAACCTGACCGCCATCACCGCTCGATCCGAGGTCTATGAAAAGCACCTGGCCGACGCCCTGACGCTCCTGCCGCTGCTCGGCCGGGCGAAGCGTCTGCTCGACCTCGGTTCCGGGGCCGGCTTCCCGGCGCTGCCGCTGAAGATCGTTCGTCCCGGGCTCGAAATCGTTTCGGTCGACGCGGTTGGCAAAAAGATCGCCTTTCAGCGCCATGTCGTCCGGAGTCTGCAGCTTCCCGGCTTCACCGCCGTACACGGTCGGGCCGAAGCCCTCGCCGAAATGCCGGGCTGTCGTGCCGGCTTTGATGTCGTGACGGCAAGGGCCCTCGCCAGCCTGCCGCTGCTGGCTCGTCTGGCGGCCCCCTGTCTGGCGCCGGAAGGGCAGCTGATCGCCATGAAGGGGGCGGACGGGGCGGCGGAACTGGCGGCGGCGCAGGCCGAGCTGGCGGCGCTGGGATTTACGTGCACGGCGCAGCATCATCTGCGGCTGCCGGTGTCGGGAGCGGAACGCTGCCTGCTGGTCCTGGTACAGACCGGACAAAGGCAGGCTGTTACCGGGGCCGGGGAGGGTAGCGACTGAAACCGGACCCATAGCAACCCCTTGGTCAGGACCGAAAAACCGCTTCTCGGGCAAATTTGGAAGCCACCCTCGCGAAGGCCCTGTTTAAGCGGGTTTTACCCCCAACATCTGGGGGCCAGGCATGCCGCTGCCCCCCACATCTGGGGCGGCGGCTTTTTTCTTTCCTGTTTTCGGGGTTTATGTTAATTTTTCCAACCCGTTACCCGGGATAGGAGTCGGATGTCTCATGGCCCAGATCGTTGCCATCGCCAATCAGAAGGGAGGGGTCGGCAAGACCACCACCACCGTCAACCTGGCGGCCTCGCTGGCAGCTGCGGAGCGGCGCACCCTGATCGTCGACCTCGATCCCCAGGCCAACAGCACCAGTGGCGTCGGCGTCGATCCGAACACGCTGGAACAGACCGTCTACCAGATGCTGCTCGGCACGGCACCGGCGCTGGCGGTGCGCCAGAATACCCCGCTTGGCCATCTTCACCTGCTGCCGGCCAATCCGGATCTGATCGGCGCCGAGGTTGAACTGATCAGTGCCCTGGCCCGCGAGGGGAAGCTCAAGTCGGCCCTGGCGGAAATTCAGGCCGAGTACGACTATGTCCTGATCGACTGCCCGCCGTCGCTGGGATTGCTGACCATCAATGCCCTGACCGCCGCCGACCGGGTGCTGATCCCGCTGCAGTGCGAGTATTACGCCATGGAGGGGTTGAGCCAGCTGCTCAACACGGTGCGCCTGATCCAGCGCGAACTCAATCCGAAGCTGACGCTGCTCGGCATTCTGCTGACCATGTTCGATGCCCGCAACAATCTTTCCCGCCAGGTGGTCGAGGAGATCCGCAAACACTTTGACGGGCAGGTGTTCGAGACCATGATCCCGCGCAACGTGAGGCTTTCCGAGGCACCCAGCCACGGACTGCCGGCGCTGCTCTACGACATTGCTTCGCGCGGGGCCGCCGCCTACCTTGATCTGGCGCGGGAAATCATTCGCAGGGAAGCTCTGACATGACCAAACGATCCGCACTCGGCAAGGGGATCGGCGCCCTGATTTCCTCGGCGACCCAGGAAGGGCGCCACAAGTATTTTCTTTGTCCTGTCGAGGAGTTGCGCCCCCACAGCCGGCAGCCGCGCAAAAGCTTCGACGATGCCAAGATGGAGGAACTGGTCGCCTCGATTCGCGAAAAAGGGGTGATTCAGCCACTGGTGGTACGCAACGGCGGCGATCATTATCAGATCATTGCCGGAGAGCGGCGCTGGCGGGCCGCCCAGCGTGCCGGGCTCAAGGAACTGCCGGTGGTGATCCAGGATGTTTCCGAGGACTGGGCGCTGGAAATGGCGCTGATCGAGAACATTCAGCGCGAAGATCTCAACCCGATCGAAGAGGCCGAGGCCTACCGTCACCTGATGAGCAGTTTCGATCTCTCCCAGGACGAGGTGGCCAAACGCGTCGGCAAGGACCGCTCGACCGTGGCCAACGCCCTGCGTCTTCTGCGTCTGCCGCGCACCGTGCAGCAGGATGTCATGGGCGGGCGGTTGTCGATGGGCCATGCCCGGGCGTTGCTGCCGCTGGAAAACGGGGCGCGCCTGCAGGAAGCGCGCGACCTGGTGGTCAAGAAACAGCTGTCGGTGCGCCAGACCGAGGAGCTGGTCAAACGACTCAAAAACGCCGCCCCGGTGGTTCGCCGCAAGACGGCCGACCCGGAATTGACCGACCTGGCGGCACGTCTGCAGCGCCGGCTCGGAACGCAGGTGAAGATTGTCCCGAAGGCTCGCGGCGGCAAGGGGGGGAAGATCGAGATCGCCTACTATTCCGCCGAGGAGCTGGACCGGCTTTTGGAGTGGTTTACGACCCACGAATAACGCTGCACGGCAAGGAATGCGCACGAAATGTTCGTAAAAAAGGACAAAGACATCATGGCTCGACGGGAATCCCCGCTCGAAAAGAGCGACATCAAGGCCTTTCTGGGGCCGGGCAGCCAGTTTGAAGGGCGCCTGGTTTTCAATGAGATCGTGCGTCTGGACGGTGCCTTCCGTGGCGAAGTCACCTCGAAAGACACCCTGATCGTTGGCGACAGCGCCGATCTGCAGGCGGAGGTGACGGTCGGCACGCTGATTCTCAGCGGTCGCTTCAAGGGGAACATCAAGGCCGTCACTCGTGTCGAACTGCGCTCTCCGGCCCAGGTCGAGGGAACGATTGAAACCCCGGCCCTGTCGGTCGAGGATGGCGTCGTGTTCAACGGGACCATCAGCATGAAACGGGGCGGTAGCGAAGCCGCAGATTAAACGTGCCGGGGAGTGCTTTGACAGATAATCCGATTTTGGTACGCAAACAGCCTTGACAATCGGGGGGGGCTGTGTTAGTCATCTCCTGCTTTGGGCCCGGATACCGGTCCGGAGCCCTATTTTTGCGCCCTTTTGAGACCTTACTCATACATTAGCATTCCACGTGCCCAACGCGGTGCATACCACGAGGTAAGACGGTGATCAAGCTCGACTGGACACTGTTGCTGCAGTTCGCAAATTTCATGATTTTGCTGGCCGTGCTCAACGCGCTGCTGTTCAAGCCGCTGCGTGCCGTGCTGGCCGCGCGCAAGGCCACCATCGACGGCGATCTGGCCAAGGCCCGGTCGCTCGATGAGCAAATCCAGGCCCAGGTGGCCGAGTACGAAGCCAAGCTGCAGGAAGCCCGCCAGCGCGGCAGCCAGGAACGTACGGCCCTGCGCCAGGCGGCGCAGACTGAAGAGGCCCGTCTGCTTGGCGCGGCCAACGAAAAAGCATCCCAGCGCCTGCAGGTGCTCAAGGACCAGGTCGCCGGCGAGGCCGAAGCCGCCCGTCAGGGGTTGCGCGGCGAAACCGAAGCCCTGGCCCGGCAGATCGCCGGCAAGGTGTTGGGGAGGAGCGTCTGATGCCGGCCCGTAACCTGCGCAGTATCATCCTCGCCCTGTTGGTAGCGGTCGCCCTGCCGGCCCTGGCCATGGCCGCCGGCGGCGGCGAACACCAGGTTGACAGCGGCGTGATCCTCAAGGATTTCATCTGGCGCTGCATCAACTTTGCCGTGCTGGTCGGTCTGGTGGCCTATTTCGTCAAAAAACCGCTGCGCAACGGGTTGCAGAACCGTCGCGCCGAGATCGAAAAAACCCTGGCCGATGCTGCCGCCGCACGGGATGCCGCCGAAGCCAAGGCGCACGAGTATCAGGAAAAACTGACCAAAGCCTCCGCCGAGATCGAGACGATCTATGCCTCTATCCGCCGCGAGGGCGAATTGGAGCGCGACAAGATTCTTGCCAGCGCCAAAGAGATGGCCACCAAGATCGAGCAGGAGGCCGATGCCAAGGCTGCCAGCGCCGTGGCCAGGGCGCGCACCGAATTGCGCGCCGAAGCAGCCCGCCTGGCCGTGGAACTGGCCGAGGAGTTGCTCGCCAAGAGCGTAACCGCCGCCGACCAGAAGCGGCTGATCGATGAGTACATGCAGAAAGTGGGAGAACTCCATTGAGCGCGAGTGCCCTGACCCGACGGTATGCCAAGGCGTTGATCGAACTGGCCGTGGAGCAACAGGCCATCGACCGCTACGGTGAAGAGCTGGCTATGGTCAACGCCATCCTCGACCGCGAGGAGCTGTTGCGCCAGCTGCTTGAGAGCCCGACCCTGGCCATGGACAAGAAAGCGGCGATGCTGGCCGATCTGGCTGCCGCCCTCGGTCTCTCCGAGGGGATGCGCAAGTTCCTTGGCCTGGTCCAGAGCAAGGAGCGGCTCTGCTACCTGGGGCAGATCGAAGAAACTTACCGGCGCCTGGCCGACGATCTGTCGGGGGTGCTGCGGGCCAAAATCACCGCGGCGGTGGAACTCGATGCCGCACAGCAGCAGGCAATCGGCGCCAGCCTCGAGAAACAGACCGGCAAGAAAGTGGCGCTGAACGTGAGCGTCGACCCACAGCTGCTCGGCGGCGTGCAGGCCGAAATCGGCGGACGCCTGTTCGACGGCAGCGTGCGGACCCAGTTGAAACGGATCGAAGAATCCTTAACGAAAGGTTGATGTGAGGGCTTATGCAAGTCAGAGCGGAAGAAATCAGCGCGATCATCAGGAAGCAGATCGAAAGCTTTGGCCGCGAAGTGGAGGTCAGCGAAACCGGCACGATCATTTCGGTCGGTGACGGCATCGCCCGCATCCACGGTCTCGACAAGGCCATGGCCGGCGAGCTTCTCGAGTTTCCCGGCAACACCATGGGCATGGTCCTCAACCTCGAAGAGGACAACGTCGGTGCCGCGATTCTCGGCGATTCCGAGCACATCAAGGAAGGCGACACGGTCAAACGGACCGAGCGCATCGTCCAGGTGCCGGTCGGTGACGGCCTGATCGGTCGCGTGGTCAACGGCATCGGCATTCCGATCGACGGCCAGGGGGAGATCAAGACCGACACCTACAGCAAGGTCGAGATCAAGGCGCCCGGCATTGTCGCCCGCAAGTCGGTGCACGAGCCGATGCAGACCGGCCTCAAGGCGATCGACGCCATGGTGCCGATCGGCCGTGGTCAGCGCGAGTTGATCATCGGCGACCGCCAGACCGGCAAGACCGCGGTGGCCACCGACGCGATCATCAATCAAAAAGGGCAGAACATGATCTGCATCTACGTCGCCATCGGGCAGAAACGCTCGACGGTGGCGCAGGTGGTCAGCAAGCTCAAACAGCACGGCGCCATGGATTACACCATCGTCGTTGCCGCCTCGGCGTCCGAGCCGGCTCCGCTGCAGTTCATCGCCCCGTACACCGGCGTCACCATGGGCGAGTATTTCCGCGACAACGGCAAGCATGCCCTGATCATCTATGATGACCTCTCCAAGCAGGCCGTTGCCTATCGCCAGCTCTCGCTGCTGCTGCGCCGTCCGCCGGGGCGCGAAGCCTATCCCGGCGACGTCTTCTATCTGCACAGCCGCCTGCTCGAGCGGGCCTGCAAGCTCAACGACGAAATGGGCGCCGGTTCGCTGACCGCCCTGCCGATCATCGAGACCCAGGCCGGCGACGTTTCGGCCTATATCCCGACCAACGTCATCTCGATTACCGACGGCCAGATTTTCCTCGAGTCCGACCTGTTCTATTCGGGTGTGCGCCCGGCGATCAACGTCGGCCTGTCGGTCTCCCGCGTCGGCGGCAGCGCCCAGGTCAAGGCGATGAAGCAGGTTGCCGGCACCCTGCGCCTGGCCCTGGCCCAGTACCGTGAGATGGCGGCCTTCGCCCAGTTCGGCTCCGACCTCGACGCCGCCACCCAGCGCCAGCTGGCCCGCGGTGCGCGCCTGGTCGAGATTCTCAAGCAGCCGCAGTACCAGCCGATGCCGGTCGAGAAGCAGGTCATGGTTATCTTTGCCGCCAACAACGGCTACATCGACGACTACCCGGTCAATGTCGCGCGCCGCTACGAGGCCGAGATGATGACCTTCATCGAGAGCAGCCACCCCGGGATCCTTGCCGAGGTGCGCGACAAAAAAGCGCTCGATAACGACCTGCAGGCCAAGATCAAGGGCGCCCTCGATGAATTCAAAGGGCAGTTCGCCGCCTAACCACGCCAGCGCCAGGTAGAGAACCATGCCCAGTCTGAAGGCTATCAAGAAGCGCATTACGTCGGTCAAGAACACGCGCCAGATCACCAAGGCCATGAAAATGGTCTCGGCGGCTAAACTGCGCCGTGCCCAGGAAGCCGTGGTGGCGGCACGTCCCTATGCCAACAAGCTGCAGCAGGTGCTCGCCAGTCTGGCCCGCCGCGAGGATCAGGACGCCCATCCGCTGCTGGCCCAGCGTGACAAGGGGAAGGCCCTGGTCGTACTGGTCACCAGCGACCGCGGGTTGTGCGGCGGCTTCAACGCCAACGTCTCCAAAACCGTCGAACGCTATATCCGTGCCAACCACGATGGTTTCGAGCAGATCGACCTGTTGCTGATCGGCCGCAAGGGGAATGACTATCTCAAGCGCCGCCCGGGGATGACGATCTTCAAGGTTTATGAAAACCTGCTCGGCACCAGCCAGGTCAGCTACGCACCGGCGGCCCTAATCGGCAAGGAACTGATCGAGCTGTTCGATGCCGGCCAGTACGACGCGGTTTTCCTGGCCTATAATGCCTTCCGCAGCGCCATTTCCCAGGAACCGCTCATCGTCCCGCTATTGCCGATCGATGCGGGTGGCGAGGAAGAATCCACCAGCAACGAATTCCTGGCCGACTACCTGTACGAGCCAAGTGCTTCGGCGGTACTGGCGCAGCTGCTGCCCAAGTACATCGAGGTGCAGATCTTCCGCGCCTTCCTCGAGTCGGTGGCGTCCGAGCACGGTGCCCGCATGAGTGCCATGGACAGCGCCAGCAAGAATGCCTCGGAGATGATCGGCAAGCTGACCCTGCAGTACAACCGCGCCCGGCAGGCGGCCATCACCAAGGAACTGATGGAGATCATCTCCGGCGCCGAATCGGTCAAGTAACGACCAGACTATAGAACAAGGCTACCCCCCGGTTTCCGGGCGGGCAGAATGGAGGAACGGGTCATCATGAACAAAGGACGCATCACTCAGGTCATCGGCGCCGTCGTCGACGTCGAATTCGAAGCCGGCAAGCTTCCCGAGATCTATCACGCCCTCAGGGTGTCCAACCCGGCGATCGATGACCGGGAATGGAACCTGGTGCTCGAAGTTGCCCAGCACCTGGGCGAAAATACCGTGCGCACCATCGCCATGGACGCGACCGACGGTCTGGTCCGCGGCCAGGATGTGCTCGATACCGGCAAGCAGATCGTCATGCCGGTCGGTCCCAAGACCCTCGGGCGCATTCTCAACGTGGTCGGCGAGCCGATCGACGAAATGGGTCCGGTCAACAACGAACTGGAATGGGAAATTCATCGTCCGGCCCCGGAATTTGTCGAGCAGTCGACCAAGGTCGAGGCCTTCGAAACCGGGATCAAAGTCGTTGACCTGCTGGCCCCCTATGCCCGTGGCGGCAAGATCGGCCTGTTCGGCGGCGCCGGTGTCGGCAAGACCGTTCTGATCATGGAACTGATCAACAACATCGCCAAGCAGCACGGCGGTTTCTCGGTTTTCGCCGGTGTCGGCGAGCGCACCCGCGAAGGGAACGATCTCTGGCACGAGATGAAAGACTCGGGCGTTATCGACAAGGCCGCCCTGATCTACGGCCAGATGAACGAGCCGCCGGGGGCCCGCGCCCGCGTCGCCCTCTCGGCCCTGACCGTCGCCGAATACTTCCGCGACGAGGAAGGGCAGGACGTGCTCCTGTTCGTCGATAATATCTTCCGCTTCACCCAGGCCGGTTCCGAGGTTTCGGCGCTGCTCGGCCGCATCCCCTCGGCGGTCGGCTATCAGCCGACGCTGGCCACCGAAATGGGTGAACTGCAGGAGCGCATCACCACCACCACCAAGGGCTCGATCACCTCGGTCCAGGCGATCTACGTGCCGGCCGACGACCTGACCGACCCGGCCCCGGCCACGGCCTTCGCCCACCTCGACGCAACCACGGTTCTGTCACGCCAGATCGCCGAGCTGGGGATCTACCCGGCCGTCGACCCGCTCGACTCCACCAGCCGCATCCTCGACCCGCAGGTGGTCGGCGCCGAGCATTACCAGTGCGCCCGCGACGTGCAGTTCGTGCTGCAGCGTTACAAGGACCTGCAGGACATCATTGCCATCCTCGGCATGGACGAACTCTCCGAGGAAGACAAACTGGTCGTGGCCCGCGCCCGCAAGATCCAGCGTTTCCTCTCCCAGCCGTTCCACGTGGCCGAGACCTTCACCGGCACTCCGGGCAAGTACGTGGAGCTCAAGGACACCATCAAGGGCTTCCGCGGCATCGTCGACGGCCAGTACGACGACATCCCCGAGCAGGCCTTCTACCTGGTCGGCACCATCGAAGAAGCCCTGGAAAAAGCCAAGCAGCTCGCGGCTTAAATATGATTTCGTAGGGGTGATCCGGCGGGGTCGCCCAGGGCGAGGCAGCGCCTCGCCCCTACAGAGGATAGACAATGGCTGAAAAGCTCAAACTGGAACTGGTCACCCCCTATCGGCACGTATTGTCGCAGGAGGTGGATGAGGTGACCGCTCCCGGAACCCTCGGCGAGTTCGGGGTGCTCCCCGGCCATACCCCGTTGCTGACCACGCTGCGCATCGGCGAGTTGACCTACAAGCAGGGCCAGCAGCTGTTCCACGTGGCGGTCAACTGGGGGTATGTCGAGGTCGAGAACGATGTGGTCACGGTTCTGGTCGAAACCGCCGAGCCGGCCGACCAGATCGACCTGGCCCGGGCCCAGGCCGCCTTGGGGCGCGCCCAGGAGGCGCTCAAGAAGCTTTCCACCGAGGACAAGGACTTCAAGGTCATGGAATGCGCCCTCGAACGCGCGCTGATCCGCGTCCAGGTGGCCGGGCGCAAGTCCTCGCACTAGACTTCATTCTTCGCGCAACGCACAAGGGCGACCCGATCGGGTCGCCCTTTTCATTTGGCGATTACGGTATGGACGTTCAGTCCCTGGTCTTGATCAGTTTGGAGATCGCCCGGAACTGCTCATGCCGGGAATCCTTCAGCAGCTGGAACAGCGCCATTTCCGCGGTGATGACCAGCGCTCCGGCCTTGGCGGCATTTTTCGTCCCGGCGCGGAAGTCTTCCTTGTGGCGCGAACAGATGGCATCGCGTACCAGGTGAACGTGGTAATTCGCCCCGAGCAGGCCAAGGACGGTCTGGTAGACGCAGACGTGGGCTTCCATGCCGGTGACGATCACCTGCCGCCGCCCGAGCGTCGCCAGCGCCGCCAGGAATGCCGGTTCACCGCAGCAGCCGAAGCTGGTCTTCTCGATCACCCCGTTGACACAGGCTGCCGCCAGCTCCGGCACCGTATGCCCGATCCCCTGCGGATACTGTTCGGTGGTGATCACGGGAATGTCGAGCAGATGGGCAGCCTCGACCAGCATGGCGGTGGTGGCCCGCATCCGCTCATAAACCTTGGGCGGCATGGCGGGGGTCAGTTTCGCCTGGATATCGATCACCACCAGTACGGCCTTATCCTTGTCGAGCCAGAATTTATCAAGATCGATGCTCATCGGGGAACTCCTTCGCGCAGAGGTTTTTGAGGTTGGCATGGGAGCGCCGCAACTCCTCGGGGTTATGGGCTTCGAGGGTGATGGACGGAACGACCGGCATGCCGGCGAGCACCCGGAAGAGCGGGGTAAAATCGATCACCCCCTCCCCGACCGGCAGATGGTCGTCGTTCTGGCCGTGATTGTCGTGGAGGTGTAGATGCAACAGCCGCGGGGCGATGTCCACCAGCCACCGATCCTGCGGCTCCCGAGCAAAGAGGCGCCAGTGGCCGATATCGAAACAGTGACCGAACCACGGGCTGTCCATCCGGCTAACCAGGGCTGTCAACGTTTCGGTTTTCTCCTCGTAGATATTCTCCAGAGCGAGCCGGCAGTCAAGCTGCTCGGCCATGGCCACCAGGGGAGCAAACGTGGCCGCGGCGTGATCGGCCCAGGCCACGGCAAGGTTCGGATAGCGCCAGCGGTCGTAGCCGGGGTGAACGACCATCAGGTGTGCCCCCAGGTGTCCGGCGGCTTGCAGCGCCTGGGTCAGCCGCTGCAGGGTGATTTGGCGGACCATCGGCTCCATCGCTCCGGGACTCAGATCGAAGAACGGCGCATGCACCGTCGGGCGCTGGCCGGTCACGGCAATCAGCCTGGCGATGGTAGCCAGCCGCTCGGCCGGCAGATCATCCAGTTCCGGCCCCTTGAAAGCGATTTCCGGCGCAAGACCGAGATCGAGGATGCGCGGCAGAAACTCGTTGCAGCGCAGCCAGGGGAGGTGGGCATACAGGCGGTCAGTTGACAACGGCATTCCCCTGGGCGACCTGTTCGAGCTGTGTGATGGCCGGGCGTTCGCCGAGAATGATCAGTACGCTGCCGGCAGCGATCTCGGTGTCCGGCGCTGGATTGAACAGCATGTGCCCGTCCGGTTGCTTGATGGCGACGATAATGATCCCCATGGTCTGGCGAATGCCAGAGCTGATCAGATTTTTTCCGACCAGAACCGAGCGGGGCGACACCTCGATCTCCTCGATCTGCAGCGCCAGGTTCTCACGGGTGGTCGCCAGATCGATGAAGTCGACCACGGAAGGGCGCAAAATGGCATGGGCCATCCGGGTCGCGCCGATGGTATAGGGGGAGATGACCTTGGAGGCGCCGGCCCGCATCAGTTTGACCTCCGCCCCTTCCTCGCCGGCGCGGGCCAGAATGAACAGGTTTGGATTGAGGCCGCGGGCGGTCAGGGTGATATAGACGTTGTCGGTGTCGGAGGTGACGGCGGTAATCAGGCCGCGGGCGCGTTCGATGCCGGCGGACAGCAGGCTTTCATCGTCGGTGGCGTTCCCCTGCACGAACAGGCAGCCTTCACGCTCCAGGCGCTCACACAGGTGGGGACTCTTTTCCACCACCACGAACGAGACCGGTCGCGCCTGGAACTCCTTGCAGATCATCTGGCCGATCCGGCCGAAACCACAGATGATGTAGTGATCCCTGAGTTTGGCAATCTGCTTTTCCATTTTTCTTCTCCCGACGACCTGGCGCAGCTGCCCCTCGACCATGAACTGGATAACGCTGCCGGCAGCGTAGGTTATCACGCCGACGCCGAAGATGATCAAAACGATGGTGAAGGCCTTCCCCTGCGGGGAAAGGTCGTGAACTTCCTTGAAACCGACCGTCGCCAGGGTGATGACGGTCATATACAGGGAGTCGAACAGCGGCCACCCCTCGATCAGGGAATAACCGATCATGCCGGCAACGATCACGGTGGCCAGTATGGTCAACGACAGGCGCAAATTGCGTACCGGATCCATTCCCGAACTCCGTGGACAATAACGAGGATGATAACGAGAGATATGAGAAAAGGCAAGCAGTTAGCTTGGTTAGACGATTCTGATGGGGAGAAACCACTTGACAACGCTTGTATACTGTATACAATTTACCGGAACATGGGAAAGGGGGCAGTCCTGTGCGCCGCAAGCCGATCGAACGACACCAGACCTTGCGCGAAAAGATTCTCGAGACGATTCGCGATGCGATCCTGAAGGGCTCGCTCAAGCCCGGCGAACGTGTGTCCGAGCCGGAGCTGGCCGAGCGCTTCGGTATCAGCCGCACCCCGATCCGCGAGGCTTTTCGTCAACTCGAATCGGAAGGCTACCTGGAGGTTATCCCGCGCAAGGGCGCGGTGGTGGCTTCGCTTTCCGAACGCGACGTGGTCGAATTCTACGCAATCAAGAGCATTCTCGAAGGGCATGCCGCCCGGATTGCCGCCGAACGCATGTCGGAGCGGGATCTCGAGCGGCTCGAGGCCATCAACGCCAAGCTGCAACAGATTGCCGCCGATGGGGATATCAAGAGCTTCTTCCGGGTCCACGATGAATTTCATGAACTGTTCATCAAGGCGTCCGGCAATGACAAGCTGGCGGCGTTGATCAACCAGCTGGTTCTCAAGTTCAACCGCCTGCGGCTGGCTTCGCTTGCGCAGCCGGGCCGCATGGAG
The DNA here is from genome assembly GCA_012026975.1 of Desulfuromonas sp. Lineage (GTDB taxonomy): Bacteria > Desulfobacterota > Desulfuromonadia > Desulfuromonadales > BM103 > VAUL01. Next base: position 69,697 of record VEPG01000008.1, on the reverse strand, counting down.
ATCTCGGTTCAGGAGCATCGCAAGATCATCGAGGCCTTCCGCAGCCATGACGGCGAACGCGCCGACAATCTGGTCCGGCATACCGCCACCATCGGCGCCGAGGTGCTCATCCACAATCTGGCCAAGGAGCAGGGGAAGAAGACGGCGGCGCCCCTCCAGCCGGTGGATGTCTGACCAATCTCCTCTCCGACAAAAAAAACCCGCCGCTGCCGGCGGGTTTTTTTTGTCGGATGAATCATTCCGCAGGCTGATGATCGGCAAAGTTGCGGGCAGTCTATCGGAATTGCTCCTTGCAACCCTGGGAAACCATCACACTTCCGGATTGAAATGTGTACCGCTGCGGACCAGGATGAATTTCCCGCCGAGGGGTTGGTTGATCACCTGTCCGCTGGGGTGCGAAGCCTGAAACACAAGGGATAATTCTTGCCCGCTGCCGCCGGAGGCGATATCCTTCAAGTGGGTAAAATATCTTTGCACACCGAGGAGACCCGGAGATGGAAACAATCAGGTTTTTGACGACTTGTGCTTTGGTGGAAGACAAAGCTGCCGAAATTTATCGTGCCATGGCTGTTGCCGCGCGAGCGCAAAACGACGAAGAGCTTGCGGCGCTCTGGCAGACAATGGCGGTCGACGAGGAGAATCACGCCCAGCAAGTACGTCTTGCGATGCGTTTGTCGCGGGAGAAGGTATTTGCGGAATTGAAAGCCGAAGAGGAGGGGGCTGCGCTTGCACTGCTGGCGCGCGCCGAAGACCTGTTGCAGCGGGTCACGGCAAGTTCAGTGAGCGAAGAGGAGATGTTGCGGGTGGCCTCAGATCTGGAAAAGCGCTTCCAGAAGATTCACACAACCTATACGATCGTTTTTCAGGAATCCTCCATGAAAAAGATGTTCGATGCTTTGGCAAGGGCTGACGACACCCATCTGGCAGGGTTGCAGGCTCGCATCAAAAAATTTTCCGGGGAACCGTCGGCGGAATAGTCCGCTCTAAGCGATCGGCGGGAAGGAAATAGCACGGGGGGTTCTGTCCATGAGAGGATTTTTGAGCGATTGCCATAAGATTGAAACCCTTGCCGGTGAAATTTACCAACGGCTGGCGGTCGACGCCGCCTATGCTCCGGAAGTACGCAGCGTGTTTCAAAAGCTTGGCGGCGATGAACGTGCCCATGCCCGGCAGATCGACCTGGTCATGCAGGCTCCCGAAAAGGAACTCGATGCTGTCGGAAAGATTGCCTGGGAGAGCATCGACGCGGCCGTGCAGTTGGCGGAAGGAATGGTCAGGGCTCTTGACCACAGGTGTCTGGGTGAGGAGGAGGCGCTGCGCCTGGCGGTGGAGATGGAGCAGCAGTTCGTCAAGGTCCACGTCAACAATGCCATGCATTTTTACAACCAACGGCTTGCAGCCCTGTTCGCGGGGTTGGGCGCCCACGACCAGGAGCATCTCGACCGGTTGCGGGAATGCCTCAAGTGGTGGCACAGCGAACGCAAGCCGCGGTTGCGGCAAAGCTGACAGGCATGCAACAAGCTACCCGTGACCGCCTGCTTGCTACTGCCAATCTGCTGGCCATTCTTACCATCGGCTACAACTTTGTCGAAGGTATCGTTTCCATGGTTCTGGGCAGTGCCGATGAGACCTTGGCACTGTTCGGCTTCGGCGTCGACTCCTTCATCGAGGTGATCTCGGCGATCGGTGTCTGGCACATGCTCCGCCGCATCCAAAACAACCAGGGGGAAACCCGGGACGCCTTTGAGCAACGCGCCCTGCGCATCACCGGCGGGGCGTTCTACGCTCTGACCGCCGGCCTGGTTTTGATGGCCGTGCTCAATCTGGTCCAGCAGCATCGCCCGGAGACGACTTTGTGGGGGGTGGTCGTCTCGTTGGTGTCCATGTCATTCATGTGGCTGCTGATCCACTATAAGGTCAAGGTTGGCAGGGAACTGAACTCCCCGGCGATCCTGGCCGACGCGGCCTGTTCCCGGGCTTGCCTGTATCTTTCGGTGGTGCTGCTGGTCGCTAGCACCGGTTTCGAACTGACCGGCATCGCCAGTCTCGACGCCATCGGCTCCCTGGGGATCGCCTGGCTGACGTGGAAGGAAGGGCGGGAGGCCTTTGCCAAGGCCCGCGGGATGGAGTGTTCCTGTCATTGTAGCTGTGGCGGGTAAATCGCAGCCGGCTACTTGGTCTCCTCCCGGATAGCCTGACCAGGGCTGACGAACGCCCGCCCCTCGTTGCCGATCATCAGGCATTCGATGATCGGGACGTTTACGTCTTTGTCAGCCTGCCAGCGGACAATGAAGTTGGCGCCGAAGCCCCCTTCCTGATCCCGTTCCGACAAATAGACATAGGTGGTCTCCATGGGCGCCAGAGTGACGCTCGTCTGGTAGTACTTCCTGACGAGCGTCCCCTTGGTATCGTAATAATCGGCGCTGGTCACCCGAATGGCATTGCGGAGGTCAGTATTGCGGATGGTCAGGATGTTGGCCAGGTGGATCGGCACCGCCTTCGGCGCGGTAAAGATATTCGAGTAGACCGGCACGTAAACCGTCTGCCCCCTGGCCAGCAGGACATCCGCAGCGGCCCGCGCAGGCTGGGGAAGGGTGGCGAGCAGCACGGCACCAGCGGCAACGGCAAGCGACCAGCGTTGAAAAGTCTTTTTCATCATAACCGACCCCTGACGTGGCAATTTGGAGGCAAACCCCTGCTGTCCTTGAAGTATAGCGCAAACCTGCCTGCCGTCCGCAGAACCGTCCATTGATCCGGCAAAATTTGCAGCCGCAGCCTTTCCCGTCGAGCAACTGCGCCGCGGCCAGCAGCCCGACCTTGGCAATCAGTTCCGCCGGGACGATTTCATGACCGGGAACCAGTGTCTCGTCCGGTTGCAGACCGAACAGACCGAAAGCATCACCGGCACCTCAACCAGCACGCCGACCACGCAGGCCAGCGCCGCCCCGGATTCCGGCCCGAACAGGGTGATGGCCACCGCCACCGCCAGCTCGAAGAAGTTGCTCGCCCCGATCAACGCCCCCGGCGCCGCCACGGTGTAGGGAACCTTCAGCCATTTCATCAACGCGTAGGCCAGCGACGAGTTGAAGTAGACCTGCACGGTAATCGGCACGGCGATCAGCAGCACGTGGAAGAGTCGGGAGGTGATGTTGTCGGCCTGGAAGGCAAAGATCAGCACCAGCGTCGCGAGCAGGGCCGTGATCGCTACCGGATGAAGTTTGGGCAGGAAGGCATTGTTGAACCAGTCCGGGCCATGAGACCTGATCAAAGCGGAGCGGGTGACGACCCCGGCCACCAGCGGGATGACGATGAACACCGCCACCGAGGTGAAGAGGATGCCGAAGGGGACGATCAGGTTGGAGGCCCCGGCCACCAGAAATTTGACGATCGGCGCGAAGAAGAGCAGCATCAGAAGGTCATTGACCGACACCTGCACCAGGGTGTAGGCCGGGTCGCCGTCGGTCAGGTAGCTCCAGACGAAGACCATGGCGGTGCAGGGGGCGGCGGCGAGGATGATGCTGCCGGCGATGTACTGGTCGGCCTCGCCAGGGCCGATCCACGGGGTGAAGACCAGCCGGAAGAAGAGCCAGGCGAAAAAGGCCATGCTGAACGGTTTGACCACCCAGTTGACGAAGAGGGTGACGAACAACCCCTTGGGGTTTTTGCCGACATTCAGGACCGAGCCGAAATCGACCTTGAGCATCATCGGGTAGACCATCAGCCAGATCAGCACGGCGATCGGGATGTTGATCCGCGACCCCGCGCCGAACTCCAGCCCGCGCAGCGCCGCGACCGCCTCCGGCATGATCTTGCCCGATCCGACGCCGACCGCCATGCATAGGGCGACCCAGACGGTCAGGTACTTGTCGAAGAAGCTCATCTGCTTGCCACTCATACGTTATTCTCCAGAAGAAATTGCGTGATGCGTTCCTTGATTTCATCCCGCACCCGCCGGTACTCGGGCAGCACCTCATTGTCGCGACCATGCACCCGCGACGGGTCGTCGAAGCCGATGTGCACCCGCTCTACCCCGCCGAAGAACAAAGGACATTTCTCGTTGGCGTCGCCGCACAGGGTGATCACATAGTCGAAAGGCTGACCGCTAAATTCGTCGAGCGTCTTGGAGCGGTGGCCGCTGATGTCGATACCGAGTTCCCCCAGCACTCTGGCGGCTAGGGGGTTGACCCGGGTCGCCTCGGTGCCGGCGGAAAACGCCTGGAAGCGATCGCCGAGGTAATGGTTGACCAGCCCTTCCGCCATCTGCGAGCGGCAGGAGTTGTGGGTACACAGGAATAGGACGCGTTTTTTCATGGAATTCCTCAATAAGCTTGCCAGATGAACCAGCCACCAACACATGCGATGACCACCCCGCCGATGCGTTTTGCCCAGGTAGAGAAGTCGACCATCCCCTTGGCCTGGATGAACGCCTCGACGAAGCCGGTGAACGTGCCGGCCGCCAGCATCAGCAGGCAGTGGCCGATGGCGTAGACAAAGAGCAGGGCGATGCCGTAGAGGACTTCACCCTTGGTCGCCACCAGGGTGAGAAGCACCACCAGTACCGGTGTGGCGCAAGGCGAGGAGGCCACCCCGAAGAACAGCCCGAGCAGGAACGCGCCGACCATCCCTCCCCTTTTCGGCTTGAACTCTCGCTTGATCGGCAGGCGTATTTCGTACAGGCCGGCCATCTGCAGTCCCATCACCACCGCCACGGCGCCGGCCGCTATGTACCACCAGCCGCCGAGGGTGCCGAACATCGTCCCCAGCAGCCCCGCCGCCGCGCCAAAGGCGGTGAAGGTCAGCGACAAACCGAGAATGAAGGCTAGCGTGTAGCAAAAGGCTTTCCAGCGGTCCCCTTCGGCATAACCACCGACGAAGCCGACCACCAGCGGGATGGTCGCCAACACGCAGGGCGACGCCGAGGAGAGCACCCCGGCCAGGAAGACCGCGCCGAAGGCCACCAGCGGGTAGGCGGCGATGATCTGCTCGATGTTATCGAGAAATGTCACTTCAGTCCCGCTGCTTGCAGCCCCTTGATGATGTCAGGTTTATCCATGAAGCCGACATGGCGACTGATCTCCTTGCCCTTGGCATCGAAAAAAATCTGAGTCGGGATCATCTGGATGCCGAACCGGCTGGCGGCGGGATTATCCTCGCGCACATCGATGAACAGGATGTTGGCCTTGCCCTTGTAGGCGCCAGCCAACTCCTCCAGGACCGGTGCCATCTGTTTGCAGGGGATGCAGGTACGGGCTCCCAGGTCGATGACCGTCGGCTTGCCCGAGGCCAACGCCTGGGTGGCAATGGCTGCCGTTGCCGAGGGGAGTTCGGCGTGGGCCGCCGTGACGGTCAGCGCCAGACCCATTGCGGCCAATATCCGCTTCACAGCATCCCCCCAATCTCCTCGGGCGTTGCCAGCTTCCCGGAGAACATCACCTTGCCGTCGATGACCAGCGCCGGGGTGCTCATCACCCCGTATTTCATGATCGTGGGGATGTCCTGGACCTTGACCACCTCCGCCGCCTTGCCGGCCAGGGCCAGGGCTTTTTTCACGTTGTCGTAGAGCTGTGTGCACTTGGCGCAGCCGCTGCCGAGGACTTCGATCTTCATCTTGTGTCTCCTTTTAATGTGGCGTAGGGGCGGACTGCGTCCGCCCAGGGCGCATGCAATGCGCCCCTACGGATAATCGATCACAGGATGACGTTGAACAGGTAGCCAACCATGGTGATCGCCACGGCCACCACCCCGAAGAAGGTCGCCAGCAACGGTTTTTTCAGGACATTGCTCAAAATCACCGCCTCCGGCAGCGACAAGGCGGTGACCGCCATCATGAAGGCGAGCACCGTGCCGATCGCCATCCCCTTGGCGGTCAGCGCCTGGACGATGGGGATCACCCCGGCGGCGTTGGCGTAGAGCGGCACGCCGAGAGCGACCGCCAGTGGCACCGCCAAGGGATTGTCGCGTCCGGCCCATTTGACCAAAAAGTCCTGCGGCACGTAGCCGTGGATGAAGGCGCCGATGCCGATGCCGATCACCACATAGGGCCAGATCTTTTTCAGCAGACCGCTGGTGTAGCCGCGGGCGTAGGCGAAGCGTTCCGGCCAATTCCGCTCGGCAACAGCGACATCCCCAACCTTGATCTCCCAGACGTAATCCTGGACGCACTTCTCCATCTTCAGCCGGCCGATGACGATGCCGGCGACGATCGCCACCACGAGGCCCGTGCCGATGTAGATCAGGGAGATCCGCCAGCCGAACATCCCCCACAGCAGGATCAGGGCCACTTCGTTGACCATCGGCGAGGAGATCAGAAAGGAGAAGGTCACCCCCAGCGGCACCCCCGATTCGACGAAGCCGATAAAGAGCGGCACCGCCGAGCAGGAGCAGAACGGGGTGACGATGCCGAGCAGTGCCGCCATGACGTTGCCGACGTATTCCCGTTCATGAGCAAGAATCCGTTTGGTCCGCTCCGGCGGAAACCAGGAGCGGACGATGGCGACGCAGAAGATGATGGTGGCGAGGAGGATGAAGATCTTCAGCGTGTCGTAGATGAAGAAATGCAGGGCTCCGCCAAGGTGCGTGGCCCGATCCAGCCCCAGCAGGCGAATCACGACCAGATCGGCAAAGGTTTCAAGGAAGGTGAACATCGATGGAATCCAGAATTATGCGTGCAAACGGTCAGATGGCGCGCAGCAGATCATGCCGGCTGCCGGCCTCGTGCTTCATGATCGCTTCGGCCATGTCGATGATGGTCAGCACCTCGGAATGCTTGATGGCGTAGAAGATCTTCAGCCCGTCCTTGCGACGAGTCAGGATGCCGGCCTTCTGCATCATATTGAGGTGGCGCGACACGTTGCTCTGCTCCTGGCCGATGGCCGGAAAGATTTCACAGACGCAACGTTCGCCATCACGCAACAGTTCCAGAATGCTCAGACGGGTCTCCTGAGCGATGGCCCTGAGGATGTCTGCGCGCAGGGTATCGGTAAGTTCTGTCATAGGTTACCTATATGAGTATTTGCGCATATAATAGCAGAGTGTCCGCTTGAGTCAAGCGACCATTCTGCAAGGCCAACCGAGATGTGGGGATGAGGAATGGACCCGCGGTTTGGCTATGTCCTCAGCCGGTAGCTGCGGCCGATCAGAGTAGCGGCCCAGGCGAACAGGGCCAGAGCCATCAGGATGCTGACCGTAAAGGCGGTAGTGAAGGAGAGATCGCCCTGGCCGAGCAGGGCATGGCGGAAGCCGTCGATCAGGTAGAAGAGCGGGTTGAGATGCGACAGCCCGGCCCAGGCCGGAGGGAGGATGGAGATCGGGTAGAAGACCCCGCCGAGGTAGATCAGTGGCAGGAGGATGAAGTTGGTGTACATCGCCAGGGAGTCGAAGGAGTTGGCGTAGATCGCCGTGATGATGCCGAACTGGGCGAAGAGGAAGCTGGAAAGCACGGCCATGGCCACGACCAGCAGCGGATGGGCCCAGGGAAGCGTGGCGAAGAACAGCGAGATCAGCCAGACCACCACGCCGACCGCCAGGCCGCGCAACATGGCGGCGAGGGTGTAGGCCATGATGAACTGGGCTGGGGTCAGCGGGGTGACCAGCAGGTCGACGATGTTGCCGAGGTAGCGCGACATGAACAGCGACGAGGCGGCATTGGAGAAGGCGTTGTTGATCACCCCCATGAGGATCAGCCCGGGGATGACGAACTGGGCGTAGCTGAACCCCCCGAGCACGCTGATGCGGGTGCCGAGGGTGGCGCCGAAGATGAACAGGTAGAGCGCGGCGGTGATCACCGGGGTGACCAGCGTTTGCGAGGCAACCCGCAGGAAACGCCGCACCTCCTTCTGGAAGAGGGTGTAAAACGGCAGCCAGGGGATGAAGTCGGGAAGGCGTTGGTCGCTCATCACTATTCTCCGCCGTTGGCCGGGGCGGCCTTGGTGATCTGCAGAAAAACCTCCTCCAGCCCGGCCCGTTTGGTTTCGAGGTCGGCGACCGGCATCTCGTACCGGCCAAGCAGATCGAGCAGGTCGCCGGTGGTCCGCGGCGGCGGCAGAGTCAGACGGATGCTGCTGCCGCCGTCGTCGAGCCGGGCGCCCCACGCCAGCAGTTCGGCCGGGAGCGTCTCCGCGGGTTCGCGCAGATGCACGATCACACCGCGGGTGCCAAGGCGCTCGACCAGGGCGCCGGTGGCTTCCAGGGCGATCAGCTCGCCGTGGTGCATGATGGCGATGCGGTCGCACATCTGCTCGGCTTCCTCGAGGTAGTGGGTGGTGAGGAGGATGGTGGTTCCCTCGCGGTTGATCTCGTGCACGAACTCCCACAGGGTGTGGCGCAGTTCCACGTCGACCCCGGCGGTTGGCTCGTCGAGGATCAGCAGGCGCGGCTTGTGGAGCATCGCCTTGGCGATCATGAAGCGACGCTTGAGCCCCCCGGAGAGCTTGATCATCACCTTGTGCAGGTGCGGGCCGAGACCGAGCCGCTCGATCAGCCGTTCGCGCCAGGCCGGATCGACACGCACCCCGTAGTAGCCGGCGTGGAATTTGAGGGTCTGGTCGATGGTGAAGAAATTGTCGATGACCACTTCCTGGTGCATGACTCCGACCAGGCGCCGGGTTACCCGGTAATCGCGCCGGTTGTCGTGGCCGAACACTTCGATCGTGCCGCCGCCGATCCGGGTCACCCCGGCGATCATGTTGATGGTCGTGCTTTTCCCCGCGCCGTTCGGTCCGAGCAGACCGAAAATCTCGCCGGGATCGATGCTGAAGGAAAGTCCCTTGACTGCGGGTTGGCCGTCGTAGTGCTTGGAGAGATCGCGTATGGCGAGGGCAGGAACGCTCATATACTTCTTTATGCCGGCGGCGGCCTGGGTTGTCAAGCGCTGGACGGGAGGCCATCCGCATGGTAAACCGTTAACTAGATGTCGGCCATGAGCCGGTACCCAAGGAGGTGTCAACGCATGTGCAAGATTTGGTCGCTATGGGGAGGACTCCTGTTGCTGATGCTTTGCTCGGTGCTGCCGGCCGGTGCCGCCATGCAGGTGGAGGGAACGCAGACACTGCGTCTACCGAATGCGGCCCTCGACGTGGCGGCCACGCTTGACGGCTCGAAGCTGTTTGTCCTGCTCAAGGGCGGGGAGGTGCAGATTCTCTCGCCGGCAGGGGAGTTTATAGAGCACTTCACCGTGGCGCCCGAGGCCGAACGCTTGGCCATCTCCCCGGAAGGGGACCGGTTGTACGTGACCGCCGGCCAGGAGTTGCGCGTTGTCGAAGTTGCCGTGCTGCAGACGCTGCCGGTCCTCAATTCGCCGGTCAAGGGTCCTGACGGCGCGCCGGTAACCCTCACGGTGTTCAGCGATTTTCAGTGTCCCTACTGTTCGCGGCTGGTGCCGTTTGTCGATGAGATCCTGGCCAAGAACCCCGGCAAGGTGCGCGTGGTTTTCAAGCAATTTCCCCTGCGCATGCACAATTTTGCCCTGCCGGCCGCGCTGGCCAGCCTGGCGGCGCGCGAGCAGGGCAAATTCTGGCCGATGCACGATCTGCTCTTCGCCAACTCCAGCCAGCTGAGCGAGGAGAAGATTCGCGCCCTGGCCAAGGAGGCCGGGCTGGATCTGGCGCGCTTCGACAAGGACCGCAACGCCCAGAAGCTGCGCGACGAGGTGCTGCGCGACCAGGAGCTCGGCCAACAAGCCGGGGTGCAGGGGACGCCGACGGTGTTTCTCAACGGCAAACTGCTGCGCGAACGCAGCCTGCCGGGGGTGCAGGCGCTTGTCGACCGGGAAGTGGCGCGCGCGAAACGCTAGGAGGCCAGAGCCTTTTCTTCGTCGGCCGTGACCGGTTTTTTCTTGCCGAAGAAGAACGCCAGCCAGATGCCGACTTCGTAGAGGATGAACATCGGCACGGCCAGCACGGTCTGCGAGACCACGTCGGGGGGAGAGAAGATCGCGCCGAGGATGAAGCAGATCAGCAGGGCATACTTGCGATTGCGGGCGAGCAGCGGATAGCCGATCAAGCCGATGCGGGCAAGGAACAGGATCACGATCGGCAGCTCGAAGGTAATGCCGAAGGCCAGCAGCATCTGCCCGGCGAGCGACAGGTAGCTGCCCATGGAGAGCATCGGCAGGACCTCGCCGCCGGCGGTGCCGGCCTGGACCAGGAAGCCGAACATCAGCGGGAAGGCGACGATAAAGCCGAAGGCGGTGCCGGCCAGGAAGCACCCCGAGCTGAGCACGACAAACGGGATGACGTAACGTTTTTCGTGAGCGTACAGGCCGGGGGCAATGAACCCCCACAACTGCCAGAAGATGTATGGCAGGGTGACCAGCAGCCCGGCGAAGGCGCCGATTTTCATGTAGGCGAAAAACGGTTCGGTGGCGGTCAGAAAGACCAGCTTGGTTCCGGCTGGCAGGGCGTCACGCAACGGTTTGGAGATCAGCAGGTACATCTGCTCTGCGTAGTTGTAGCAAATCATGAAGGCGATGAACCAGGCGACGAACGCCCGCACCACCCGTTTGCGCAGCTCTTCAAGGTGCTGCATCAGCGACATGCGGCCGTCATCCATGTTTCTGCTCCGGGCGGGCGGTGTCGGTTGTGGCCGCCGGGGCGGCAACGTCGACCGTTGCGTCAGCCGTTACCACCGGTTGGGAGCTCGCGGTTTCAGCCGGAGAACTTTCCGTCCCCGCGTTCGCTTCCGCCGGATACGGATCGAAGGTATCCGGCGGGCGGATCTTCCCCTCGTCCAGCAATTTCTGGCGTAGTTCCTGGGAGCGGGCCGCCCGTGCCTCCTCCTCGAAAGTTTGCTTGAGTTCGTCGGTAGCACGGCGGAATTCGGCAAATCCCCGTCCCAACGCTTTGGCCAGGTCAGGGAGGCGTTTCGGGCCGATGACCACCAGGGCGATCACCGCGATCAGAAGCAGTTCCGGGAAACCAATACCGAACATTCAAATCAACCTTGCCAGCAATTAGACCCCGTCAATGGAGTCTGCTGAGGATACCGGCTGGCGCGCGCGCTGTCAAGCATGCTGCGGGATAAATGTTTGACATATCAGGGCTTTTGCCATAGGATTGCGAACTTACGCCCGATAAGGATAGGCTCCGCATGCCCCACACCGAACTCATTCAGGAAATCCGCCGCCTGGCTGCCGAGCGCGATGCCCTGATTCTGGCCCACAACTACCAGCGCGACGAAATCCAGGCTCTGGCCGACATCTGCGGCGACTCCCTCGGCCTTTCGCAGGAAGCGGCCCGCACCGACAAGCAGGTCATCGTCTTTTGCGGCGTACATTTCATGGCCGAGAGCGCGGCGATCCTCGCGCCGGAGAAGACGGTTCTGATCCCTCGTGCCGATGCCGGCTGCCCGATGGCCGACATGATCACCCCGGACGGGGTGAGGCTGATGCGCGAGCGCCATCCCGGCGCGCCGGTGGTCACCTATGTCAACTCCAGTGCCGCGGTCAAGGCCGAGAGCGACATCTGCTGTACCAGCGCCAACGCCGTGCGGGTGGTCAACTCCCTCGCCGCGGACGAGGTCATCCTGACCCCCGATCGCAATCTTGGCATGTACATCGCCCGCCATACCGGCAAGCGTTGCCACCTGTGGGACGGCTACTGCCCGACCCATGACCGGCTGGCGGTCGAAGATATCAAGCGGGCGCTGGCCGACTACCCGGACGCGGTCTTCATGGCCCATCCTGAATGTCCGCCGGAGATCCTCGACCTTGCCCACCATATCTGCTCGACCAGCGGCATGTACGACTATGCCCGGCAGAACCCGGCCAGACAGTTCATCGTCGGCACCGAGGCAGGAATCCTCTATCGCCTGCGCCTGGAAAATCCGGGGAAAGAGTTCATTCTGCCGACGACCCGGCTGATCTGCCCGAACATGAAGCTGACCTCCCTCGAGGATGTCCGCGCGGCGCTCCTGACCATGAGCCCACGCATTACCGTGCCCGCCGAGGTCCGCGAGCGGGCGAAGCTGGCGCTCGATCGGATGCTGGCAGTGCCGCGCGATTGACAGATTGTTGAAAAACGATTTTTAGCGGTCTGTAGCCAACCTAGGATCGTTACACTTCACCCCGATGACCAATCCTGCCGAACCGTCCATCCATCATCGCACGCTCTCGGCGCTACCCGCCGAGCTGCGGTCCTTGCCGCGCGCCGAACTGCTTGGCCTGGCCGGGAGCAGCGGCGCTTACCTGGCGGCCGGACTGCTGGCTGCCGGCGAGCCGAAGCTGGCGGTGCTGGCTCCGGACCAGGCCGCCGCCCAGCAGTTCTGCGAGGCTCTGGCCTTCTATCACGGCCGGCCAGATGAGGTCGCACTCTTCCCGGGGTGGGAACTCGATCCGTATTCGCCGCTCTCCCCGCATCCCGATGTCGAGGCTCAGCGCCTGGCGACCTTGACGGCGCTGGCTGCCGGCCGGTTGCGCGCAGTGGTCACCACGGTCCGGGCTGTGCAGCAGCGTCTCATCCCCCGGGCCGTGCTCGAGAATCTGCATCTGGTCCTGCAAGCCGGCCGCGAATACCCGCGCGACGAACTGCTGGCGAAGCTGCTGTCCCTCGGCTATCAGCGGGTGCCGCTGGTCGAAGAGCGCGGGTCCTTTGCGGTCCGCGGCGATCTGGTCGATCTTTTCCCCCCGGCCTTCTCCTCCCCGGTCCGCCTGGCATTCTTCGGTGATGAACTGGAGGAATTGCGCCCCTTCGAGGCGATCACTCAGCGCACCGGCAACGAGCGCCTGACAAGCCTGGAGCTCTCGCCGGCCCGCGAGATGGTGCTGGCCGGCGAACATCTCGCCACCTACTGTGCCCGGGTGCGTGCACGCTGTGACGAGCTGGAGCTGCCGCGCAGCGTGCGTGAGGCATTGCTCAGCGAAGCCCGCGAAGGGTTGCTGGCGCCGGGGCGTGAACAGCTGCTGCCATTCAACTATCCGGGGCTCGACACGCTGTTCGACTATCTCGGCCGGGTGCGCTGGCTGGTGCTCGATCCCCCGGCGGTGGCCAGCGCCGCCGATGAGCTGGCGCTGCTGGTGCGCGAGGGAGAGCGCCGCCAGCAGGAGCGCGGCGAAGCGTTTGCCCCTGCCATCGATTTCTATCTGTCGCCGGAAGAGCTCGAGACACGACTCGGGTGCAATCCCCGTCTTGATCTGGCCGCCTTGCAGGTCTATCGGCTGGATGATGATTTCCCGCTCTTCCGGGTACCGGTGCAGGGGAATGGTGACCTGCGTCCCGACCACCCGTCTCACGACGGTACTCTCGGCTACCTGGTCGCGCGGCTGCGCGACTGGCGGGAGGACGGTTGGCGCGTGTTGTTGGTCTGCCACCAGGAGGGGCAGGCCGAACGGCTGCGCGATCTTCTCGAGCCGAGCGGTCTGCCGCTGCGCTGGGCTCCGGAACTTGCCGCCGGCACGGCCACGCCACCGGGACTGACGATCACGGTCGGCAACATCACCGACGGTTTCCGCCTCATCGAGGAGAAGCTTGCCGTCATCACCGACGATGAGATCTTCGGTCCGCGCGTCCATCGCCGGACCCGTCGGCGTGATCGGCGGGTGTTCGAATCGTCACTGGCCGATCTGCGTCCCGGCCATCACGTGGTGCACGCCGATTACGGCATCGCTCGCTACCATGGTCTGCTGCACCTGGCGGCCGGCGGCACCGAGGGCGATTTCCTGCATCTCGAGTTTGCCGGTGACGACCGTCTCTACCTGCCGGTGGAGCGGATCGAAAAAGTCCAGAAGTACGTGGCCGACGGCGGCGAACCGCGCCTCGACAAAATGGGGAGCGGCTCCTGGGAAAAAGCCAAGCTCAAGGCCCGCGCCGCCGTCGAGGAACTGGCCCGCGACCTGCTCCACATCCAGGCCCGGCGCCAGCTGACCGAAGGGTTCCGCTACACCCCGCCCGACCGGCTCTACCGCGAGTTCGAGGCGGCGTTCCCCTATGAGGAGACCCCCGACCAGCTCGAGGCGATCGAGGCGGTCCTGAACGACCTGCAGTCGGGCAAACCGGTCGACCGGCTGATCTGCGGCGATGTCGGCTACGGCAAGACCGAGGTGGCGATCCGTGCTGCCTTCAAAGTGGTGCTCGACGGTCGCCAGGTGGCGGTGCTGGTGCCGACCACGGTCCTTGCCCGCCAGCACCTGGAGACGTTCCGCCAACGCCTGGCCGACTTCCCGGTGACCATCGAGATGGTCTCGCGTTTCCGCACCCCGGCCGAGCAGAAGGCGATCCTGGCGCGCACCGCCGAAGGCAAGGTCGACATCCTGATCGGCACCCACCGCCTGCTGCAGGCCGATGTGCGCTTCAAGGATCTCGGCCTGGTGGTGGTCGACGAGGAACAGCGCTTCGGGGTGGCCCACAAGGAGCGACTCAAGAAGCTGCGCGCCGAGGTCGACCTGCTGACCCTGACCGCCACGCCGATCCCGCGCACCCTGCACCTGAGCCTGACCGGCATCCGCGATTTGTCGATCATCGACACGGCGCCGGTCGATCGCCAGGCGATCCGCACCTACGTAACGCGCTTCGACGACGACCTGGTGCGCGATGCCATCCTGCGCGAACTCAAGCGCGGCGGCCAGGTCTACTTCGTGCACAACCGGGTGCAGACCATCGATGCCATGGCCGAATTCCTGCGCACCCTGCTGCCCAACGTGCGGATCGGCGTCGGTCATGGCCAGATGAACGAAACGGTGCTCGAAAAGGCCATGCTCGACTTTATCGAAGGGCGCATCGACCTGTTGCTCTGCACGGCGATCATCGAAAACGGCCTCGACATCGCGCGCGCCAACACCATCATCATCGACCGCGCCGACACCTTCGGCCTGGCCCAACTCTATCAGCTGCGCGGCCGGGTCGGCCGCTCCAGCGTGCGTGCCTATGCCTACCTGCTGATCCCCGGTGAAGGGTCGCTGACTCACGATGCCCGCGAACGGCTGCGGGTGCTGCAGGAACAGACCGAACTCGGCGCCGGCTTCCGTATCGCCCGCCACGACCTGGAGCTGCGCGGCGCCGGCGACCTGCTCGGCGCTCGCCAGGCCGGTCAGATCGCCGCGATCGGCTTCGAGCTGTACACCGAACTGCTCGAAGAAACCGTCAAGGAGCTGCAGGGGCAGGTCCACGAGGCACGCATCGACCCGGAGGTGCGGCTGGGGCTGTCGGCCTATCTGCCGGAGGGCTACGTGGCCGACCCGAACCAGCGGCTGGTGTTCTATCGGCGCATGGCGGCAGCCGTCGATGAGGATGAACTCTATGCCGCCGGTGACGAGCTGCGCGACCGCTTCGGCGAACTGCCGGAGCCGGCCCAGCTGCTGCTGGAGGTCATGAAGCTGCGTGTGCTGATGAAGCAACTGCGCATCGAGCAGGCCGAATACGACGGCCAGCAGCTGGTTCTGGTCTTCCCGCCAACCACCCGCGTCACCCCGGAGCAGATTATGGTCCTGCTGGCGCGTCCGGAACGCTACCGCTTCTCGCCCGACTACCGGCTGTCGGTCCGCCTCGGCCGGCTGCCCGCGGAAGAGGCACTGGCCGCGGCCAAAAAGGAATTGCGCGCCCTTTGCACGGCATGCTAGCTTGATTCGCCATGATCCCGAGCCGATTCGAAAAAGCCCTTTCAGTGCCGTTGCGGCACATTTTAACCGGTCTGTCGGTCGCGTTCCTGGTGCTTGGCTGCAGCAGGGACCCCGCGGCCCAGTCACGGCCATTGGTCAGGATCAACGAGCGGCAGATCACCCTGGCCGAATTCAAGACGGCCTTTTCCCGGACCGTCAAACCCGGGCAGGTTCTCTCCGCGGGAGAACGTCAGGATCTGGAGCGGGCCTTTCTGAGCCAGCTGGTCGATCGCGAGCTGACTCTGGACGAAGCTCGCCGGCGGGCTCTCGTGATTACCCTCGCGGAGCTTGACGCCGCACTCGAGGAGCACCGGCGCGATTACCCGGCGGGTGGTTTCGAAACCATGCTCAAGGAGCGCGGCTTGACCCTGGAAGACTGGCGGCGCGAACTGACGCAGAACCTGCTCCTCGACAAACTGATCGATCAGGTGGTGGGCGAGCGCGGCCGGGTCGGTGAGATGGAGATCGATACCTACTACGCCGCCCATCGTGCCGATTTCGACCGGCCGGCCCAGGTCCGGGTCCGGCAGATCGTGGTGGCCGACCAGGCCGAAGGGGCGCGGGTGCTGGCCCGCTTGCGCAAGGGGGAAGCCTTTGCCGAGGTGGCCAAAAATGTTTCGCTCTCCCCGGATGCCGCAAAAGGGGGCGATCTCGGCTTCTTCGGCCGAGACGAGATGCCCCCCGAGTTTGACGCGGTCTTCTCCCTGCCGGTGGGAAAAGTGAGCTCTTTGGTCAAGAGCGATTACGGGTATCATATCTTCCTGGTGGAGGAAAAGCGCCCGGCGGCGCGCCTCGACCGTCAGGCCGCGGCGCGGGAAATCCGTGCCCTGCTCGAAGCCGAACGCCGCGAGTCGGTTTACCAAGAATGGATTCAGGAGTTGCGTGGCAAGGCGACCGTCGAGGTCGATTGGCGCCAGCTCGAACCGCAACCGTAAGAGGAGGCAGTTCCAATCATGAATATGAAGCGACTCATCCTGCTGGCCGGCATGCTGATCCTTGCCGTCATGACCCCGGCGGGGGCCGAAACGGTCAGCCGCATCGCCGCCGTTGTCAACGGCGATATCATCACCACCTATGAGCTGGACCAGGCACTCAATGCCCATCTGGCCAAGTCCGAAAAAAAACCTTCGCCGGCGCAACTCGGTGCACTGCGCAAGGAGTTGCTGTCCCGGCTGATTGAGGAAGAGCTGGTTCAGCAAAGAATCCGGGCGTTGAAGCTGCAGGTCAGTGACGAAGAGGTGGAAAATGCGATCCTCGACGTGCAGAAGCAGAATCAGCTGACCCGCGAACAGCTTGAGCAAGCGGTCCAGAGCCAGGGGCAGACCTTTGCCGCCTACCGGGAGAACCTGCGCAAGCAGATTCTGCGCTACAAGCTGGTGGGTCAGGAGGTGCGCAGCCGGGTGGATGTCCCCGAGCGCGAAGTGCGGGACTACTATCGGGCGCATCTCGACGAATATCGCCTGGCGCCGACGGTGACGCTCAGCGCCATCACCTTCCCGGTGCCGGAAAAGGCCGGGGCCACCGAGCGCGAGGCGATCCGCACAACGGCGCGCGATGCGCTCGGCCGGCTGCGCAAAGGCGAGAACCTCGACCAGGTGGCCGGAAGCTATCGCGACACCTTCGGGGCGACCGGTGGGTCACTGGGCAGTTTTGCCGAAGGGGAGCTGACCCCGGAATTCACCAAGGCCATTGCCGGGATCGAAAAGGGCGGGCTCGGCTCCCTCGTCGAAACCGATAAAGCGATCATCCTGCTCAAGGTTGACGACCGCAGCGCCGGGGGACTGCGCCAGTTCGAAGCGGTGCGCGCCGAAATCACCCAGATCCTGACGGATCAGAAGACCGACGGGCGGATCAAGGAGTGGACGCAAGGGCTCAAGCAGAAGGCGTTCATCGATATCCGCCTGTAAACGAAAGTTCTCGCTGAAGGTTCAAGAGCCCGCACCGGTGACGATGCGGGCTCTTTTCCTCTGGAGGCAGCGGCGGTCGGGCTCACTTCACGGGAGCGGTACTCAGCAGCTCGAAATAATGTTGAAAGGTGCGGCGCTCGGAATCGGCGAATTCGATAAAGTGAACTCCGGTACTGCACAGGTTGTCATCGATTGGCCGCGAATAGGCGATCTGGCCGGTCATCTGCACCAGTTCGTTCTCCAGCCCGAGGGTAATGCGCAGGAGCTGTCCAGCTTCGAAGAACTGACCGGTTTCCAGCAGCAGTCCGCTGGCACTCACGTTCAGCGTGCGTGCCAAGCCCCGCCCCAGGATCTCTCCATCGGGAGAAACGATTTCGTAATCAAGAAAATTCATCGCATAGCGGCGCTCGGCACGGCGCCGCTCGAAGGGGTCGTCAAGCATGGGACCTCCGCAGTGAAACGTTGTAGTATGATTATAGCCACGATATGGCGAATTGAAAACCGTTCGGTTGAGGCATCGGCATGCGATCGGCTATAGTCCTACTTTGGACGAGCGGGCACGATCCCAGGGAGGAGCCTGAATGAACCGGCCACTGATTATCACCATGGGCGATCCGACCGGGGTCGGCCCGGAACTTATCATCAAGGCGCTGTTATCCGGTGCTTTCGACAATCTGTCCCGGCCGCTGGTGGTTGCCGGAGATACCGGAGTGCTGCGGCGGGCGGCGCGCCTGTTCGGGGTCACCGCCACCCTGGAGGCGGTGGTCGGCAATGGCCTCGGTACCCATCGGCTCATCCTCGGCACCCGTCATCTCGTCGTGCAGCCCCTGTCGGTTCTGGACGCCGAATCCCTGCCTTACGGCGCTCCAACTTCAGCCTGCGGCCGGGCGATGCTCGACTACGTGGTCTGGGGCTGTGACCGCTGCATCGAGGGCACTGCCGCCGGGATGGTGACCGCGCCGATCAGCAAGGCCGCCATCCACCTGGCCGGCTGTCCATTCCCCGGACACACCGAACTGCTGGCGGAGCGCTGCGGGGTGGAGAGGGTGGTTATGATGCTCGGTGGCGACCGGCTCAAGGTCTGCCTGGCGACCACCCATCTGGCCTTGCGCGAGGTCGCGGCCGCGCTCTCCACGGCAGCAATCCTGGAAAGCCTGCGCATCATCGATACCGCCTTCCGTCGTTTTTTCGCCGTTGCCCGCCCGCGCCTGGCGGTCCTCGGCCTCAACCCGCATGCCGGCGAGAGCGGCTTGTTCGGCGACGAGGAGGCGCGGGTCATCGCCCCGGCCATCGCCGCGGCCCGCGCCGCCGGAATCGACGCCAGCGGGCCGCACAGCGCCGATACGCTCTTTCACTTTGCCGCGCAGGGGAATTATGATGCCGTCCTCGCCATGTACCACGACCAGGGGCTCGGGCCTCTCAAGCTCCTGCACTTCGAAGATGCGGTCAACGTTACCCTCGGTCTGCCGATCGTGCGCACCAGTGTCGACCACGGCACCGCCTACGATCTCGCCGGCACCGGCCAGGCGAGCGAAAAGAGTCTGGTGGCGGCGGTGCAGATGGCCGGAATGATGGCCGAAAAGGCAGCTGAAGCCGGATTGTTATGACTGACAAGATCATCATCAAACAGGCCTGCGAGCACAATCTCCAGTGCATCGACGTCGATATCCCGCGTGACAAGCTGGTAGTCATCACCGGTGTGTCGGGCTCGGGGAAGTCGACCCTGGCCTTCGACACCATCTATGCCGAAGGCCAGCGCCGCTATGTGGAGAGCCTCTCCGCCTATGCCCGCCAGTTTCTCGAACTGATGGACAAGCCCGATGTCGAAAGCATCGAAGGGCTCTCCCCGGCAATCGCCATCGAGCAGAAGACCACCTCGAAGAACCCCCGCTCCACGGTCGGCACGGTGACAGAGATCTACGACTACCTGCGCCTGCTTTTCGCCCGTGCCGGCCAGGTGCATTGCCCTCAGTGCGACCGGGCGATCACCACCCAGACCGTCGAGCAGATGGTCGACCGGGTCCTGACCCTGCCGGAAGGAGCCCGTCTGCTGGTCCTGGCGCCGATGGTGCGCGGCCGCAAGGGGGAGTACCGCAAGGAGTTGAAGCAGCTTCTGGCCGACGGCTTCGCCCGGGTGCGCATCGATGGCACCCTGTACGAACTCCCCGAGACGCCCGAGTTGGACAAGCAGAAGAAGCACATCATCGAGGTGGTGGTCGACCGCGTGGTGATCAAGGCGGGGATCGCCGCGCGCCTGGCGGAATCGCTGGAAACGGCGCTGCGGCTGGCCGACGGCCTGGTGCAGGTGGAATCGGTAGGGGCGCAGCATGCTGCGCCCCTGCTCTTCTCCTCGCGCTATGCCTGTGTCGACTGTGGCATCTCGCTGCCGGAGATCGCGCCGCGCACCTTCTCCTTCAACAGCCCCCATGGGGCCTGCCCGGAATGCACGGGGCTCGGTACCCGGCTCTACTTCGATCCGGAGCTGATCGTTCCCGACCGGTCGCTGACCTTGCGCCGCGGAGCGCTGGCGCCGTGGAGTACCCGCACCGGTTTCTACTATCTGCCGATCCTCGAGGCGTTGGGCGAGCACTACGGCTTCGACCTCGATACCCCCTACGCCGGACTCGATGCGCGGCATCAGGAGATCCTGCTCCACGGCTCGGGGAGCGAACAGATCCGCTTCTACTACGATCAGGGAGGCCAGCGCGTCTACTACAGCCGGCCCTTTGAAGGGGTGATCCCCAATCTGGAGCGGCGGTTGAAGGAAACCGAATCGGAACAGCAGCGTGAGCGACTCGAGGAGTTCCTCAGGGAGCGGCCCTGCCCGGCCTGCCAGGGGGCACGTCTGAAGCCGGCCGCCCTGGCGGTGCGGGTCGGCGGCCGCAACATCCGTGAGGTCTGTGCCCTGAGCGTCACCGCGGCCCAGGCATTTTTCGCTGCTCTCGAACTGCCACCGCGCGAGGCGGAGATCGCCCGCCGGGTCCTCAAGGAAGTGCGCGAGCGGCTGGCGTTCCTGGCCGGGGTTGGCCTCGACTACCTGACCCTCGACCGGACTGCCGGTACCCTCTCCGGCGGCGAGGGGCAGCGCATCCGTCTGGCCACCCAGATCGGTTCCTCCCTGGTCGGCGTCCTCTACATCCTCGACGAACCGTCGATCGGCCTGCATCAACGCGACAACCGCCGCCTGCTCGACACCCTCAAGCGGCTGCGCGATCTGGGCAACACCGTGCTGGTGGTCGAACATGACGAGGAGACGATCCTCGAAGCCGACCATGTCATCGACATGGGACCCGGAGCCGGCGTGCACGGCGGTCGAATCGTTGCGGAAGGACCGCCGGCAGCGATCGTTGCCGCCGCCGATTCGCTGACCGGCGATTATCTTGCCGGGCGCAAGCGGATTCCCCTCCCTGCCGCCCGCCGCCAGCCAAAAGGCTACCTGACCGTGCGCGGGGCCGCCGCCAACAATCTGCGCGGCATCGATGCCGACATCCCCCTCGGGGTGATGACCTGCGTCACCGGTGTCTCAGGTTCCGGCAAGTCGACTTTGATCATCGATACCCTTTATCGCGCCCTTGCCCGGTACCTGCACCATGCCAAGGAGCGCCCGGGGTCGCTCGCGGCCATTGAAGGGCTCGAGCAGCTCGATAAGGTGATCGACATCGACCAGTCGCCGATCGGCCGCACCCCGCGCTCGAACCCGGCCACCTACACCGGAGTCTTCACCGACATCCGCGACCTCTTTGCCCAGCTCCCCGAGGCGAAGCTGCGTGGCTACGGTCCCGGGCGGTTTTCCTTCAACGTCAAGGGCGGGCGCTGCGAAGCCTGTCAGGGGGACGGCATCCTGCGCATCGAGATGCACTTTCTCCCCGATGTCTACGTGCAATGCGAGATCTGCAAGGGGGCGCGCTACAGTCGTGAAACGCTGGAAGTGCGCTACAAGGGGAAGAATATCGCCGAGGTGCTGGCCATGACCGTCAGCCAGGCTGTGGAGTTTCTCGGCAATGTGCCGGTGATCCGCCGCAAGCTGGAAACGCTGGGTGCCGTCGGCCTCGGTTATATTACCCTTGGCCAGAGCGCCACGACCCTCTCCGGCGGCGAGGCGCAGCGCGTCAAGCTGGCCAAGGAGCTGGGGAAACGGGCCACCGGCAAGACCATCTACATCCTCGACGAACCGACCACCGGCCTGCACTTCGATGATATCCGCAAGCTCCTCGAAGTCCTGCAGCGGTTGGTCGATGCCGGCAACACCGTGTTGATCATCGAACACAACCTCGATGTCATCAAAAGTGCCGACTACCTGATCGATCAGGGGCCGGAAGGGGGTGCCGGCGGGGGGCTGGTGGTGGCCTGCGGCACGCCCGAAGAGGTGGCGGACTGTGCGGAGTCACATACCGGGCGGTATCTCAGACCCTATCTAGGGGAACTGCCTGTCAGCAGGGGCTGATGTCGCGGATCTGGGCGACATTGACCAGGTAGAGGGCCTCACCGTTCCGCATGGCGAAAAAGCCGCTTGCCGAGTTGACAAAATCGAACAGGCGGTTGCGCCCTTCGGGCATCTCGATGATCACCGTGCCACGCAACTGCTCGCCGCCGGCAAAGTTGACCAGCACCTCGACCGGGTTGCCGAGCGGCGCGTATTCCTGCTCGGGTGTGATCTGCTCATAACGAATGTGGGTAATGGTCGCCTTATTGGTCACGCAAAAGCTGCCTGCTTCGCTGCGGAAAGGGAAGAAGTCGCCCTTTTCGCGCAGCAGGTCGGCCAGTGTCTGCCGGCCGATATGGCTGTAGGCGCTGGCGCTGAGGAAGACCACGCCCTTCATGACCGATCCGTCGGCCTGGAACAGCACCACCGGCTGTTCGGACTTATCCACGCGATAGATACTCATCGGTTCGACCCTCCCGGATCGTGGGGGCAGCTGCCCGGTTGACATGCCGAATAAAATCGATAATATGGAAGCAATTTCAACTTTGTCAAACTATTTCAGGGAGGGAAAAATGGCTGACCTTAAAGGGAGCAAGACAGAGGCTGGCCTGCTCGAAGCATTTGCCGGAGAATCTCAGGCCAACCGCAAGTACCTGGCCTTTGCCGAAAGGGCCGATCAGGAAGGATATACCGCGACTGCAAAGCTGTTCCGCGCCGCGGCCGCGGCTGAAACCGTTCATGCTCACGCGCATCTGCGGGCCCTCTGCGGCATCCGCACGACGGCGGACAATCTTCGCGAGGCCCTTGGCGGTGAGACCCATGAATTTACCACAATGTATCCGCAAATGATCGAGGATGCCGCGGCCGAGGGCTTCGACACGGCGCAGCGCAGCTTCCGCTTTGCTAATGCCGTGGAAAAGGTGCATGCGGCGCTCTATCAGAAAGCGATCGACAATCTCGGTCTGAACGCTGCCGTCGAGTATTACGTTTGCAAGGTTTGCGGCAACACCGTCGAGGGGGCTCCGCATGGCCCCTGCGCGGTTTGCCAGGCACTGCCTGCCGCATTCTTCAAGGTCGACTGACCCCCGCCCCGCCGCAATGACAGCCAAGCCGGGCCGCGGGGCCCGGCTTTTTTCGCTGGTGACAGAGGTGCCATCATGGAGAAGTGCCCCGTTTGTAAAGAGATGACCAAAGGGAAATACTGGTGCAAAAGCTGCCGGACGGTCTTTGTCTGTCCGAATCCCCGCTGCGAGGCGCCCAATCATCGGCGCGATGCGAAGATCTGCGCCCGTTGCGGGCTGCTCTTTGAGGATTATGTGGCCAGCAGCAAGATGTACCGGGAATGCCCGAAGTGCAAGCGCAAGCAGGGGCTCTCCGACCCCCAGTGCAAATACTGTCGCTACTGGTTCAACTGCCCGAGTTGCGGCCACAAGGTGCCGTCGACCAGCATGCTCACCTGTCCGAGATGCGCTACGAATCTGCGCTGATGAAAAACGCCCATCTGCGGCGTTGCCTTCGCTTTCGTCGCTGCGACGTACCTTGCGGTACGCCTCACTCCTCAAGCTTCAGGCGCCTTGCACCTAGGCATTTTTGATCAGCGCTGGAACATTCAACTGGCTCGATCGCTCAGCACTCGTTACTCAGCACTGGAAAATAAAGAGGAGCAGGGATTAGCCCTGCTCCTCTTTATTTTCGTCCTTCTTCTCCTCCCGCCCGGGGAGGCTGCATTGATTGGACAGTCAGGTCTGCACGCCGAAACGCGGCAGTACCCAGCGGTTGAGGATGTACCAGACGGCAGCAATGCCGAGCAACAGCAGCAGGGTTTCCATGGCTCCTCCTTATATATGTGAAATTGAATATAAAGGTTTGTCGTAAAAAAGGCAAGGGCCGGTGCAGCGAGTGCACCGGCCCTTGAAGTTCAGACGGTTGTTTGTTCAGCCGGCCGAAACGCTGACAAAGACCAGGCCGGCGCTGCCGTTGTTGTCGATGCCGTGGGAGATGCCGGCGGCGGCAATGACGACGCTGCCGGCTTTGACCGGCAGGCCCGGCAGACCTTCGCTGAGGAAGGTGCCCTCCCCTTCCAGAACGACCCAGACATGGTCGCCGGCATGGACATGCGCGTGGATGTGCTGCCCCGGCTTCAGGCACCAGAGGGTGGTGCGGGCATGCTCGGCCTCGCTGAGCACGACCTTGTTGGCCTTGGCGTCGCTGTAGGCGATCCGGTCACGGTAGTTGCAGGCGCTGATGACCATGATCTTCCCCTTAGCCCTTGGCGGCGGTTACGGCGACGCAGTTGCTGCCGCTCGGCATGATCTGCTGAATATTCATGGCCGCAAAGTGATCGGCCGCGGTCAGGAGCCCCGCGGGGACCTTGTCTTTGATCATTGCCCTGCCGATCGCCGAACCGGCTGGCCCGGTAACCTTGAGCTGGCCGCCTTCGGCAACGCCGAGCCTGGCGGCGTCGGCCGGATTGATGAGGATGGCACCCGCCGGGGCCAGTTCGTTGTTGGCCGCCGAATAGGTGGTCATGGTCCCGAAATGGAAGGGGCATTTGCCGACCAGCAGCTGCAGTTCCGCGGTTGCCGGGGTGGTGAGCGCCGGAGTGGCGCCGTGCAGCTTACCGCCTGGCCGTTTCGGCTCCGCCAGCTGGCTGCGCAGGGTGGCTGCGCTCGGCGCCGGCTTGCCGGAGAGGGCGGTGAACAGGTCGGCGAAGATCGCCAGGTCGGGACGAGCCTCGCCCGGGGGATCGATCGCCTTGGCCAAGGTGCTGACGCGGCCGTCGAGGGCCGTGACACTGCCGCACTTTTCGGCGCCGCTGGCGCCGGGAAGCACCACATGCGCCATGGCGGTCAATTCGCTGGCGAGGATGTCCTGGACTACCAGCAGCTCGAGCTTGGCCAGCGCGGTTTTCCATCGGCCGTTGGCCGGGAACTCGATCAGCGGGTTGCAGCCGGCCAGATAAAGGGCTTTGATCGTCCCGGCCTCGATCCCCGCGAGAATGCTGTTGGCATCGGCGCCGGCGGCAGCGTTCTCCTGGAACCCCGGGAGGAATTCGGGGCAAACCCCGGCATTGAGCAGGCCGCAAGCGTTCCCCTGCTCCGCCACGGGGAAGATCCCGCCGCAGTCACCCCGCAGGGCGCCGCTGACCAGCGCCAGATTGGCCAGAGCGGCGACGGCCTCCTCGGCATTGGCGGCCTGCGTGACGGCACGGCCAAAGATCACGGCCACCGAATTGGCGGTACCGAGATAGTCGGCAGCCTCCTCGAGCAGTCCCTGGTCGATGCCGCTGGCGGCACAGGCCGCGGCAACATCGATGCCGTCGAGATAGGCCAGCAACTCAGTTTGATTGCCGACCTGCTGGCTGAGCCAGGTGCTGTCGGCCTGCCCCTTGGCGACGATCAGCTTGGCCAGGGCGCCGGCCAGCAGGGTTTCGCTGCCGGGGCGGTACTGCAGGAACGTCTCCGCCTGGCCGGCCAGCTTGACGCGGCGCGGGTCGGCGACGATCAGCTTGGCGTCGTGCTTGCGATGGGCCAACTGCACCTGCCAGTCGACGGCGGGGGACTCGGACGTCGGATCGCAGCCGAAGACCAGCACGGCTTCGGCGTGGCCGATCCCGTCGAGCGGACCGCTGGCCGAGGTCAGGCCGAGCTGGCCGCGCAGCACCTTGACGGCGCGCAACAGGCCGAAACGCGCCGTGCTGTCGAGGTTATTGCTCCCCAGGGCGACCCGGAACAGCTTCTGGAACAGGTACCCTTCCTCGTTGGTCAGGTATCCCGAAGCCAGGCCGGCCAGCGTCTGTCCCCCCGCTTCAGCGCGCAGGCGGACCAGGTCGCTGTTCACCTTGCCGAGAGCGGTGTCCCAGGAGACCGGCTGGCCAGCGACCAGCGGTACAGTCAGGCGCTGATCGCTATTGAGAAAACCGTGGCCAAAGAAACCGCCGACGCAGAGGTTGCCGTCGTTAACGGTCACGCCATCTTCCGAGGTGACGCGCAGAACCTTGCCGTGCTTGCTCTCATAGTTGACCTGGCAGTGGGCGGAACAGAGGGTGCAGACCGAATCGGTCTTGCGCAGCTCCCAGGGGCGGGCCTTGAACTTGAACGGTTTGGAGATCATGGTGCCGGTCGGGCAGACCTGTACGCAGTTGCCGCAGAACTCGCACCGGTCGAGATGCTTGTCGATGAACGCCTTGTCCCCCTTCTCGTTGACGAACAGGGCATCGGCGCCGATCACTTCATAACAGACCTTGACGCATTTCTCGCAGAGGATGCAACGATTCGGCACCTGCTGGATCAGCGGCCAGTGGTCGATGACCGGGGCGTTGACGTCTGCGGCCGCGAACGGCTGGGTGGTCACGTCCTGACTGTAGCAGATGTCCTGCAGGTCGCATTCGCCACCGGCATCACAGACCGGGCAATCGAGCGGATGGTTGACCAGCAGCAGTTCGACCATTTGCTGACGGATGGCGCCGAGCTTCTCGGACTGGGTAGTCACCGCCATCCCCTCGACGACGCGGGTATTGCAGGCGGTCATGGTCTTGTCGGCCCCGGCCACCTCGACCACGCAGACGCGGCAGGCACCGGTCGGCGAGAGCTTTTTCAGGTAGCACATGGTCGGGATCTTGATCCCGACAGTCTCGGCGGCTTCGAGGATGGTGGCCCCGGCCGCGATCTGGACATCCTTGCCGTCAATCTTCAGGTTGATCAGCGAATGGCTCTGACTCATCGAAATCTGTCCTCGGTCAGCTGCTCGTAAATGAAAGAAATTATCCGTTGACGGCCAACATGCCGACACGATAGCAGCGCAGGCAGCGTTCCGCCTCACGCACCGCCTGGCTTTCCGGCATGGCCAGTTCAATCTCTTCGTAGTTGGCAATCCGCTCGGGACCGTTCACTTTTGGCTGATGCTCGCGATGCAGGCCGCCGGCGATGCCGACCTTCTCGTTCTTGTCGAAGGCGCCGAAGCCGTTGATGATATCCTCCATGGCGTCTTCTTCGTTGAGATAGGACTTCCCTTCCGTGAGGTAGCGGTGCATGACCCGGGCAGCGCGCCGGCCGTGACCGACCGCGACCACCACGGTCATCGCCCCGTACTCGCAGTCGCCGCCGGCGAAGACCCCCTCGTTGTCGGTCATCATCGTGCCGCCGTGGGTGACGATGCTGTTCCAGCGAGTCTTCTTGATGCCGTAGTCGCCCTGCTCCAGATAATCGAGGTCGGGATCCTGGCCGATGGCCGGGATGACCAGGTCGCAGGGGATGACGTACTCGCTGCCGGGGATCGGCTGCGGGCTGCGCCGTCCCGAGGCATCGGGCTCGCCGAGTTCCATCTTGAGCACTTCGACGCCGACGATCTGGTTGTTCTCGGTGATCAGCTTGGTCGGCAGCGCCAGGAAGATGAACTTGACCCCTTCCTCTTCGGCGTCATCGACCTCGTACGGCTCGGCCGGCATCTCCTTGCGGGTCCGGCGATAGAGCAGGATCGACTCCTCGGCCCCCTCGCGCAGCGCGACACGTACGCAGTCGATGGCCGTGTTGCCGCCGCCGACCACGATCACCCGCTTGGGGGTGACGATCGGCTCGCCGAGAGCCACCATGCGCAGATAGTGGATGCCGCCGGTGGAGAACCCCTTGTAGCCCTGATCCTCCCCTTCGACCCCCATTGGCTTCGACTTGAAGGCGCCGGTGCCGAGGAAGACCGCGTCGTATTGTTCCTTGAGCTGCGCCAGGGTCATGTCGCGGCCGAGCTTGACGCCATACTCGATTTCAACGCCAAGCGCGGCGATGACATCGGCTTCGCGCTGCAGCAGATGGCGCGGCATGCGGTAATCGGGGATGCCCACCGCCACCGTGCCGCCCGGCTCGCTCAGCATGTCGATGATCTTGACCTTGTGTCCTTCGAGGGCCAGGTAGTAGGCGCAGGTCAGGCCGGCCGGACCCGCGCCGACCACAATGACCTTCTTGCCGGTGGCGGGCTTGGGCTGCATCGGCGGCTGCTGATGGTGCATCCACTCGTGGTCGGCGGCGACGCGCTTGAGGACCATGATGCTGATCGGCTCGTCGACCAGGGCGCGCCGGCACGATTTCTCGCACGGATGCGGGCAGACCCGGCCGCACACCGCCGGGATCGGCATGTTGCGGCGGATTGCCTCAAGAGACTCATCGGGACGATAATCCTTGATCGCCTCGACATAGGCCGGGATGTCGATGTGCGCCGGACAGCGGTCGGTGCACGGCGCGGTCACCTTGTCGTGATAGGCCCTGGCGGTTTTTGCCTGGCGCTCGCCGCGGATGAAGGCCAGATAGTCATTGCGGAAGTGCTTGACACTGTCGAGCACCGGTCGGGCGGCGGTCATGCACAGGGTGCACTTGCAATTCTCGAGTAGATCGGCCAGTCCGGCCAGAATGTCGAGATCGCGTTCCTCCCCCTGGCCGGCGACGATCCGTCCCAAGGTGTCCATCATCACCCGTGTGCCGCGCTTGCCGGGGGTGCATTTGGCGCAGCAGTACTTCTCCTGCACGCGCTTCATGTATTCGGCGGCCATGGCGACCACGTCGACCTCGCGGTCGTAAAGGATGATCCCGTCCCACCCCATGAAGGCGCCGACGCGCCCCTCGTCCAGGTAGTTGTCGGGCAGTTTGAATACGGCGGGCTGCGGCTCGCCGCCCTGGCGGTTATCGACTACCTTGCCGCCCCAGCTGGAAAAGACCACGTCAGCCAAAATGTTCCTCCCGCGTTCGGTTGTGCCACGCACGACACCGCGGCAAAAGGCGCCTAAGCGCTACTTCCGCCACGGTTTCCGGTCGGCATCCGGGTTCCGGTAACTTGTATACAGTATGCAATTTTTAGCACACTGCAGGACGGCAATCAAGGGGGAAGTGTACCCTTGCTCCGAGAAGGGTTTTCAGGGAATTCGGGGAATGGCGTGGTGATCCGAAAGCCGTTGGATTCCGCATCGCTCACCTCGAAGTAAATCCATGTCTGGTCGATGCGCAGGGTTTTAAGGGTCGCCGAGGGGAGCAGGTAGTAATCCATTTCCAGGCTGGTCTCGGCACGACGCCCATCCTCCTTGAGGTCGAGCCGTTTCAGCCGGACATCCGTCACGTTCAGATCCTTGCTGATTTTATCGATCTGGTCGAGAAACGCCCGGCGGTGTGCGCCGGTGAAATACGTGGCCGCTTCGGGGTAGCGCTGCCAGCGCAAGGCGGACATGAAATCGTCCAGAGCGGTTTTCCGCTGTTTTTCCGGCGGAGCCAGCAGGGTGCACGCAGAGAGCGCCAAAGCCAGAAACAGGCTGAAGCCCAAAAGAATTCGTGAACGCATGAGTAACCTCCTTGCAAGCTTGCATCTTGCTGCAATCGGGATAGAATGAGACATCCGGGGAGGGGGATCCTCGTGGAGTCTGCCGATCCAGCATGAAAGTTGAACTCTATACCAAACCGTACTGCCCCTATTGTGAGCGCGCCAAGGAACTGTTGCGCATCAAGGGGGTTGCCTTTGTTGAATACGTGATCAGTGGCGATACGCAGCTTGTCGAAGAAATGCGCCGCCGGGGCGGGGGGGAAACCTTCCCCGGAATTTTCATCGCCGATCGCCTGATCGGTGGCTGCAGCGAACTGTTCGAGCTCGATGAGCAAGGTACCCTGGATCAGTTGCTCTCGCCTACCCCCGGATAACCGCCACCAGCTCCAGCGCCAGTTCGACCTTGCCGAACGGTGGAATCAGATAATACCCGCCGACTCCCTGCTTCTGCCCCTCTGCCAATAACTCCCGACAGATCGCCATCCCTTGACGGGCGCCGTCGGCACCCCTGGCCCCGCGCATTCTATGCCGCACCTGGTCCGGCAGCAAGATCCCCGGAACCTCGTTGTGCAGGAACTCGGCATTGCGTTCACTGACCAACGGCATCAGACCCACCAGGACCGGCACGGCGTATGGTCTGGTGGCCGCCATCATCCGTTCGAGAACCAGTGGATCGAAGAGCGGTTGGGTCAGGACGAAGCGGGCGCCGGCCGCCAGTTTTTTCTCCAGCTTGCGCAGTTGGCCGGTGAGGTCGGCAACATTCGGGTTGAAGGCGCAGCCGGCCAGGAACCGGGTGGTGTCGTCAAGCTCGGCGCCGTACAGGTTGCGGCCGTGATTGAGCGCGTCGATCAAGCGCAGCAGTCCGACGGAGTTGAGGTCGAAAACGTTGCTCGCCCCGCTTTCGCTCCCGACTGACACGGGATCGCCGGTTACCGCCAGCACATTGCGGATGCCGAGGAGGTGGGCGCCCATCAGCGCCGAGTGCAGTCCGAGCAGGTTGCGGTCGCGGCCGGTGACATGGGCGATCACCTCGATGCCAAGCTCGGCCTGGAGACGGGCGGCCAGAGCGAGGTTGCTCATGCGGATGCGCGCCAGCGGGTTTTCCGCCAGGGTAATGGCGTCGACCCCGTTGTTTGCCAGGGTGCGGGCCCGCTCCAGGGTGGCGGCGATATCGAGCCCTTTGGGAACGTCGAGTTCGACGGTGATGACCGGGCGGGTTCCCCAGGCGTCAAGAAAGCGCCGGTCGGGAGTCATGGCCGGCTTCGGCTGGCGAGATGTCGTCACTGCGCCGGCGGTGTGGCTGCGGATGCCCGGCCGGTATCCCCGCAGCGCCGCGGCCAGGGCCTGCACGTGAGCCGGGCCGGTCCCGCAGCAGCCGCCGATCAGACCGGCCCCGGCATCGGCCATCTCCATGCCCAGAGCGGCAAAATAATCGGGGGTGGCCAGGTAGAGAATGCGGCCGTCGACCCGTTCGGGAAAGCCGGAGTTGGGGAAGGCCGACAGCGGCCGGTCGGTCGCCGCCGCCAACCGCCGCAGGACCATGACCAACTCGCGCGGACCGGCGCCGCAGTTGGCACCGATGGCGGCGGGTTCGGCGAGAGCCAGCCGCCGGGCGGCCTGTTCGACGTTCAGGCCATCGCCGGTAAAGCCGCCCTCCATGAAGGCCAGTTGGGCAATGGCCGGCAGGTCGAACTCCCGGGCCACCTCCAGGGCGAGCAACAGCTCGGTGACACTGGGGAAGGTTTCGAGCAGAAAGCAGTCGACGCCGCCATCGGCCAAGGCCGTCATCTGCTCGCGCCATAGCGTCTTGCGGGCGGCGGCCTCGGTTTCGACCTCGCTGCCGCGTGGCGACAGCAGCGGCCCGACCGAGCCGGCGACGAACCGTCCCGGTCCGGCCGCCTCCCGGGCGAGCCTGGCGCCGGCCAGATTGATCAGTGCCACCTTGGGCTCCAGGCCGTAGGCGGCCAACCGCAGGGCATTGGCCCCAAAGGTGTTGGTTTCCAGCAGTTCGGCACCGGCGGCGGCGTAATCGGCATGAACC
This sequence comes from Desulfuromonas sp., assembly GCA_012026975.1. Classification (GTDB taxonomy): domain Bacteria; phylum Desulfobacterota; class Desulfuromonadia; order Desulfuromonadales; family BM103; genus VAUL01. The sequence continues at coordinate 38,444 of VEPG01000008.1, read as the reverse complement.
CGGCCGACCAGATCGGCGTTGATCAGGTTGAGGTATTCGAAGACCGCATCCGGCGGAGCGCCGCGGTGATGGAGCTGGGTGCCCATGCCGCCGTCACCGACGATGACCGGGCCGAGCGCAAGGCGTTCGAGCAGCTGGCGGCGACGTTCGGCGGGGGTCATGGCCGGACCTCGCGGACGGTTGGGTCGGTCACTTCGAGGAACTGACGGAGGATGGCGGCGGTCAACCCCCAGATTACGTGGTCGCCGTAACGGTAGAAGTCGACCGGGTGCACCCGGCCGTGATGGGTCCAGTCCTCGATGTGGTGTACGCCGGGAGCGCGGAAGTGGTCGAGGGGCGCCTCGATGATTTCCGTAATTTCGTAATCGGCGACCTGGTAGGAGAACGGATGAGGGATGGTGCCGACGAACGGCACCACGTGGTAGCCGTGGATCGACCAGAAGTCGTCGAGGCGACCATGCAGCTGGATGCTGGCGGCAGGGACGCCGATCTCCTCTTCGGTCTCGCGCAGGGCGGTGGCGGCCAAATCGGCATCATCGGCGTGACGGGCGCCGCCGGGAAAGGAAATTTCCCCGGCATGGTGCGGCAGGTGCTCGGTGCGGCGGGTGAAGAGCACGCACTCCTCGCCGTCGCGGATCAGCAGGGGGAGGAGGACGGCCGCCGGGCGCAGCGTCTCCAGCGGGATGGTCCGCTGCGGGAAGACGTGCAGGCGCCTGCTCAGCCAGGCACGGTCGAGCATCTCAGCCTGCCATGCTACGCGTGGGCATTGCTGGCGCGCCGGCGCAGCTCCAGGATGGTTGCGGCGTAATCGCGGGTACCGAACACCGCGCTGCCGGCGACAAAGACCTCGGCACCGGCCGCGGCGATGCGGGCGATGTTGTCGGGCTTCACCCCGCCATCGACCTCGAGTTCGACGGTCAGGCCCCGGCGATCGATCTCGTGGCGCAGGGCGGCGATCTTGGCGAGACCGCTGTCGATGAATCCCTGGCCGCCAAAGCCGGGGTTGACGGTCATCACCAGGACCAGGTCGAGGTCATCGAGGATCACGTCGAGGGCTGTGGCCGGGGTGGCGGGATTAATCGAGACGCCGGCCTTTTTCCCCAGGCTTTTGATCAGTTGCACGGTGCGGTGCAGATGCGGCACCGCCTCCTGGTGGACGGTGATGAGATCGGCGCCGGCCCTGGCGAACTCGGGGATGTAGCGATCCGGGTTCTCGATCATCAGGTGCACGTCCAGCGGCAGGCTGGTCACCTTGCGCACCGCCTCGACCACCAGCGGGCCAATGGTGAGGTTGGGGACGAAGTGACCGTCCATGACATCGACGTGGATATAGTCGGCGCCGGCTTTGGCGACGGCCTGGATCTCCTCGCCGAGTCGGGCGAAGTCGGCGGAGAGGATCGAGGGCGCGATCTTGATCATGGGAGGCTCCATCCGGCGGCGGGGCCGCACTGGTAGAATCTCCTCTTTGTAAACCCAACCGCGGATTTTTTCAACAAATGCCGGACGGGACGACCGATCAGCGGCGAAGCAGGCGCGCGGCGAAGAAGCCGTCGAGCCCGAAGCGGTGCGGCCAGCTCCGCAGGCACCCCTGCTCGTCGAGCAGGTCGCGCCAGTGCTCCGGCACCGTATCCGCGAGGGACTGCAGGCGGAAGTCGGGATGTCGCGCGAGGAAATCAGCGACCTGGCGGTCGGTCTCCTCCGGCGTGACGGTGCAGACCGCGTACAGCAGGCGCCCGCCGGGTTTTACCAGGGCGGCGGCCTGCTTCAGAATCATCGCCTGCCGCTCGGCGAGCACGACGATGTCCGCCGGTTGCAGGCGCCAGCGGGCCTCGGGGTTGCGGCGCAACACGCCGAGCCCGCTGCACGGTGCATCGACCAGCACGCCGTCGCAACTCTCCGGGGGAAGGAACGGCGGCGGGAGGGTCAGGTCCCAGGTGCGGGCAGTGATGCCGGCACACCCCAGCCGTGCCGCTCCCTGTTCGACCAGGCGGGTCCGCTGGGGGTACAGATCGAGGGCGGTAATCGTGGCGCGATTGCCGGTCAGGGCGGCGAGATGGGTGGTCTTGCCGCCGGGGGCGGCGCAGGCATCGAGCAGGCGCTCGCCGGGTTGCGGGGCCAGCAGGTGGGCGATCAGCATGCTCGCTTCGTCCTGCACCTGGTATAAGCCTTCGGCATCGCCGGGGAGCGGCGCCTGGGACCGCTCCCGGATGATCACCCCTTCGGGGGCGAAGCGGGTCGCTTCGCCGTGATGGCCGGCGCCGGTCAGAGCGGCGAGGAAGCTGGCCCGAGCGGTCTTGAGGGTGTTGACGCGCACGCTGAAAGGCGCCGGTTCCAGCAGGCTGCCGGCCAGCTGCCGGGCCTCTTCGCCGCCCAGTTCCTGGAGCCAGCGCTGTGCCAGCCACTGCGGCAGGGAGAGGGTGTGCTGCAGGTGTCCCAGCGGGTCGCGGTCGGCCTTTGGCCAGGACAACTGATCCCGGCCGCGGGCCAGGGCGCGCAGGATGCCGTTGACGAAGCCGGTGGCGCGTTCCAGCTTGAGCTGGCGGGTGAGTTGCACGGTGGTATCGACCGCTGCCGAATCCGGCACCCGGTCGAGACAGAGAATCTGGTAGGCGCCCAAGCGCAGCAGGAACAGTACCCGGTTCTCGAGCTTGGCCAGCGGCTGCTTGCAAAAGCGCGCCAGGGCGTAGTCGAGCCGCCCCTGCTGGCGCAGCACGCCGTAGACCAGTTCGGTGGCCAGCCCCCGATCGCGCGGATCGAGCTGGGGATAGCGCTGCAGCGCGGCATCGAGGGTGCGGTCGGCGAAGCCGCCACCCTGCACCCGCTCAAGGATGTCGAAGGCGAGGCGGCGCGGGTCGATGGTCATCAGCGGGCTCCAAGGTAGCGACGAAAAAGGCGGCCGCGGGGGCCGCCTGAAGAGTTGGCAAAGGAGGTCGGCATTACGGCAGTGACCGCATCCCCTCCAGCCGCTTGATCCGCTCGGCCATCGGCGGATGGGTGGAGAAGAGCGAGGCGATGCCGCCGCCGCGCAGCGGGCTGACAATGAACATGTGGGCGGTGGCCTCATTGACCCGGTGCATCGGCATGGTCTGGTTGGCCATCTCCAGCTTGCGCAGGGCGTTGGCCAGGTAGAACGGGTTGCCGCAGAGTTTCGCGCCGCCCTCGTCGGCGAGGTACTCGCGCGAACGGGAGATCGCCATCTGCACCAGCATGGCGGCGATCGGCGCAATGATCGCCAGGGCGATCATCGCGATCGGGTTGCTCCCTTCGTCGTCGTCGCGGCCGAAACCGCCGAAGATCGCCGCCCACTGGGCCATATGGGCCAGGTAGGCGATCGCCCCGGCGATGGTCGCGGCGATCGAGCCGATGAGGATGTCGCGGTGCATGACGTGGCTCATCTCGTGGGCCATCACCCCGGAAAGCTCCTCGCGGGAGAGGATGTTGAGAATCCCTTCGGTGGCGGCGACCACCGCGTGCTGCGGGTTGCGCCCGGTGGCGAAGGCGTTGGGGGTCGGCTGCGGCAGCATGTAGACGCGTGGCATCGGCAGCTGGTTGCGCTGACAGATTTCGGCGACCACCTCATAGAGCGGGCCGCTGGTGATCTGCTCGCCGCGGTACATGGCGATGACGATCTTGTCGGAGAACCAGTAGGAGCCCAGGTTCATCACGCCGGCCAGGATCAGGGCGATCAGCGCGCCGCCCTGACCGCCGATCATGCCGCCGACGAAGACCAGCACCAGGGTCAGCACGGTCAGCAGAATGAAGGTGCGCAAGGTGTTCATGATGTCGATCCCTCAATAAGAAAGGGCGCGCCGCAGCACGCCGGTTGGCTCAACGTTTCCAAGCACATTCAATATAGACACGGTTCGACGGGAAATCAAGGGGTTCCGGAGACGACATGCTCGCGCAGGGCGGCTTCGACCTCGTCGAGGATAAGCTCGGTATTGAAGCAGGGGCCGTGCGGGCGGCTGTTGAGGATGCCAATCACCGGCAGGGGGTAGGCGTCGCGGATTCCGGTGGAGAGATCGCGCTCGCAGGCGACGGCCAGGATGAAACGGGGGCGGCGCTCGACGATGATCTTGCGGGCCAGGGTGCCGCCGGTGGCGACCGCGATGGGGATGCCGTAGCGGTCGGCCAGCTCACCCAGGCCGCTGATGTCGCACTGGCCGCAGCGCGCGCACTTGCCGACGTCGCCGGTGATCTTGATCTCGCAGTCGAACAGCTGGATGCAGTGCGGCAGCAGGAGCAGGGTCCGATCCGGCGGCACGCGCAGGTGGCGGGCGCGCACCAGCTGGTTGTTGAGGGCGATGAACGACTGCTGCAGGGTGTCGCGATCGAGTCCGCAGCGGCGCCCCAGGGCGATGATCCCGGGGAAGAGGTATTTGATGACGATGCCGCGCAGCCGGTCCGAAAAGAACAGGTCGCGGCCCGTGAGCAGGGTCAGGATCAGCAGACCCAGGCCGGCGACCAGCAGCAGGGCCGTGGCGCCGAGGACCGTGCCGAAGACGACGGGGAGAGCCGGGTGGATGTTGGCCAGGCCGACGCTCGGGACCCACCAGAGCAGAAAGGCCAGCAGCAGAACCGCGGCGCAGGCCCCGCACAGTACGCCGATAAAGAGTCGTTTGCGCGGACGGTGCAGGGTGCTGGCGTCGTCGTTGGGGATCATGTCACGGGGTGAGGCAGGTGCCGGGGGGGAGCGGGCTGCCGCGCAGGAACTCGGCGGCCGGCAGGCGCCTGCGCCCGGGGAGCTGCAGTTCGCCCACGCGCAGCACTCCTTGGCCGCAGGCAATGTGCACGCCGTCCCCGCTGGCGGCCAGGATCGTTCCCGGCGCGGCGGAGTGCGCCTCGTCAAGCGGGAGGGTCCGGGCCAGCTTGAGCGGCTCGCCGGCCAGGAAGGTATAGGCACCCGGCCACGGGTCGAGGCCGCGCACCTGGTTGTGCAGTTCCGGGGCGGAACGGTTCCAGTCGATGCGCCCGTCTTCCTTCTTGAGCATCGGTGCGTAGCAGCTCAAGGCATCAGCCTGTTGCTCGCGGTGCAAGGTGCCGGCGCACAACCGCTCTAACGTCTCCGCCAGCGCCTCCCGGCCGAGAACGGCCAGACGGTCATGGAGCTGGCCGGCGGTTTCCAACGGGCCGATCGGCGTGGTCTTTTTGACCAGCATGTCGCCGGTGTCGAGGCCGACATCCATGTACATGGTCGTTACCCCGGTTTCGGTTTCGCCGTCGACGATCGCCTTATTGATAGGCGCCGCGCCACGGTATTTGGGCAGGAGCGAGGCGTGGACGTTGATGCAGCCGTAGCGCGGGATCTCAAGGACGCTCTTGGGGAGAATCTGCCCGTAGGCGACGACCACGATCAGGTCGGGAGCCAGCGCCCGCAGTTCCTCGACCACTTCGGGGAGGCGCAGCTTGAGCGGCTGGAACACGGGAATCCCGTGTTCCAGGGCAAGTTGTTTGACCGGTGGCGGGGTCAGCTGTTTGCCGCGGCCGCTGGGCCGGTCGGGTTGGGTGTAGACGCCGACCAGGTCGACCCCGGCGGCGAACAGCCCCTCCAGCGTCGGCAGGGCGAATTCCGGCGTGCCCATGAAGACGGTGCGGATGCTTGCGGCAGCGATCACAACTGCTCCTGCCGCTGTTCCTGGATCTTCTGGTACTTCTTGCGGAACAGGCTGCGTTTGAGCGGGGAGAGCCGATCGACGAAGAGGATGCCGTCGAGATGGTCGATTTCGTGCTGGAAGCAGATCGCCCACAGGCCGTCGGCCTCGATTTCGCGCGGTGTGCCGTCGATCTCCTGGAAGCGCACCCGCACCTTTTCGCTGCGCACCACCTTGGCGTAATACTCGGGGACCGACAGGCACCCTTCCTCTTCACAGCACTCCCCCTCGCGGGCGAGGATTTCCGGATTGACGGCAACCAGCGGCTGCCGGTCACCGTCCTTGGGCGAGCAGTCGAGCACGATCAGCCGCCGGCTGATCCCGACCTGCGGGGCGGCCAGCCCCACCCCCGGCGCGGCATACATGGTCTCCAGCATGTGGCTGGCCAAGGCACGCAACTCGGTGTCGAAGACGGTGATCCGTTCAGCCTTCAGCTTGAGAACCGGATCGGGATAGTGATGGATGCGCAGGATGGACATCCTCATGCTCCTGAAACGGACGGCCGGAAAAATCCGGCCGTCGCGATGATGCACGTCAACTTCTCAGCAAATGATAGGAGCAGAGCAGTGTGAAAGTCAACTTTTCCCCTTCTCCAGAATCTGCCGCATCGCCTCGCCCATTCGCGTCGGGCTGTCGGCCACGTTCACGCCGCAGTTGCGCAGGGTGGCGATCTTGTCGGCGGCTTTCCCCTTGCCGCCGGTAACGATCGCCCCGGCATGGCCCATGCGCCGCCCAGGCGGAGCGGTGACCCCGGCGATAAAGGCCGCCACCGGCTTCTTCATGTGGGCCTTGACCCACTCGGCGGCTTCCTCTTCGGCGCTGCCGCCGATCTCGCCGATCATGAAGACCGCCTCGGTTTTCGGATCGTCGTTGAACAGCTTGAGGCAGTCGATGAAGTTCAGGCCGATGATCGGGTCGCCGCCGATGCCGACGCAGGTCGATTGGCCGAGCCCCGCGTCGGTCAGCTGCTTGACCGCTTCGTAGGTGAGGGTGCCGCTACGCGAAACCACGCCGATCTTCCCCTTCTTGTGGATATAGCCGGGCATGATCCCGACCTTGCTCTCCTCAGGGGTGATCAGTCCCGGGCAGTTGGGGCCGACCAGTTTCATCTTGTGGTCGGCGAGGATGCGCTTGACCGGCACCATGTCGCGCACCGGGATCCCCTCGGTGATGCACACCGCCAGTTCCAGCCCGGCGTCGGCAGCCTCGAGGATGGCGTCGGCGGCACTCGGCGGCGGCACGAAGATCATCGACACGTTGGCCTGGGTGTAGCGCACCGCTTCCTCGACGGTGTTGAACACCGGAATCCCCTCGACGTGCACGCCGCCCTTCCCCGGGGTGACCCCGGCGACGATCTGGGTGCCGTACTCGCGACACATGCGCGCATGAAAGAGACCGCTGCGGCCGGTGATCCCCTGGACCAGCACCTTCGAGTCTTTATTGAGCAGGATGGACATATTTTTCTCCTAAAGGCGGCAAAAGGTTAAAGGCTAAGGGCCAAGGATTTTCCATTGACCTTTGACCATTTGCCTTTAGCCAAGCATTTTGACGATGCGCTGCGCACCATCGCCGAGGTTGTCGGCGCACTGCACGTTGAGTCCCGAGGTGGTCAGCAGCCGTTTCCCCTCCTCGACCTGGCTGCCGTCCATGCGCACCACGATCGGCAGCGGGCAGTGCACTTCGTTGGCGGCCTCGATGACCCCCTGGGCGATGACGTCGCAGCGCATGATGCCGCCGAAGATGTTGACGAAGATCCCCTTCACGTCGGGATCCTGGAGAATGATCTTGAACGCCTCGGCGACCTTCTCGCGGCTGGCGCCGCCGCCGACGTCAAGGAAGTTGGCCGGTTTGCCGCCGCACTCGTTGAGAACGTCGAGGGTGGCCATCGCCAGCCCGGCGCCGTTGACCAGGCAGCCGATGGTGCCGTCGAGCTTGATGTAGGCCAGATCGTACTTGCCGGCGGTGATCTCCAGGGTGTCGAGCTGCGAGTAGTCGACCATGTCCGGGTACTCGCGGTGCCGGTAGATGGCGTTGTCGTCGAAGGACATCTTGGCGTCCATTGCCATCAGCCAGCCGGCCTTGGTCACCACCAACGGGTTGACCTCGACCAGGGCGCAGTCCTTCTCCAGGCAGGCGCGGTAGAGGCTGAGGATCAGTTCGACGCAATCCTCGCACAGGCTCCCGGTCAGCCCCAAAGCCAGGGCGATCTTGCGTGCCTGGTAGGAGCGCAGTCCCGTCAGCGGGTCGATGGTCAGTTTGTGGATCTTGTCGGGAGTCTTGGCCGCGACCTCCTCGATCTCGACCCCGCCTTCCGCCGAGGCGATGAGGATGTAACGGGAGGCGCCGCGATCGAGGGTGATGGAGAGGTAGAACTCGCGGGCAATCTCCACCGCCTCTTCGACCAGGATGCGCCGCACCCGCAACCCCTCGGGGCCGGTCTGCGGAGTGACCAGCTTGCGGGCGAACAGCTCCTTGGCCAGTTCCTGGGCCTGCTCGGGATGATGGACCACCTTGACACCGCCGGCCTTGCCGCGGCCGCCGGCATAGATCTGGGCCTTGACCACGCAGTGCCCGCCCATCATCTTGGCGGCGCGCTCGACCTGGTCGGCAGTCAGACAGACCCGGCCGCGCGGCACGGCGATGTCGTAACCGCTGAGGATCTCCTTGGCCTGATACTCATGAATATTCATGACGGTTTGCCTCCTTGTCAGACGGCTGTCGGGACGTTTGATGGATGCGCGGCAGATACAACGTTGCCCGCAAATGCCCGCTTGTCAACCAACGCCACGGTAACGCGCCAATAATTTTTTGTCTAACTAAAAACAACCAGGGGAAATTTTTACTAAAATTGAAAATTTCTACCAGATCAGTGATCGTGATGGTCGTGGTCGTGGAGGTGATGTGCATGATCATGCTGACGGTCACCATGGGGAGGGACCAGGGGCGGCTGTGGCTTGGGGAGGCGACGGATCGCCTTGGGGGAGCAGACCGGGCAGCCCTGCATGGAGAACGGCTTTTCCAGGTGACAGGCGGCGAGCAGCGTCTCGTTGCCGAAGATTTCGAGGGTTGGGCCATCGGCCATGACCATCCCCTGGTGCAGGACAATGGTGCGTTCGCACAACTCGAGGACCATGTCGAGGTCATGACTGGTGATGATGCGAGTATGGTGGAAGTCCTGCAGCAATGCCATCAACTGGCGCCGGGCGCGGGGATCGAGACCCGCGGTCGGCTCGTCGAGAACCAGGATTTCGGGGAGCATGGAGAGAACGGTGGCGATGGCCACGCGTTTTTTTTCGCCGCCGGAGAGGTGGTAGGGCGGCTTGTTCCGCAATTCCCGGGCTTCGACCCGCTCCAGGGCATCCGTGACGCGCTGCTCGATCAGGGCGGGCGTCAACCCCTGGTTGAGAGGGCCGAAGGCAACGTCATCAAAGACCGTCGGCATGAACAGCTGGTCGTCGGGATCCTGGAAGACCATCCCCACGGTGCGGCGGATTTCATTCAGCGTCTCCTTGCTCAACGGATGGTCGCCGATGCGGATGGTGCCGGACGTGGCCGGGAGGTAGCCGTTGAGGTGCAGGAGCAGGGTCGACTTCCCGGCTCCGTTGGCGCCGATGATCGCCACCGATTCGCCGTGATGAATCCGGAACGAGACGTCGCGCAGGGCCTCGGTGCCGTCGGGGTAGACATGACGCAACTGTTTGACTTCGACGATGTGATGGCTCATGGCGGGTGTCCTGTATTAGCTCCCAAGCAGCAGCATCCCCAGAAGCTGGGGGAAATTATAGAGGCGGAAGGTGACGAAGAGGGCGGACCAGCCCAGCACGAAGAGGACATCCCCGGCGCCGAAGCGTCCCCGGCGGCGGGCATGCATTTCGCCGGTGAAGCCGCGGGCCAGCATCGCCATATGGATCCGCTCGGCCCGCTCCCAGGTGCGCAGCAGCAGATGGCCCAACAGGGGGCCAAAGTGGCGCAGCCCCATCCCTTTGTTGCCGCAGGACCGCAGCTGGCGGGCCCGTGCCACCCGGCCCCCCTCGTCGGTCAGAACAAAAATGTAGCGATAGAGAAAGAGCAGTTGCACCGCGAAAACCCGTGGCATCCCCAGCTGCTCCAGCGCCACGCAGATCGCCGGGAACCCGGTCACCGCCACCAGCACGATGGCGGCGGCGGCGGTGAGCAGGGCCCGGACCACGATCGACAGGCAGGAGAGCCATCCCCCCCAGATGCCGAGCGGGCCGAGTTGCAGGATGACCTGCCGATCGAAGAGCGGGTTGAACAGGCCGACCATGACGGCAAAGGGGATCACCACCAGCACTTTGCGGGCGATGTAGCCGGCCGGCAGATCGCCCAAGGCCAGCAGAGCTATCGGGAAGAGGCAAAAGGGGAGCATGGCGGCCAGCTCGTAGCGGCCGAAGGAAACCACGCAGACGATGAAGACCAGGGTGGTCAGCACCTTGGCGCGTGGGTCAAGGCGATGCACGGCGCTCTCCCGCATGGCCAGCAGGTCGAGGCGCTTGAAGTCGAAAAGGGTGCCGTCGATAGCGAGCATCGGCAACGCTTACGCCCGGCGGGCGCAGCTTCTCAGGAGCAGGCCGGTTAGAACCGCAGTGGCGAGGGTGACCAGTCCTCCGATCAAGCCCGGCAGGCCATTATCGATCCGTCCGGCAGGATTGTCCGGCGCGGGAGAACCGGACTGACCGGTGTCACCCGGGAAGATGGCTAGCTTCTCCTGGATGGCTGCCAGCGTGTGATGGAGCGGATGTGCCGGCGCCGGCAGTTCAGTATCACCGGTGACTTTGGCAATGGCCCATTCAAGCCCGTCGGGTTGGGTCGAGGCAAACCAGGAGACCACGCCGCCGAGCAGAACGGCGGCCAGGGCAAAGGCGGCCAGCATGCCGCGAATCGGCAGACTGCCCAACGGCCGCCCGGCCAGGGTGCTCTCGACCAGCTCGGGACGGGCCCGGTGGACAAAGGCAATGATCGCTGCGGTCGCCAGTCCCTCGATGACGCCGATTGCCAGGTGAATCGGCTGCATGAGCAGGACAAAGGCCTTGAACGGCAGAGCCGAGATCCCCGAGGCGGTGGTCTCCAGCACGACGGCAAAGGCGGCCAGCTGCAGGCCGACCACCCCGGCGACGATAGCCGCAAGGACCAGCCGGCTTTGGCGCGGCTGGCGGCCGGCCAGCCGGCGGTAGATCAGTGGATAGGCGATAAAGGTCTGGAAAAAACCGAGATTGAAGATGTTGCATCCCAGCGCGAGCAGCCCTCCGTCGGCGAAAAAGAGGGCCTGGATGAACAGGACCGAGGCAATGGTCAGAAAGGCGGCATGAGGGCCGAGCAGGATGGCCAGCAGCAGGCCGCCGCCGATGTGGCCGCTGGAGCCGGTTCCCGGGATGGCGAAGTTGATCATCTGTGCGGCAAAGACGAAGGCGCCGAGCACACCCATCAACGGCACCTTGTATTCATCGAGATCCCGGGGCACCCTCGAGGAGCACCAGGCGATGGTGCCGGCGGTCGCGGCCAGCATGGCGCCGCCGACGGCGGGCGAGAGGAGGGCGTCGGCCATGTGCATGGCTGGAACCTATTTGATCTCCCGGGCCTGGACCCAGTAGCTGGTAACAAGGGTGACGGGTTTTTCCTCGCCGTCCTTTTTTATTGTCCAGTCGGCATCGAGGCTGGCGGCAAACCCCCACCAGCCGCCCCGGGGCATGGCATAATGGAAGATGCCGTTGGCGTCGGCGCGGAGTTTCTGAACGCGGCAGGCCGGCGGCGCGGCCGAGAGGGTTGCGGAGGTCTCCGGGGAAGGACCGAACCAGGCGACCTCAATGGCCGCGTAGGGGGCCGGGTCGCCGTTCAGGAGGACCTGGCCGCTGAAAAGGTTGCCGCTCCACAGACCGTAGGGGCGACTCAGGGGGACGATTTCCGCCTCCAGGCCGACCGGTTCGTCCCACCCTTCTTCAAGCGCCAGCGCGTTGACGCAAACCTTGGCGAGAGGGATCAGAAATTCCTCCTCCGCGGTGTCCCAGCGCGGCGTCTGTTCCGCATAGAAGGTATAGTCGCCGGGACTTTTTACGGGGAATTCGGCCAGCCAGGTGGTCGCATTCTTTTCCTGGACGGGTTTGAGCGCGCCGAGGAGATTGGTTTCCTCACCGAGATGCTGCACGCCGAAGCGTTTCGCTTTGGCAACCTCCAGGGCTTGCCGTCCCCGCGGATCGAACAGGCCGAGATGCAGGGTGATGACAACGGGTGCTTCTTGGCTGATAATGTCGTCGGAAGGGGTGAGCAGGGCAAGTTGGGCGAGTGCGGCAACCGGGCAGCTCAGTGCCAGCAAGAGCAGGATTGCAATCAGGCGCATTGAAATCACCTTGTAACACAAGAATATGTTTCGTGTTACTATGCTGCCAGCCAACGGAAGGTGTCAAGAGGATAAATCTTACGAATCAAGAATTCGTGTTACTAGTGCGGAGAGGAGAATAAGGATGCCTTACGTCAACATCAAGATCACGCGGGAAGGCGCCACGGCCGTACAGAAGGCCCAACTGATCGCCGGGGTCACGGAACTGCTGCGGGACGTGCTCGGCAAGAATCCGGCGACCACGGTGGTGGTGATCGATGAAGTGGAAACCGACAACTGGGGGATCGGCGGGGAGTCGATTACCTTACGCCGGCAGCAGGGACGCTGACGACGGCCTGGTGCGAGAGCGGGGCAAGCTGGCGCTGCGGATCGGTGCGTTGGGCGATAAGCTGCAGCCAGTCGGCCAGTTCATTCAAGTGCAGCGGCGTTTCGAAATAGCGGCAGCCGAGTGCTTCCGCGCGGCGCCGGTCGTTGTCGGACCAGGGGAGGCAGAGCAGGGCGACGTTGGCGACCATTCCCCGGCACCCGCCGCGCGCCCGCCGTTCGATCAATTCGATCCCCTTCACTTTCGACAGGTGCTGACCGAGGATGACGGCATCGGCGCATGGCTGCCGCCGGGAGCAGGTCTGGTCGGCGGCATGGAAATGTGGGCAACTCTCCGCCGTCGGGGAGCTGACTACCTCATGGCCCAGCTCTTCCAGAAACAGTTCGAGCGATCCGCTGATGGCATCGTTTGGCTCGATAAGGAAAACACGCAGGCGCAAGGTAACAACCTCCCCTATTGCGCCATAAATACCACAAATAGTCTGATAAATATCTCAAATAATACCAAGGCTGTGTGACCGTTACAAAAGTACGCCGGAACAGCGCTGCCCCGGCGTAGCACGTCCTTCACAGGAACTGCCCGTCAGCGTTCGAGTCGCTCGAAAATTCCCGCGGCGCCCATGCCGCCACCGACGCACATGGTCACCATGCCGTAACGTGCCCCACGCCGCGGCAGTTCATGCAGCAGGGTAGCGGTCAGTTTGGCGCCGGTGGCGCCGAGGGGGTGGCCAAGGGCGATCGCCCCGCCGTTGACGTTGACCCGCGCCGGGTCGAGTCCGAGTTCCCCGATCACCGCCAGGGCCTGCCCGGCGAAGGCTTCGTTGAGTTCGACCACCCCGATCTCCCCGAGGGTCAACCCACCCAACGCCAAAGCCTTCGGCACGGCGGTCACCGGGCCGATCCCCATGATCTCCGGGGCGACCCCCGAAACCGCATAGGCGAGGAAGCGTGCCAGTGGCGGTGTGCCGCACTGTTTCAGGAATTTTTCCGAAACCACCAGCACCGCGGCGGCGCCGTCGGTCATCTGCGAACTGTTGCCGGCGGTGACGGTGCCGTCGACCTTGAAGGCCGGGTTGAGTTTCGCCAGGGACTCGACCGTCGTGTCGGGACGAATGCCCTCGTCGGCGGTGACCAGCATTTTTCGGGAAACCGGGCGTCCTGCTTCGGTTACGATCAATTCAGCCTCGATCGGGACGATCTCGGCGGCAAAGCGTCCGGCGGCCTGCGCGGCGGCCGCCTTGCGGTGGCTCTCCATGGCGAAGGTGTCCTGGGTCGCACGGTCGATGGCATATTTGGCGGCGAGGATCTCGGCGGTGATCCCCATGCCGGCATAGACCTCCGGCCAGCTGGCAACCAGGGCGGGATTGGCACGGAAGGCGTGGCCGGCCATCGGCACCAGGGTCATCGATTCGGTGCCGCCGGCAACGATGCAGTCGGCGCCCCCGGCGATGATCCGCTCGGCGGCGCTGGCGATGGCCTGCAGCCCGGACGCGCAGAAGCGGTTGACCGTCTGGGCCGGCACGGTGACCGGCAGCCCGGCCTTGAGCGCGGCGATGCGCGCTACGTTCATCCCCTGTTCGGCTTCGGGAAAGGCGCAGCCCAGAATCAAGTCGTCGACCAGTGTCGGGTCGGTGGCGGTGCGTTCGAGCAGCGCCCGGATCACTGCTGCGGCCAGGTCGTCGGGGCGGGTGTGGCGGAAGACGCCGCGGTGGGCCTTCCCCCCCGGGGTGCGGCAGGCGTCGAGGATATAGGCTGTCGACATGCTGGTCTCCTAGTTCCGTAATGGTTTGCCGGTCTTGAGCAGGTGGCCGATCCGCTCCAGCGTCTTGGCTTCGCCGCACAGGGAGAGGAACCCCTCGCGCTCGAGGTCGAGCAGATACTGTTCGGAGACCGGGGTGCCGGCCGGAACGTCGCCGCCGCAGAGGATGTCGGCGACCTTGCCGGCGATCTGGCGCTCGTAAGCGGTGACCTGGCCCCCCTGTTCGAGATTCCACAGCGAACTTTTCAGGCTGGCGGCGAGGCTCCGGCCGGGTGCCGCAATGGTCGCCGGCCGGGCCGGGCGGTGGGTCGGCGCGAGAGCCAGAGCGAAGGACTTGGCCGCGCCGAGCTGACCGTCGAGGTCCATGCAGACCCGGTCGCCGTCGCGCAGCAGTCCCATGGCAAACAGTTCGTCGGCGCAGGTGGAGACCCGGGCCAGGCCGATGGTGCGGAAGGCGCGCAGGATGAACGGGCCGACATCGGCCCCGGCGGCGCTGGCGGTCTGCACGGCGCGCAGCGCCAGCTCCTTGGTGCCGCCGCCGGCGGGGAGCAAGCCGGCGCCGATCTCCACCAGGCCCATGTAGGTTTCGGCGTGGGCCAGCGCCGCGGTGGCATGCATGGTGAATTCACACCCGCCGCCGAGGGTCAGCCCGTAAGGCGCGGCGACCACCGGCACTTGGGCGCACTTCAGCGCCAGGGTGGCATTCTGGAAGGCGCGCACCATTTTTTCGATTTCGGCAAACTGCTTCATCTGCATGGCAAAGGCCAGCATCATCAAGTCGGCGCCGGCGGAGAACTGGGCCCCCTGACTGCCGACCACCAGGGCCACCCCTTCGTTTTCGGCACGGGCCAGCGCTTCGGGGAGCATCTGCAGGACGTCGGCGCCGATGGTGTTCAGCTTGCCGTGGAACTCGAGAGCAAAGACGCCGTCGCCGATATCGAGCAGCGAGCAGGCCGGCTTGCTGGCCACCACCCCGCCGCTTTTCCTGATGATTTCGAGCCTGATGACGCCCGGAGCGTCGAGGACCGGCTGGTAGCCGCGTTCCTTCGGATTGAACTGCTCTTCGCTCCCGCCCGCCACCCGGTAGCAGGTCGACATGTCACGCAGTGCCGCCGGCACGGCGACCCCGTCCTGTTCCACTCTGGCGGCAAAGGTGTCGATGCCGATGGCGTCGAGCATCTCGAAGGGACCGAGCTCCCAGCCGAAACCCCAGCGCATGGCGCGGTCGATGCCGGCGATCTCACTGCTGATCTCCGGGACGCGGTTGACCGCGTAGATGAGGGTATCGCGCAGCGTCAGCCAGGCGAAGCGGGCGCCGGGGTCGTCGCCGGCCAGCACCGCGCGCAGACGGCCGGCGGCATCGGGTATCTGTTTGGCGGCGGCCAGGCAGGGGAAGGCCGGTTTGACGGTCGGCTGGTATTCACCGGTCCGCCAGTCCCAGGCGAAGATCCGTTTACCATCGGCGCTCTGCTCCTTGCGGTAGAAGCCGGCGCCGCTCTTGTCGCCGAGCCGCCCGGCGTCGAGCAGTGTCTGCAGGAACGCCGGCACCCGGTAGAGTTCGCGGGCTTCGTCGTGGGGGAGCAGTTCGTAGGAGTGTTGGGCGACGAAGGCCAGGGTATCGAGGCCGACCAGGTCGGCGGTGCGGAACACCGCGCTCTTCGGGCGGGCGGTGGCCGGGCCGCCGACGGCGTCGACCTCGGCGATGGTCAGCCCCAATTCCTGCATGTGGTGCATGGCGTTGAGCAGGCTGAACAGGCCGATGCGGTTGCCGATGAAGTTCGGGGTGTCCTTGCAGGTCACCACCCCTTTGCCGAGCCGGCGGCGCAGGAAATCGCTCATGGCCGCGAGCCGGACCGGGTCGGTGGCCGGGTGAGGCACCAGTTCGACCAGGCGCAGGTAGCGCGGCGGGTTGAAGAAGTGGGTGGCGAAAAAGCGCGGACGCAGATCAGCCGGCAGCGTCTCGGCCAGGCGGCTGACCGACAGGCCGCTGGTGTTGGTGGTCAAGACGGCATCGGCACGAAGATGCGGGGCGACGCTTTGCAGCAGCTGCGCCTTGATCCCCGGATGCTCGACGACCGCCTCGAGGACCCAGTCGCATTCTTTCAGCCGGGGGAGATCGTCGGCAAAGTTGCCGGGGGTAATCCGGTCAACGTAGCCAGGGAGGAAAAACGCCGCCGGCTTGGCCTTGAGCGCGTGCTCGATGCCGAGGGTGGTAAAACGGTTGCGTGCGGCCGGGTTGTCGAGACTCAACCCGCGTGCGGTTTCCTCGTCGCCGAGGGTGTCGGGAACCCGGTCGAGCAGCAGCACCTCACAGCCGGCATTGGCCAGATGGGCGGCGATGGCCGCCCCCATGACTCCGGCACCCAGCACGCCCACGCGGCGGATGGTTGGCATGACGGCCTCCCTTGAAAGAAGGTGAGAGTGCCGTGGCACTCATTAATATTGTAGCGTGCAAATGGAGGAATGGTAACGGGGAGTGAAGCAATTTTCAGCTTGGTATGGCGGTGCTGTCAGATGGCGATCAAAAATGCCCGGGTGCCAGGCGCCCGCAAGTCGAGGAGCGAGGCGTACCCTATGGTACGTTGTTGCAGCGACGAGAGCAAGGGCAACGCCGCGGATGGGCGTTTTTCATCGCCGCAGGCGCAACAGCCAACTCGCCAGTGCCGGCAGCACCATCAGCGCGGCGAGCATGTTGACCAGAAAGAGGAAGGTGAGCAGCACCCCCATGTCGGCCTGGAACTGGAGCGGGGAGAAGATCCAGGTGGCGGTGCCGAAGGCCAGGGTGATGCCGGTGAAGAGCACGCCGCTGCCGGTGATCTTCAGCGTCTCGTGGTAGGCGTTGTAGATCGTCTGCCCTTCGTCGAGAAAGGCCTGGAAGCGGCTGTAGATGTAGATCCCGTAATCGACGCCGATGCCGACCCCGAAGGCCACCACCGGCAAGGTCGAGACCTTAAGGCCGATATGCAACTCGGCCATCAGGGCATAGCCGAGCATGGAGACCAACCCGAGCGGCAGGACGATGCTTACGGTGGCGCGCAGGGAACGGAAGGTCAGCAGGCACAGGGCGATGATCGCGCCGAATACGTAGAGCAGGATCGGAAACTGCGCGGCATCGACCACCCGGTTGGTGGCGGCCATCACCCCGACGTTGCCGGAGGCGAGGCGGAAGCGGACCGGGCCGGCTTTCTCTTCGGTTTCGAACTTTTCGGTGGCGGCGATGACCCGGTCGATGGTCTCGGCTTTGTGGTCGGTGGTGAAGAGCATGACCGGCATGACGCTGCAGTCATCGTTGAGCAGGCCGCTGCTGGTCGGGATGTACTGGACCGCCTCGACCAGCGTCTGGCGGTCGCGCGGCAGCACCTGCCACTTGAGGTTTCCCTCGTTCCAGCCGGCGTTGAGCTGCTTGGCGATTTGCGGCAGGGTGATCGCCGACTGCACCCCGGGGGTGTTCTGCATCCGCCAGGCGAAACGGTCAATGGTCTCCATGGTGGTGTAATCGGTGCAGCCGTCCGGTTTGGCTTCGGCAATCACCGTGAGCAGATCAACGCCGATGGAAAAATGCCCGGTGACGGTCGCAATGTCCTGGTTGTAGCGCGAGTCGGGGCGCAGTTCCGGCACGCCCTGGCGCAGGTCGCCGATGCGCACGTCGTTCCCCCGCCACCAGCCGTAGCCGGCGAGGATCCCGGCCACCAGCAGAACCGCCATGGCCGGCTTTGGTCGGGCCAGCAGGGCGACCCGCAGCCAGATGCGATCCATCGCCTCGATGCGCCGTTCCAGGCGCTGGCGGTAGTCGTCCGGAAACGGGACATAAGAGAGCAGGATCGGTAGCAGCAACAGGTTGGTCAGGATGATCGCCGCCACCCCAAGGCTGGCGGCGATGGCCAGTTCCTGGATGACGCGAACCTTGATCAGGAGGATGGTAACGAAACTGGCCAGATCGGTGAGCAGGGCCGTGCCGCCGGGGACCAGCAGGCGGCTGAAGCTGTTGCGCGCCGCTTCCAGGCTGGTGGAGCCGGCGAAGATCTCGGCGCGTACGGCGGTGATCATCTGCACCCCGTGGCTGACGGCGATGGCGAAGATCAGAAACGGTACCAGAATCCCCAGCGGATCGATGCCGTAGCCGAGCAGGGTCAATGCTCCGAGTTGCCAGACCACCGCCACTGCCGAACAGACCAGCAGCAGGGCGCTGACCCGGTGGGCGCGGGTGAACAGGTAGACCAGGGCGCCGGTGACCAGAAAGGCGAGCGCGAAGAAGAGCACCACCCGCTTGGCTCCGGCGGCGATGTCGCCGACCATCTGGGCAAAGCCGATGATGTGCACGCTGGTCCGTTCATTACTGAACGGCTGACGAAGCGTTGCCTCAAGCTGGCGGGCGACCTCCAGGTAGTCGAGTTTTTTGCCGGTAGCCGGGTCGACCTCGAGGAGTTCGGCACTGATCAGTGCGCCGCGGAAATCGTTGGCCACCAGGCGCCCGATGATCCCGGCCTTGAGGATGTTCTGACGGACCCGCGCCAGCCCCTCCGCGGTCGGCTGGAAATCGGCCGGCACCACGTTGTCCCCGGCGATCCCCTCCTCCACCACCTCGGTATAGCGGACGTTGGGGGTGAAGAGCGAGCGTACCCGGCTGCGATCGACGCCGGGAAGGAAGAAGACCGCGTCGGTCGCCTTGCGCAGGGTCTCGAAATACTCCGGGGTGAAGATGTCGCCGTCCCTGGCCATGACCACCACCAGCACCCGGTTGGCGCCACCGAAGGCCTCGCGGTACTGGGCAAAGGTCTGCATGTACGGGTGCTGCATCGGCAGCATCTTGTCGAAGCCGGCATCGATGCGCAGCCGGACCGTAGCTGCGGCAAAGCCGATGGTGGCCAGCAGGAAGAGGATGAGAATCAGCGCCCGGTGCCGGAAGATCGCCGTGGCCAGCCGGTCGCGCCAGCTGTTGCCGATCATGGCAAGCCTCCTGTCGCGGACAGTTCAAGCCGGCGGGCGCCCTGGGCGCCGAGCAGAATCAGGGCGCCGTCGACGGCTTCCACCGCCTTGACGAAACCGGCCCGGTCCTGCTGCTGCCGCAAGGTGAAGTGTTCGCCGTTGTCGCTGCTGATCAGCACGGTTCCGGCCAGGCCGACGACGATGAGCCGTCCGTCTCGCAATTGGATGGCATCGTTGAGGATTGCCTCGGTCCCGGCGGCAATCGGCCGCCAACTGCGCCCCCCATTGGGAGAGCGAAAGACATGCCCGCGCAGGCCGTAGGCCAGCAGCCGGTCGTTGCCGAAGGGCAGTGTGCCGAACAGCGATCCTTCGTAGGGGCTTGGCAGGCTTTTCCAGCTGCGGCCGTTGTCCGACGAAAGCAGCAGGCGCCCGGATTCGGCGGCAATGATCAGGCGCCCGTCGGCAAGGGCCCGCAGCTGATTGAAATGCAGGTCGGTCTCGGCTCCGGTCTCGTCGCTGATCGTCAGCGATTCCCAGGTGGCGCCGCCGTCACGGGTCATCAGGTACAGCCCGTAGGCCCCGATGGCATAACCGGTGCTGGCGTCGCGAAACCACAGGTCGAGAAGCGGCCCGCTGTCGAAATCCTCATGGACCTTCTGCCAGGTGGTGCCGCCGTCGACGGTCCGCAGGATCACGGCGTCGTGTCCGGCCGCCCAGCCGTGCTGGGCATCGGTAAAGAAGACGCTGGTCAGGGTGGCGCGGGTCGGTGCCGGGTGCTGCTGCCAGGAACGCCCGGCGTCGAGGGAGGTGAGGATGTGTCCGCGTTCGCCGACCGCGATCAGGGTGTTGCCGATCGCCTGGCCATCGAGCAGCAGGGCCTGGCTTGCCAGCGGCGCAAGTTCGGCCTCGGCGGCATGCAGGGGACCGGAGCCGAACAGCAGGGCTGCGGCAACCGCTGCCCACAGCAGTTGGAGTCGAAGGATGCGGGGAGTCATGGCGACATCTGTATACAGGAAAACGGCGGCCGGGTAAACCGGCCGCCGTTTTCAACCAAGGCCTCTCGAATGGTCAGCGCTTCCCTTCGCGCCGCAAGGCGTCGGGAGTGAATTCCGTCGCATCGAACTTGACGTCGAAATTATACGGAGCGGTCTCATTGGTCAGGTTGATGGCGATGTAGCGGCCCGACTGCAGGTCATAGTGGGTCTCGACCGCGCTCCAGAAGGTCGGCACTTCGTAGTAGTTGATGCAGTGGGCCTCGGAGACGCGCCACAACTGATCGCGGCTGTCGTACTGGTCCATCGCCAGAATCTGCCAGGAGTCCTCGTCGATGTAGAAGACGCGGCGCTGGTAGATGTGGCGCATCCCCGTCTTGAGCTTGGCCTCGACCACCCAGACGCGGTGCAGTTCATAGCGCAGATGCTCGGGGTTGAGGTGCAGCGGGGTGAGAATGTCCTTGTATTTCAGCTTGTCGCTGTGCAGCGCGTAGCTGTTGTAGGGGACGTACAATTCCTTCTTGCCGACCAGCGTCCAGTCGTAGCGTTCCGGGCTGCCGTTATACATGTCGACCGTGTCGCTGGTGGTCAGGCCGTCGCCTCCCTCCTTCGGGTTGTCGAAGGCGACGTTGGGGGCGCGGCGCACGCGGCGCTGGCCGGGGTTGTACAGCCAGGCGCTGCGGTTCTCCTTGTTCTGGTCGAGGGTCTCGTGGACCAGCAGGATGCGGCCGGCCAGCCGCGCCGGGGCGAAGATCTCCTGCTTGAACATGGCGATGATGTTGTCGAGCTTCTCCTCGGTCATCCCCTCGCGGTTATAGCGGAAGTCTCCCTTCTCGTTGAACTCGACCATGGTGTAGTCGCCGCCGCGGGTCAGCGGCGCCACCCCGAAGTTGCGTTCGAAAGCATTGCCGCGCCAGCGCAGGATGTGGTTCCAGATCACCTCGACGCCGCTCTTCGGAATCGGGAAGGGGATGCCGGCCGTCACCCCGGTGACGCCGTTGCCGCCCGTGGTCAACTGGGCCTTGACCGCTGCGTTCCTGGTGGCGTCGTAGATCCGCTGCGGGGCCGACGCGCTGCGTCGGGTCGGGAAGACCTTCATCTTATAGCTCGGGTAGAGCTTGAGCATCGCCTGCTGGCCGGCCGTCAGCTTGTCGGCGTATTTGCCGGCCTCGGCGGCGGTAATGGTAAAGAGCGGTTTGTCGGCGGCGAATGGGTCGGGATGGTGCTGCCCCTTCTTGTAGCCGGCCGGCGGCGCGGTGATGCCGCCGTCCCAGGCGGGGATGCTGCCATCCTTGTTGCCGGCCTTCTCGGCGCCGAGCGGAGTGAGTTCCTTGCCGAGCCGGGCGGCTTCGTCGGCGGAAATCCCGGCCAGCGCGGGGGCGGCCAGAGTCATGGTCAGGGCGGTGGCGAGCAGGGTCTGCCAAATGGTTTTGGTCATGATAGGAGCTCCCGGTGGCTCAGAAGGAGTACTTGACGTTGAAGGAAATGAAATCGCGGTCGTTGATCAGGTTGTAGCGGCCGGCGCCGAAAAAGTCGGTATAGCTCAGGTCCGCCGACCAGGCATTCTGGTAGTTGGCTTCGAGCCCGACAGTGACAGCCTTGCGGTGCTCGAGGAAGTTGCCCCCAGGGTTCGGCGAGTTACCGTCGACGTCGTGGGCCCAGGCCACGCGCGGCGACAGGCTGACGGCGCCGATGGCGTTGTTGAAGTCGAGTTTGGCCACGGCGCGGTAGCCCCAGGAGGTGGCGTCGGCAAAGGCGCTGGAGTCTTCGTATTTGCCGGCGGCAGTAGGGGCATGGGCCCCGGCCAGAGCCTGATTGCCGCTGATGTAAGTGCCGGGAGATTCGAAGCGCAGCTTGTCCTTGCTGGGCATGTTGTGTACGTGGGTCAGGCCGACCTCACCGACCAGCGTGAATTGGTCCGCGCCGATCATCGGCCCGAAGGCCTTGGTCGCCGTGACCTGGATCTGGGTTACATCCAGACGTTTGTATCCGTCCAGAGTCTGCTCATAGGGAGAAGCGTGACTGGTTGCATCATTGACGTTGGCAAGCTGATTGAACTTGGCGAGGTTGTTGTTAATCGGTCCGAGCGCCGCAAACAGTAGCTCAAGGTCATCAACCTGCAGGGGAACATCGCGCCGGTAGGAGACTTCCCCCTGCAGGGCGACCCCGCTTCCTTCCAGTTGGGTATTGAAACTCAAGCCGAAGAGCTGAATGTCTTCAGGATATTCAAGAAAATACTGGGCTGTTTGAGCATATTCGTTCGACGCGTATGCGTTGGCCAAGGTCCCTCCCCCAGCCGTCGCCGCATTAACCGCCCCAGTGGCCACTGACTGTGCCACTGCCGGGTTCAGGCCTAGCGCTACCCCCGTGTTGGTGCCATTGACTATGGCGGTGTTCACCGCGGTTACAAACTGAGGGATAGTCGGATTGGGAGGAAGTACTGCGGAAAAAGTCTGCGCGGCTGTCCCTGCCGTTACCGTTCTGTTTCTGCCAGTTCTTGTACCGGTTTTTGCACTGATAATCGGGAGGCGGCTGTGATAATTCATATAAAACAAGCCAAATTCGGTGTTATTGGCTTGTGGCACCATAAGGTGCATGGCAAAACCGTATTGCCCGTCATTATCTGCGTAAACATCTGCCCCGCGCGGCACCATGTTGAAGTGTGAATCCGTCACCGGCGTGGGGATAACCCGTCCCTGCCAAGTGGTGCCAAGATCGGACCATTGGCCGAAGCCAAGCAGAACCCGGTCTCCCCCTTCACCGGCAATATCGCTGGTGCTCCAGTATGAACCGACGGGGTCGATTTCGGTTTTCTCCCAGTCGTATTGATAGAAGCCTTCGAAACTTACGTATTCGTTGGCGGCCAACGAAGCCGAAACCATGCCGACCGGTTTCAGTGCTTCCTTGAGTTCCGAACCGGGGATGCGCAGCTTGCTGACGTCGACCGGGTTGATGGTGTTGATGCTGTTCTGGATGAAGGTGCTCTCCCCCCAACTCAACACCTGATTGCCGACCTTGAGGGTGCCGGGCATGCCGGCCAGTTCAAAGTCCCACCAGAGGAAGGCGTCGAGCAGTTCGGCGTTCTCGCCGACCAGGTCGAGAGCGTCGCCCTCGAGTTCGGTGCGTTCGAGATTGCCGCCGGCGTTGACGAAATCGCGGAAGGCGGTGCCGCGCAGGAACAGTCCAAAATTTTCATACTTCAACTCCAGGTCGCTGGTGATCTTGAAAACCTTGCTGAAGTAGTCGTCGTCCTTGTAATTGAGATTGCCGTCGTCGCCGTTGACCGAGTAGGCCCTGCCGCCGTTGGCAATGCCGATGATCTCCTTGTCCGGTTCGGCGACCCGCCAGTTCAGGCCGTAGGAAACGGTGGTGTCGAGGCTCCCCTGCACGTCCCCGAGGGTGAACTGGAAGGCGGCCGCGGGGGCTGCCGCGCACAGCAGCAGCGCCAGGGTCAGGCCGCCCCGAAGCCAGCGGCCCTGTTTGGAAGATAAGCTCATTGCGTGACCTCCTGCGTCGAAGAAAAATCGCCGCGCCGGGCGGCAACCTGATCCGCCCCGGAAAGGGCGGGGAAATTATCGTCGCATCATATCGGAGAAGTCAGTAGTCGTAAAACATTATTTGATTCGGTTAGTGCAACTGGCCATTGTCGAAAAAGTGTTCAGCCGTCAGCTGCCCTTCCTGGGAAAAGGTCCGATAGGTACCGTCCAGCTGGCCGTCGCGATAGGCATATTCGCTTTCGACCTGACCGTTATCGTAATAGGTGCGTGCCGGTCCATGTGGTATCCCTTTGCGGAACGTCACCATCTGGCGTGTTTGTCCGTTCGGATAATAGAGAAGGCTCGGACCGTCGGGCTGTCCGGCCGCGATCCCGTAGCGCATTTCGACACGACGTCCAGTGCCGAACCGGGTGATCTCCTGACGGTCATCGGCGAGCACCTGGAGCTGCCACTCCAGCGAGCCGTCGCCGCGGTACCCCTCGCTCATGGCCTGCCGACCGTCACGGAAGATCATCCGGGCGTTGAGCCGCCCCTGCGCGTCATACCATTTTGCTTCGCGCACCTGACCGTCCTGGTAGAGGTATTCCCACTGGACCTGTCCGTTGGGATGGTAGCCGACGCTGCCGGCCAATGCTTGCCCGGCGGGGAGGAGCAGCAAGACCGCCAGGCAGATGCGAGCGATCAACCTTGAGAAAAGAGTCATGGCCGCGTGCCTTTGTCGTTGCGCGGGGAGGCTGCCGACCGGCTACTTCTTTGCCTTGGCCCAGTCGGCCAGGAATTTCTCGATGCCGATATCGGTGAGCGGGTGCTTCATCAGCTGCAGCATGACTGCATAGGGGATGGTACAGATATCGGCGCCCATCAGCCCGGCTTCCAGCACGTGCAGCGGGCTGCGTACCGAGGCGACGATGATCTCGGTGGTGTAGCCGTAGTTGTCGAAGATCGTCTTGATCTGCTCGACGCCGTCCATGCCGATGTGGCCGATGTCGTCGAGGCGGCCGACGAACGGGGAGACATAAGTAGCACCGGCCTTGGCGGCAAGCAGCGCCTGCAGCGGCGAGAAGACCAGGGTGACATTCGTGCGGATCCCCTCCGTGGAGAGGAGCCTGGTCGCTTTCAGCCCGTCGGCGGTCAGGGGGAGCTTGATCACGATGTGCCGCGGGTCGATGGCATGCAGGACTTTCGCCTCGGCCACCATCGCGGCGCATTCCGTGGCGACCACTTCGGCGGAAATCGGGCCATCGACCAGGGCGGCGATTTCGTTGAGCACGGCGTGGAAGTCGCGGCCGGTCTTGGCCACCAGCGAAGGGTTGGTGGTCACCCCGTCGACCAGGCCAAGTTCAAGGGCGGCGCGGATTTCAGAGGTGTCGGCGGTGTCGATGAAGAATTTCATGGGGAGTCTCCTGAACGATGAGCGTTGATATCAATCGTAGGGGCGCGGTCGCCGCGCCCATGGGCGGGGAAACCCCGCCCCTACAAGCGGTTGTTTCAATTCTTCTTGAGAAACTCGTCCCAACAGCGGGTTGAGCAGAACCAGTACTGCTTGCCGCGCACGGTGGCTTGCACCGCGTCGCCGCGCGGCACGAAGGTGCCGCACTCCGGGTCGCGCTCCATCGTCTCGCCGCCGCGGCTCTTCTCCGGTGGTGGCGGCGCCGGAGCGTGAAAGGCCTGGATGGCGGCCTTGGCGATGGTGTAGATAATGAAGCCGAGGAGCGCCCAGATAATCAGCCGTACGAACATGCGGTCACCAGCTCAGACGCAGCGGCGCCGGTCTGACGATCAGCGGCAGTTCATCGGTCAGGGTGCGGATGTTTTTCAGCAGAAGCGGATGGAGCAGGTCGGGGGCGAGTTCGTTCAAGGGGGTGAGAACGAACGCCCGCTCGTGCAGACGTGGATGCGGAATCCGCAGGCCGGCTTCGTTGACGACCGCCCCGCCGTACAGCAACAAATCGATGTCGAGGGTGCGCGGCGCCCACGGCGTTGATCGTGTCCGGCCGAATTCATCCTCCACCGCAAGACAGGCGGCCAAAAGCTCGCGCGGGGTCAATGGCGTTTCGACCTCCAATACGGCATTGAGGAACGGCGGGCTGTCGGCGGGGCCGCCAACCGCGGCGGTTTCGTAAACGGATGAGGCACGGAGCAGCACGATGTCGAAGCGGTTGAACAGGCTGTCGCGCCCACCGCGCAGAAAGGCGAGGCGGTCGCCGAGGTTGCTTCCCAATCCGAGGTAGGCGGTCAACATCCGGATGCTATCTCCCTTACAATGGGGTAGAATTTAACCATAGCGTCACCGGAGCGTCAACTCAGGACGCCCCGTCACTTTCCCGCGAGAGGATTCTCATGGCTGACGACCCCCGCATCCCGGTCCTTCGGGTTATCGACACCCTGACCGACCGTTACCTGAGAGGGAAGATTCAGGCGGTCAAGCTGACCATGACCAGCCTGCTGGCCGGAGGCCACATCCTGCTCGAGGATATCCCCGGCCTGGGCAAGACCACTCTGGCTCTGGCCATGGCCAAGGCGCTGGGTCTCTCCTTCGGCCGGATCCAGTGCACCAGCGATCTGCTCCCCTCGGACATCACCGGGCTGTCGATTTTCGACCGCAACCAGAACCAGTTCCGGTTTCTGCCGGGACCGATCTTCAGCAACCTGGTGCTGGCCGACGAGATCAACCGGGCCATGCCCAAAACCCAGAGCGCCCTGCTCGAAGCCATGGAGGAGCGGCGGGTGACGGTGGAGGGGACGACCTATCCGCTCCCCGAGCCGTTCATGGTGATCGCCACCCAGAACCCGGTGGAACAGGTCGGCACCTATCCGCTGCCGGAATCGCAGCTCGACCGCTTCCTGGTGACCACCGGCATCGGCTATCCGCCGGAGGCGATGGAAAAGGCGATCATCCAAGCCGGCAGCATCCGCGACGACATCCTCGACATCGCCCCGCTGATCTCCGCCGAGGAGCTTCAACTCGCCCGCAAGGCGGTGCGCGGCGAGGTGCACCTGTCCCCGAAAATTGTCGAATACATCTACCGGCTGACCACCGCCACCCGGGAGCACCCGCTGCTGACGGCCGGGGTTTCGACCCGCGGGGCCATCAATCTGGCCGATACGGCGCGGGCCAGTGCCTTCCTCGCCGGCCGTGATCACGTCCTCCCCGAGGATGCCAAGGCCTTGTTCATACCGGTCTGCGCCCATCGCCTGATCCTGCGCCCGGAGCACGAAACCCTCGACCGCAAGGAGATTCTGCAATCGCTGCTCGACACCACGCCCGTACCTTTGGCCTGACGCTGACCCGCGCCGGGGGGCTGTATATTGCCATGACCCTCCTGCTCGGCTTCGCGGCAGTCAACACCGGCAACAACCTCCTCTACCTGCTGGTTTCGGCGCTGCTCGGCTTCATGGCGGTTTCCGGTTTCCTCGGCCGCTGGAACCTGGCGCGCCTGGAACTGCGCTGCGCACCCCCGGAAGAGGTGTACGACGGCGTGCCGACATTGCTTGGCATCGAATTGGTCAATCGGCGGCGCTTCCTGCCGGTCTGTCTGATGGAAGTCACCCTTGCCGGCGAACGCGTGCTCTTTCCCCTGGTCGAGCCGGGCGGCGCGCAGCACAAGCCGCTCCCGGCCACCCTGCACGGCCGTGGACACCAACCCTTGCCGATTCTCGAGGTCAGGTCGCGCTTTCCGATCAACTTCTTCATCCGGCGGATGACCCTGGCCGTTGCCGAGCCGGTGCTGGTTTTCCCTACCCCTCGCCCGTGTCCCGAAGGGGCGCGGCCCGACCCCGCGGGAGAGCGCGGCCTTCGCCAAAGCCGGCAGCGCGGCATCGAGGGGGAGGTCAGCCGGATCGGCGAGTATCGCGGCGGCGAGCCGCTCAAGCTGATCCACTGGAAACTCAGCGCCCGCCACGATCAGCTCAAGGTCAAGGAGTTGAGCGCTCCCGCACGCGCCCCGGTCATGCTCGATCTGGCCGAGCTGCCCGGAGCGGGGCTCGAAGAGCGGCTGCGCGGCGCCTGCTGGCTGGTCGGGCGTTTCCTGCGCGCCGGCCGGCCGGTTGGCCTGCGCGCAGGGACGACCGAGATTGCGCCGGCGTGCAGCCGTGCCCACAAGCTCCGCCTGCTGAAGGTTCTGGCCCTGTATGGTCGCGATCAAGACGCCGCTTAATATTCTGACCACCGTGGCGGCAGTGATTTGTCTGGTGCCGGTCGCGCCGTTTCTCGACCGGCCGGTCCTGTTGCTGGTCATCACCGCCCTGACCGGTGGGATCTGGTGCGATCGACGCGGCCGTTACCTGCTCCCGTCCCTGCCGGCGACCCTGCTGGCCCTAATCGGAGTTATCTGGTACCT
Source organism: Desulfuromonas sp. (assembly GCA_012026975.1). Lineage (GTDB taxonomy): Bacteria > Desulfobacterota > Desulfuromonadia > Desulfuromonadales > BM103 > VAUL01. Next base: position 10,603 of record VEPG01000008.1, on the reverse strand, counting down.
CCTGCACATCACTCTCAACGAGGTGACAACGCCGGTTGTGCATGCACTGGTGATCCTTTTGGCCGTGCGTTTGATCACCAGCAAACAGGCGCGCGATTACCTGCAGATCTTTGTTCTTGCCCTTTTTATTTTGGCCAGTTCGTCGCTGCTGTCGCTGGAGATAGGTTTCTTCCTCTACTTGGTGCTGCTAATCTTTGTGGTCACCGTCAGTCTGGTGCTTCTGACGGTCTTCGTCACCGATCCGCGGTTGGCGATACCGCGCCGGGACTTCTGGCGACTGATCCGCATCGCGCTGATCATGCCGGCTGCCTCCCTGGTTCTAATGCTCGGCTTTTTTGTCATTCTGCCGCGTACCGACCGCCCACTGTGGAATTTTCTCAATCCAGCGGGCAAGGCGGTGGCTGGGTTGGCCGAAAGCGTTCGCCCGGGGGCTTTTGCCCAACTGTCGACGGTCAAGTCGCTGGCTTTCCGAGCCGAGGGACCGGAACTGCCGGTGGAGGAATGCTACTGGCGGGTGTTGGTGCTAAACCAACCGAGTGGAAGCCAGTGGGTTCGCGAAGACCCGCCCAGCGAAGGGGCGTCGCGACTGACAGGCGGCCGTCCGGTTACGCTGACCATTTATCCCGAGCCGCGTTCGGATCCCTATCTGGTCACTCTCGACCGGCCTGTGCTGCTCAGCGGCGTCCGCAGCCAGCAAAGTCCGGATCAGGTGTTCCGCACGCCGGTGTCCAATAACAAGCGCTTCCGCTTTACGGTACAGACTTCCCTCGGTGCCGACCTTCAGGTAAACGCTAAGGACGCGCGGGCATTTTACCTGACGGTCCCCGAGCGTGTCTCCCCGCGGCTGGCCGCAGCGGCAGCGCAGATTACCACCAGCGGCCCGGCCAGCGCCGCACGACTGGCGGCCCTGGCCGCATTCTTCCGGGAGCGCGGGTTGGTCTATGCGCAGGATGATCTTCCAGGCGGTCCTGACCCGATCGATGCCTTCCTCTTTGAAAAGCGCCGTGGCTACTGCGAGTTCTTCGCCGCGGCCTATGTCACCCTGGCCCGCCTGGCGGGGATCCCCGCCAGGCTGATCGGCGGCTATTACGGCGGTGAATACAATGACCTGGGCGGCTATTACCTGGTGACGGACGATACCGCCCACGTCTGGGTGGAAGTGCTCACCGACGGCGACGTATGGCGGCGGGTCGATCCGAGCCTGTGGGCCAGCAACGCCGGTACCGCTCTGGGTGCGGTACGCGGCGGCCTGAGTTCCTGGCAGCGGCTTTCCGATACTCTGAACTACCACTGGGTACAGATGGTCGTAGTCTTCGATTTGGCCCGGCAGCTGACGTTGTTGAGCGAAACGCGCGAACGACTGCGCGATGTGGATTTTTTTGACGTTTGGAAAAAAAACCTGGCGGTGATTGGCAAAGGATTGGTTGTGGGAGCCGGCGCCGTACTGCTGTTGATCGCCCGTCGCCGCCCCAGTCGCGAAGCCCGCTTGCTGGCGGCTCTGCAACTCCGTGCCCGCCGCCGGTTGGGGCCGACGGTCATGGTTGAAAGTCTGGGATTGAACGAACTGGCGGCGCGGCTCGACAGCGATGCCTGCCGTGAGTTCGCCCGGATTTACCACGGCGCGGTATTTCGCGACCAGCCGCTGAACGCAGCTGAAGTGGCTCGATTGAAGGCGTTGCTTAGGAAGATTTAGGAGGAAGGAGCCGGCCGCCGCCGGCGGCCGCCGCGTCTGCGCCGGCGTGGCGCCCCCTGGTGTTCCGCACTGGCAGGCGCGGGCGTGTCCGGTTGCCGCAGGGCGTTGTGCCAGGCGGCGGACAGCTGCCGGTCACCGTCGCTGGCTTCGATCCAGAGGTTGAACAACTCGAGAGCCTGTGGTGTGGCGGGGTGCTGCAGAAAGCGCCGCTCGCCGCGATGCCCGCGACCGCGGCCGAAGCGATAGCAGCCGACCAGCAGTTCCCGGGCCTGATGCCGAATCCCGTGGGCGATGCGGAAGTAGCCGCAGTGCAGGTCAAGCTCCAGGTTGGCCAACTCCAGGACCTCGCCGATGGGAAGCTCGGTTTTGGGCGGGCACTGGCGCAGGAAGCGGGAGAGGAAGAGGGCGGCCAGCACCAGCGACTCGCTGATTTTGACGCCAGCCCGGGTGCGGCTGTCGAGCCGGTCGAGCAGGGCAAAGGTCACCTCGTCTCCCTCGTAACCGGCCAGCAACGGTTCGAGCAACCCGCAGGACTGAGCCTGGCGCAGGACCTTGCCGGCCACGGCGTGGCGGAACAGTTCGAGCAATTCCTCGCGGATCCTTGCCGGTGCCGCTTCGGCAATCAGGGTTGCGCGGGCATAGATCCCTTCGCGGGTAGTCGTGTCGAGGGCAAAATCCAGGCGGGCGGCAAACTCCAGGGCGCGCAGCATGCGGACCGGATCCTCGGCAAAGCGTACCAGCGGGTCGCCGATGACCCGCAGGCGGCGCGCTTCGAGATCGGCCAGTCCACCGACATGGTCGATGATGCTGAAGGTGGCAATGTCGTAGAACAGGGCGTTGATGGTGAAGTCCCGGCGGAAGGCATCCTCGCGCGGGGTGCCGAAGACATTTTCCGCCAGGAGATGGTGGTCGCCGGGATCTTCGGGGAGGTCGTCGGCGGTCGCCTGGCGGCGGAACGTGGCGACTTCGACGACCTCGTCGGCCCCGAAACGGACGTGGGCGAGGCGGAAACGCCGGCCGACCAGGAAACAGTTGCGGAACAGCCGCTTGACCTGCTGCGGCGTGGCGTTGGTGCCGACATCGAAATCCTTGGGGGTGCGCCCCAGCAGCAGATCGCGCACTCCGCCCCCGACCAGGTAGGCCAGGTGTCCGGCCCGATGGAGGCGATAAAGGACCTGCAGCGAATGCGGATCGATCCGGCTGCGCGAGATGCTGTGCGCGGCGCGCGGCAGGATCACCGGTTCGGCTGGCTGGAGAGGTTCTCTGGGTGGCGTCAAGGGCATGATGGTGGCGTGCCGTGCGGCATCCAGTGCGTTATAGCAGAAAGTGCGCCGCGAGGAAAGCCGGTGGTGCGCATGGTTTCTTCGCTCCCAAGCGGAAAAGCTGTGATAATATGCGGACGCTTGCCAACGCCATAACGAACGGTCGATCATGGACAACGAGAAAAAGCCGGGATACCCGGTGGAGCAGAAAGATCCGCGCAGCAACCTGCGGGTGCCGCTGATCGTCGAGAAGCTGCCCTGCGATGACGGGCGCAAAACCTTTTTCGGCTATGCCCGCAATATCAGCCGCGGGGGGGTATTCATTGCCACGGTGAGCCCGCGCGAACCCGGAGAACAGTTCGACCTGCAGGTGACGTTCCCACCCCCGGATCCGTTCGTTTTGCAGTGCCGCTGTGAGGTGGTCTGGAAGCGCCGCTTCGAACGGGGTGGAAAATTCGAGCCTGGAATGGGCCTGCGTTTTCTCAACCTGCCAGAGAAAAGTGGCGCGGTGCTTGAGCGCTGGATCAAACGCTTAAGCGCCGGGACGGCCCCTTGAATTCATCCGTTGTCGGGAAAATTGACAGACGTGAAGAGCACGGTAATCTCTTGGTAAAACGTTCTCAAGTGCAGTCAACCGACATGGTTGTCATACAAAACCCGACTTGAGCCAAAGGAGAGAAAGCCATGACCCAGGAATTCAACATGCAGGAGGCGATCCGCCTCGCCATCCAGACCGAAAAGGATGTGATGGATTTTTACAAAAAAGCTGCCGCCCTGACCAAAAACGAGCGCGGCCGCAAGGTCTTCGACCTGCTCGCCAAGGAAGAACATGAGCACGCCGGGCACTTTTTCAAGATTTACCCCGGCAAGGATCTCGGTTCCTTCGACGAATTCATGGCCCGCCCGGCGAAAACCGAGCATGCCATGCTGCGCCAGCTGGAGAAGGCGCTGAACGAGAACATCCATGAGCGCAAGGCGATGCAGATTGCCTTGCAGGAAGAGGAAGATCTGGCCAAGAACCTGCGCCTGACCGCCGCCAAGATCGTCGATCCCGCGGTGCGCGGCGTCTTCGAACGGATGGCGGTGGAAACCGAGAACCATTTCGCCCTCATCGAATCGGAATACGCTCATCTTATGGCGATGGTTCATGAAACCGATATCGACACCTATGTCCGCGAATAAAGTGTTCCTCGGCCTCGGCCTGCTTGCGCTCCTGACGGGAGCCCCGGCGGGAGCTGCCGTATCAGCGACGCCGGGAAAAACGCCTCGTCTCGAGGGAGGAGCAACCTTTCAGGAGATCATCGAGAAGCGCTGCACGATCTGCCATACCCGCGAACGGGTCGATGCGGCCATGCGCAATCAGGCCGACCTTGATGCTCTGCTCCGCAGGATGATCGAGCGCGGAGCGATCATCAGCGAGCGCGACCGCAAAGTGCTTGGCACGTTCTGGGGGTCGCCGCTCAAGGGAGAGGGACAGTCCGCCTCATCGCCGCGCTGACCACGGCGTGCGTTTTGACAACAGGGACCGACCCGCAAGGGCCGGTCCCTGTTGTTTGTGTGTCGATATCGTTTACGCAATCCGTAAAATTAGTCTTGAATCATGAAATAATTTTATGTTATTGGGTTGCCCTGCTTTACTTTCTGCATTGATCTGGCGGCCCTGCCGCACGAGGAGGGGACGATGTCCCGCATCAAGGACTGGCCCGTGGACGATCGTCCACGGGAGAAGTTGCTGCATGCCGGCCCGGCGGCCCTTGGCGACACGGAATTGCTCGCCCTGATCCTGCGCACCGGGCATTCCTCCCCTCGTACCAGTGCTCTCGATCTTGCCCGCCAACTGCTCACCCGTTTTGGTTCGCTGCGGATCCTTGCTGCAGCCACGGCAGCGGAACTCCGCACGGTTGCCGGCATTGGCCCGGCCAAGGCAGCGGAGCTGCTGGCGGTCTTTGAATTGGCCCGCCGGCTGGCGGCCACGCCGCTGCGTCCCGGCGAACGGTTCACTACCTCCGGCGAGGTCTTTGCCCATTTCCACGAGCGCCTGCGCGACTACCGCAAAGAGGTCTTTCTGACCCTGCTGCTCGACAGCAAAAACCGTCTGCTGCGCGAGGTCCGAGTCTCCGAGGGGAGTCTGAACGCCAGTATCGTCCATCCGCGCGAGGTCTTCGCGCCGGTGGTTCGTGAATCGGCGGCGGCAGTTCTCCTCGTTCATAATCATCCGTCCGGCGATCCGACCCCGAGTCGCGAGGATCTGGAACTGACCGGTCGCCTGCGCGAAGCCGGAGAATTGATGGGGGTGCGGGTCCTCGATCACGTGATCATCGGCCGCGGCTGCTACGTCAGCCTGGCGGACCGGGGACTGATGGGGTGAGGGGTTGCTCTGCTGGCAAGAGACCTTTTGCCATTATGCCATGTTGTGGAGGGGGCGATGCATTGGTCGCGATATCGTCAGCAAGGATTTTCCCTGGTTGAGGTGATGGTTTCACTGGCGATCTTTCTGATTGCCAGTATGGGGCTGGTGCCACTGCTGCTGAGCGGCATGCGGACCGGTCAGCGCAATGCCTTGCATGGCGAGGCCCGGCGCCTGGCCGGAGAGTCGATGGCCGCCCTCCAGGTTGCCGATTACGGGGCATTGCCAGCCTTTGACGGCCTGCCGTTTGGTGGCGGGGCCATCCAGGTGGTGAACACCGTGGAAGTCGATCTGCCTGAAGCGGGACAGACCCGTCTGACCGTCACCGCGAACTGGCAGGCCGCCGGTCAGACCCACCGCTATCTATTACAGACCATCCGCTCCCGACCATGACCGGTCTTGCCTGCCGCGGGCATTCCCTGGTGGAACTGCTGGTGGCCATGGGGTTGGCGGCGTTGGTCGGCACCATCGTGCTGCCGGCGGTTTTTTCCCTGCAATCCCGAGGTCTGGCCGAAGTCAGCCGTACCGATCTGCAGGGCCGGGCCGGCCGGTTGCTGCGCTTTCTTGGCGACGATCTGCGCACTGCGGCCTTCCAGGTCGGAGCGGCCCCGCGGCGGGCCAGTGGCGCACCCCCCATGGTGGTGCACGACAGCGTTCCGGGCAATCCGGTCGAAACGCTGGCGCAGGCCCTGCTCCCCGAAGACGGCGGCACAGGGAATGATGATGCGCTGACTGTGATCAAGGCGGAATCGTTTTTCCCTCCCCTGCAGCTCTCTCAGCCAGCCGGCGCCGGAGCGCTCTCGCTCCTTCTTGATCGGCGTCCCAACCAGTCTCCGGGTTCTTCGCGCGAAATCCGGCCGGCACCGGAAGCCATCAGCCACGTGGTGCTGGCGAATCACCGCACCTGCTATCCGGTCGGCAGTGCCGGTCAGTCGCTGCAGCTGCTTGACGGAGTGGCGGTGCCGGTGCCGGCGGGCACCGAACTACTCGGCCTGCGTGCCCACCGCTATCACCTTTCTCCCTCCGGCGGTTTCAACCGCCTGCGCTGCGACGATTTCACCAGCGATGAAATTCTTGACGATGCCGTCGACGGTCTGCAGTTCGAATATTTGCTGGCCGACGGCCGGATTGTCGATGTCCCGGAAGATCCGCGGGCCGTGCGCGGGATCCGGGTGTCGTTGCTGGTGCGCGACCTGCGCCCCGATAATGACTATCGCGACCGCGACATCTACCGTTTGGGCAATCGCGGTTACGGTCCCTACAACGATGCCTTTCGGCGAATAGCGGTCAGTGAAATGATCGAGGTGAAAAACCATGCGCTGCCGTGAACGCGGCATGGCACTGGTGACCGTGCTCTTTCTGCTGGCTCTGCTGTTGGTGCTGGCGCTGATGCTCAGTGAAAAGGTCATCCGCGCCACCCGCGGGGTGGCTCTCGCCGGAGCCCGCGATCAGGCGCTGCAGGCTGCCGGGGCTGGCATTGAATGGGCCCGGCATCGGCTGGCGGCAACCTATCCGGCGTCATCAGGATGGGCGAACTACCTTGCCGGGGCCCCCGTCGGAGAACGTTATCCGGACACGCCGGCCTTCAGCACCGTGGTCGGTGGCGTAGCGGTCGATATCTACCTGCGCGATAACCCCGATGGCGATGCCGACCCGCGGCGCGACAACGACCTGAAACTGCTGGTCCTCGCCCGCGCCCGCCCGGCCAACGGCCCCGATGTGCTGGTCGAAAGCCTGTGCGGGTTCGATGCCGGCACGCCCACCGGCTACCGTCAGGGCGGCAGCGACGCCTGGCGCAGCGGGCAGGCGCCCGTGGACGGACTCGCCGAACCGTGGTCGGCTCCGGTGACCACCTTTCACTTGCGGGAGTGAACCGGAGATGGCGAGGAAAGTTCACCTGTCATTATGCCGCTACGCCCTGTTGCTGCTGATCCCGCTGCCGCCGGCACTCGGTCATGCCCTTGATTTAACAGCCGAGCCCCGGGAAGTTGTCTCCACGGCGGCGGTGGTCGCGGACGGCATTCTCTATGTCGCCAGTTATGAAGATGCCGAACGGGTCGGTCATCTGCGCGCTTTTACCCTGAGCGGCGATCGACGGGCTCGCCTGTGGGATGCCGCGGAATGGGTTCCCGTGCCTGGCGCCGCCTTGCCGCCGTTGACCGATCCCGGAATTGCGTCCCTGCCCCCGCAATTCAACGACAATTCCGGGCAGCGGTTGATCTTTACCAATCTCGATGCCGCGCAGGGCTACCAGCTGCTGAGCTTCGAAGCACGGGCGGCTCATGCGCTGCGGCCGTTCCTTGGTGCCGCGAGCATCGCCGAGGCAGCGGCGCTGATCAACGCCGTGCGCGGTCGGCTCGGCACCTCGGTGGCCGAGCCGGCGGGGAGCGGCGATCGTCTCAACCGGCTGGGGGCGATCAGCCGTTCATCTCCAACCCTGGTTGGGGCCGGTTCGATGGCGGTCACTGCTGTCAACCGCGACCAGTTGCTCTATGTCGGCGCGGAGGATGGTCTGCTGCATGCGATCCTGGCCGGTCGCCGGGAGCCTGTCGGCGCGGGCTACGATCACGCGGCGGTCGAGTGCGGCCGGGAACTGTGGGCTTACCTGCCGGGGAGCCTGCTCCCTCATCTGCGGGCTCAGCCGTTCGACCGGCCCGGAGCGCCGCCGGCCGTGCATGTCGACGGCTCTCCGGTTGTCAGCGATCTGTTCGTCGACAGTGACGGCGACGGTTTTCGGGAATGGCGCACCATCCTGGTCGGGACCGCCAGCGTACAGCTTCTGAACCGGGGGGTGGTCTTTGCCCTCGATGTCACCGATCCCCGTGCGCCGCGGCTCCTGTGGGAAACCGCTCTGGCGGAGCTTGGCCCGGGGCGGTCGCGCGGTGCGGCGCTGGGATGGACGGGGGGGTGGGCCAACCCCGCACCCCGGGTCTTCCTGACCTTTGGCACTTCGGGCCGGATCGATGCGGAGGGAACCCCCGCCCCGCGCGCCGGCAGCTACGGGGTGCTGGCCTGTTCCCTCGACCTGCTCGACGGCCGCCTGCTGTGGAGATATTCCAGCCAATATGGGGGTGCGGCGGCCGAACTTGCCGCGCCACCCTCGCTGCCGTCATTGTTGACCACCAGCTACGGCGAGGTCGCCGGCGTCGTCTTCGGCGACCTCGCCGGGCGGCTGTGGGTGCTCGATCCGGAGAGCGGCGCGCCGCGCGGCGGCGGACCGCTGTGGCAGACGCCGGGTGGAACTGCCGAGCCGATCGGCGCGGGGCTGGCGGTCCGCGACCGGCTGGTGCTGTTCGGGACCGGCGCTGACGAGGTTGCCGACAACCGTGGCTACGCCGTTTACGCCGTGGAGATCCTGGCGGAAAGCGCCCGGCTGCTCTGGACGCAGCCGCTGGCGCCGGGGGAGAAACTGTGGGGCGCCCCGGTCCTTGACCGTTTCGGGCGGAGCTACCTTGGCGTCGGCACCGGCGCGGAAGGAACCGCAGGCCGGCTGCTGGTGATGGCTGCCGACGGCACGCTTTCGGGCAGTACCGTTCTGGCGGGGTCGCCGTCCGGCGGACCGGTCGTGGTCTCGGGCGCCGTAGTCACGGTTTCCCTGGCGGGGCAGGTCGAACAGTACGGTGATCCCCTGCCGGCGGCGGGAAGCGCCGCTCCTGGCCGGGTCAGAGTCCTCTCGTGGCGGGTGCGATGACAATGGCCGGCGGCATGCGTGGCATAACGCTGATCGAACTGCTGATCGTGCTGGCCATCATCGGCATTCTGCTGACGGCCGGAACCTGGGGGTCCGCGGAGGTCCTGCAGCGTTGGCAGGTGTGGCGCGGAGCCCAGCAGGTCCTCGAGGATTTCAAGGAAGCCCAGGCCCGTGCCGAACGGGGCGGGGGCTACGTCTTCAGCGGCGGAGCGTTGGTGACGGCACGAAGTTTTCTGGTCTTCGAGCCGGACGCGCAGCGCTACGTCCTGTTCGACTGGCAGGATGCCGATGGCGACGGCCGGCCGGAGGAGGGGGAGTCCCGGCGGATCTGGACCCGTGAACTGCCGCCGGCGGTACGCTTCGGCTGGGGTGCGGGGATTGATCGCAAGGCGTGCAGCAATCAAGCCGGAGCGCCGACGGACGCCATCACCTTCGGTACCGCCGACTATGCGCCGTGCAATGGCCGGCCCTGTCTCAAGTTCGACCAGCAGGGATACAGCTCCATGGGCCCTGGGGCCGTCTACCTGGCCGACGGCACCCAAGCCTTTGCCTTGAGCGCAACCCGTCCCGGGCATTTTACCCTGTGTCGGTGGGATGGCAGCGCGTGGCGCTGAGGGTGGCGAATGAATAATGCCCGTTTACGGCGTGTCGCCAAGCCCACCCGCCTGCTTGACGAAATTACAATGTAAATATATTGTAGTTATGAATGAACTGCGCTTCGAATGGAATGATTTTAAGGCTGCCGCCAATCTGCGCAAGCATGGGGTCTCTTTTGAGGAGGCGCTGACGGTCTTTTATGATGAGGAAGCAGTTGAGTTTTATGACGACGAGCATTCAGAGTGGGAAGCCCGCTTTCTGCTGCTGGGGCTGAGCGCCTCTCTGAAACCGTTGCTGATCTGCCATTGCTATCGTGCGGAGAACGCGACCATCAGGATCATCTCTGCCAGAAGGGCAACCGCAAACGAGGCTAAACATTACCCGAGGTGAGCCCATGAAAAAGGAATATGATCTCTCGAAGCTGAAATCACGACGCAATCCATATGCGAAGCAACTGAAAAAACAGGTCACGTTGCGGCTTCAACCGGAAATCATCGAGTATTTCAAACAAATGGCCGAGGAAGCCGGCATCCCTTACCAGAGCCTGATCAATCTCTACCTTCAGGATTGTGTAAAAAACCACCGCAAACTTGAGATGCAGTGGGCATCATAGCGGCCTACGGCCGGCTCACCCCGGCGTATTCGAGAAACGTCTGCGGCGGGCGGTAGACCGGCTGGGCGGCGAGCAGGGTGTTCAGTTCGGCGGGGCCGAAGTAGCGGGCGTGCAGGGCGCGCCCCTGCTCCATCCAGAAACCGAACTGCGGAATGAAGGTGTTGTGCTTGACCGAATGGTCGAGCGTCAGCCCGGCCACCACCAGGATGTTGCGGTCGCCGCTGTCGAAGGAATCGGTCAGGTAGGCGGCCAGGCGATGGAACTGGCGCCAGGTGGTGATGTCGCACAGGCGCCGGTGCGGGTGGCCGGAGGTCACCACCTCCGGCATGTAGGCGAACAC